>JACQYP010000092.1 GCA_016208205.1 Candidatus Desantisiibacteriota bacterium | reverse complement strand
ATGTCTTAAAATCGCAGATTATACCCTTGTTGAGTATATCTTACTCTATCTCCCACTGCCTCCCACCTGCCCGAACGAAACGGGCGTCAGGTACAGCGATACAGTAGGTATTTAATGTTTGTTTGCGTGTTTTATGGCATCTCGTGTTACTATGCCTATACCAACAATAAACACTACAAAACAAGTAATTACAAGCCATTCCATCACAATTCCTCCAATTCATCAATTTTTCGATAGGCAACTCTATTTACCAAAACAATTGCAAATGTAACCAGAAGTACCGCTGTAGCACAAGCTATAAGAAGAAGTTGGGTAGCTTTTTCGTAATTCTGAAACAACCAGGCAACCAATGAAATATCAGTAGCAATCAAAATACCAAATACAATCTTTAACCAGCCAATCTCTTCTTTCAGCTTATCAGCTTTTGCCATTTTAACTTACACCTTATTTCTGTATTCTGTATTCTGTATTCTGTATTCTGTGCTCTATCCATCATCCCCGTCTCAACCACCCTGAGGGATTAACAGGCTGTCCATCAACCCTTAATTCAAAGTGCAAGCACGGTTCAGTAGCAAAACCTGTCTCCCCTACTGTACCAATGGGGGTGCCTGCATTGATCGCTTGCCCTTTTCTCACTAAGATATTTGCCAGATGAGCATAAAGGCTATAAATACCGTTACCATGATCAACCATGACCAGCATCCCATATCCCTTAAACCAATCAGCATAAACCACATTTCCTGATTTCACTGCAACAACCGTTTGTCCTGAGGGAGCCGTGATATCTACACCCTTATTTTCCACATAAGTATCAAACTTTGGACTCTTATACCGTCCAAATTCCTTAATAATCCGTCCACCAGCTACAGGCCAGACAAATGTTCCTTTTTCAGGATAGTATTTTTTATCTATTTCCTGAGGTTTTTTGCTCTTAATCGCCCTTGCCTGTGCCTGTGCTTTTTTCTGTGCCTCTAACCTCTTGATTAATGAGGTTAATTCTGTCGATGACCGATTAAGTTGTGCAATCTGCTGGCGATAAAGTTTTTCCTCTTCTTGAACACGAGAAAGCAGTCCTTGATAATTTCTTTCTTGCTTTTTCTGAACAACAAATTCCTGTTTATATTCATTCTGGGTATCTGAAAGTTGCTCATGCTTTTTCTGAAGTACCTGTTTCTGGCAATTTAACACCTCTTTCTGTTGTCGTATCTCACGGATCAAGGTATTATCATTTTGAGCGATCATGGTCATAAAGTAAATCTGCCTTGACAAATCTGAAAGGTTTGGGGTAGAAAATACGATATCTATCACACCATTCTTTCGGTATTTATATATTGCCCTCAATCTATAAGCCAATTCATTCTGTTTTTGGCAAAGCCTGTCATGGGTTTCAATCAATGCTATCTTTTTAACAATTATATCTTTTTGTGTCTTTTTCATCACCCCACCCAATTCACCAACCTTTCTTTGAGTCTGGTTTAACTGTTGATTTATCTTGTCTAACTCATCTATCACCCTTTTTTCTTTTTTTGCCGACTCCTGTAATAAAGCTTTTTTTTGCTGCAAATCCCTTTGTACCTTCAAAAACCTTTCCTTTTCTGTGGATACATCTGCAGAACAAAGGCAGGCACAAAGGCACAAAGGCACAAAGGCACAAAGGCAGAATGTAAGGGAATATTGCCACAGACCCTTACACCTCAGCCACTGTTGAGACCTAAGTGTTTCCCATACATACAGAAACAAAAATCTAAAAATCAAACAAATGTAATGGTTCATCGCATAATCCCCTTCACCCGTAACCCTTTCCCCTGATGGGGCAAGGGGACTTCTCCTAAAACTTGCTCTCAATTTATACTCACTTGACGAATGCATATCCGGGCTTCTTCGACGACCACCAAGTCGTGCGGATTCGCAACTCATGAAATTTCATGCTGCAGGCGGCATATCTTAAGCAAGCAAGAATATCCTCTTTAGTTAAATGAGAATAGTCTTCAAGAATCTCTTCTTCACTCACATCAGAAGCAAGTAATCCAAGTATGAACTCAACAGATATACGAGTTCCCTCGATAATCGGTTTTCCTCCGAATATTTTCGAGTTTACGATAATTCTCGCATCCTTACAGCTCCTTCTATTGTTAGTGTCCTGTCAAGTCTAAATTGACGGATGAAGATATGAAAATAAACTGCGAATCTTGAATCTGAAGAAATAGAATAGATTCGCAATTCGAGATTCAAGATTAAAAACAAGCTACCTCAAGTAACTAAGTACTTAAGATACAGCATATCATGGTATATATTGGTAGTCCCAAATGTCCAATTATCTTGCAACCCCTTGTGTTTCATTGATTTACCCTTTGACATTCGAAGCTAATTCACGAGATCTGTAAAATGAGAATTACTGACTATTCTCTGTTAGATTTCAAAAAATAATGCAAAGAAAGCAAGCTTCCAAGACATCCAAGAAACCCACTTGATGCAATTAAGATACCCATCATTTGCCATGATATAAATTTTATCTGTGGTAAAAATAAAAAGATAGGGTTTGTTGCAAAGGTTTTAAGTAAACCAAAATGATAAATAAGCCATAGAAGTCCAATAGACAGTATTCCACTTATTAACCCATGTATCATCCCCTCTAAGAGATATGGACACCGAATAAACCAGGGAGTCGCACCAACCAATTTCATTATTTCTATCTCTTCTTGCCTGGCAAAAAGGGCTAATTCAATAGTATTTGAGATAATAATCAATGTAGCCAGTCCCAGGATAAATCCTATACCCATGATAAACATTCTCAGGACATCAGTAATCGTCCCAATAACCTCAACCGCTTTTTGACCATAGTTTACGCCTTCTATCCCCTCCATCCCTTCTATGGCTACGGCAATCTTTTTCAGTCTTTCCCATGAAAACATCTTATTAGGTGTCAGCTTTATCTCAAAATAGGCCGGCAATGGATTCCCTGCCACACCGGAAATGATATCCTCATACTGACTTAATTCTTTCTTAAATCCTTCCAGAGCATCTTGTTTTGAGATGTATATTACTTGACTTGCCTGGTTAATCTGCCTGCTGATACTTGTTTGAATAGATTGTATGGTTTCAACCGGCAAATCATCCTTTAAGTAAACAATAATAGATGCCTTTTTAATTAAAGTATCCTGAATCTGACAAAGATTGACAATCAATAATAGAAAAATACCCATAATAAAAAGGGTGACAGTAATAATCCCAATGCTGGCATAGGTCATTGCCCCGGCCCGCTTGAAGTTTATCATTGCCTCCCTGCAAAAATAACCAAAGGTTTGTGGATGTATCATATCGTTACGATTCCTTCTAAAATGATACCATATGTCCTATATGTCATATAGGACTTATTATTCTACCCGAGTCCACCTGAATAACATGCGTACCCATCTTTAGAGCCTTTTCCTTGTTATGGGTAGCAACAACCAATGTTGTCCCTTGATGATTAGCCTCCATGAAAAAATTCATGATATTTGTGGCCATGCATGTATCTAAATTGCCTGTAGGCTCATCTGCAAGGATAAGGATAGGGTCATTGACTATGGCTCTGGCAATAGCTACCCGTTGCTGTTCTCCACCAGAAAGTTGGTGTGGAAATGCATCTTTTTTGTGAGTTAATTCAACAATATTCAGTACTTTAATGGTTCGCTTATAAATCTCTGCTGAAGATAGTCCAATGACTCGCAAGGCAAAAGCAATATTTTCAAATACTGTTTTCTGGTATAAAAGCTTAAAATCCTGATAAACAACCCCAATTCGCCTCCGAAGATAAGGCACATCCCTTGCCGGCAAACTGCTGACATTTTTCCCGCCAACAAAGAGTATACCTGAGGTTGGTTTTGCCTCTGCATAGATCAATTTCAGGAAAGTAGTTTTCCCTGCCCCGGATGGACCGGTAATAAAAACTATTTCTCCTCGACCAATCTCTACATTAATATCATTTAATGCATGAATCCCTTTTTCATATATTTTAGTGATATGACGCATCTGAATCATAATTATGCTCCAAAGGTGCTTGCTGTATACTTATCCGTCATTTTAAGGTTGACAGACACTATTTACTAACTTACCAGACTTTCGTCAGTCAGGCAAGAATGCCTGACCTACTTTCTGACCATCACCCGCATTACTGCTTCCACAATAGCAGCAGCATCCAGCTTAAACAGCTTTAACAATTCTTCCGGGCTGCCGGACTGACCAAAGGTATCCTTTATTCCAACCATTTCCACTGGAGCAGGAAGGTTTGTTGACAAAACCTCAGATACAGCACTTCCAAGTCCACCAATAATCGAATGTTCCTCAGCCGTAACAATTGCTCCTGTTTCTTTTGCAGCAAGGATAATTGCTTGTTTATCAATGGGTTTGATGCTGCCGACATTAAGGATTCTTACCTCAATACCTTTTTGGGATAATATTTGAGCTGCCTTAATAGACTCATTAACCATCAATCCACAGGCAATAATCGTTGCATCGCTGCCTTGTTTCAGCATATACATCTTACCCGGAATAAATTCATATGTATCATCAAAAATAAGCGGAAGCGGGGATCGTCCCAACCTGATATAAAATGGTCCATAGTTCTCGACAGCATATTGAACCGCCTTTTCTGTTTCTGTCCCATCAGCCGGCACAATCACAGTCATATTTGGCAATACCCTCATCAGATTGATGTCGTCTATAGCCTGATGTGATGCCCCATCTTCTCCTACAGAAACACCGGCATGGGTGACAATAACCTTTACATTTAATTTTGGCCAGCAGACAGATAGCTTTACCTGTTCGTAAACCCTTCCACTCCCAAAGCAAGCAAAGGTAGAAACTATTGGTATCTTTCCACAGGTGGAAAGTCCGGCTGCATAACCTACCATATTTGCCTCAGAAATACCAAAGTTAAAAAACCTTTCCGGAAATTCCTTGCAAAACCACTGGGTTCTGGTAGAGGATGATGTGTCTGCATCAAGCACAACCATGTCAGGATAAATCTTACCCAATTTGATTAAAGCCTTACCATAAGCATCCCTTGTAGCTATCATTTCTGTCATTGTATCTCCTAATATAATTAACAATGTTCAATTATCAATTATCAATTATTGAACATTGTTAATTGATAATTGATAATTGTTAATTTTATTCCAGCTCCCTCAAAGCCTGTTGTTCCTGATCACGGGTAGGTGCTACCCCATGAAAACCAACCTTGCCTTCCATAAAGGAAACACCCTTGCCTTTAATAGTATCTGCCACAATCATGGTTGGTTTATCCTTGGTTTTATGGGCAATCCCTACTGCTTCGATTATCTGTTCAATCGAATGCCCATCAATCCGTAGCGTATTCCATCCAAAAGCCTTCCATTTATCCATCACAGGCTCGATATTCATTACCTTTTCTACTTCACCATCAATTTGAAGCTTATTATGATCGAGAAAGGCACAAAGATTATCCAATTTATAATGGGCTGCAGACATGGCCGCCTCCCATACCTGTCCCTCCTGACTCTCACCATCGCCAATAATAGCATAAACTCGATAATCTTTTTTATCAATCTTTCCAGCCAGAGCCATACCGCAGGCTGCTGAGATTCCCTGCCCCAAAGAGCCGGTAGAAAAATCTACACCAAGGGTTACCTTTGAATCAGGGTGTCCCTGAAGTATGCTCCCTAATTTTCTTAAAGTCATTAGTTCTGATATTGGAAAATATCCACACAAGGCTAAAACAGCATAAAAAGCAGGACATGCATGCCCTTTAGAAAGAACAAACCTATCCCTTTCTTCCCATGCCGGATTGGCAGAAGAATGCTTCATGATAGAAAAATAAAGGGTCGTAATTATATCTGTCATAGAAAGTGAGCCACCTGGATGCCCTGAATTTGCCTCAGCTATCATCTTAATAATAAGCCTTCTTATCTCTTTAGCCCGCTCTTTGAGATTAGCAATATCTTCCATTTTCCCTCCGCCTAAAATAGTTACTAATTTTAATAGTATATCAGAAAATATCAAAAATTGCAAGTAGAAAAGTGAGGGTGTCCCAACAATTTTAATTTTGAAAAAATTTCGAGCTGTGCAAGCAGAATTTGCCACAGAGGTCACAGAAAACATAGAGGGAAACATTGCTCTGTTTTATGGAGTGCGGCAGCAAGTAAGCTGCCGCACTCCATATAGCTTAAACTCATATGGTAATTTCCGCTTGCACAGATCGCCTTTTTTAGTACCTTTGTTGCCTCTTCACGCAGGGTAAAATAAGGTGAGGAGACAGCCAAGTCGATAACCTCATCAATTATATCCTCAGCCAATCTGTCTTTAAGTCCAAGGTCGGCCACTATCTCACCTGTCAGGAGAAGATTCTTGTGCAGGATTGGCTCAATATTATCCTTCCGACTGTTGAATTCCCCAATGATCAGCGATATCTCACTCTTTTTGCCGTAAAGGTTGATATAGCCGTAGAGGAGAAGAAAGACCTCTCGCCAGTTGGGGTCGTAAGCAGCAATTCTCATTTTGGCATTAATTTTGTAGCCCAGGATTCTATCCTGGCTTATCCATCCCCATTTTATAAAGCCAACAACATAGAATTGGGCTACTATTGATGATAAAAGCAGCTACTGCTTGCATTTTTACTGTAATATTATGAAAAAATGTTGACATGTAACGGTATATGGGGTATAATAGTGGGAAATGAATAATGAGAAGTGAGTAGGGGGTATTGGTATGAAAAAAGCAAAGATTATTTGTACTATTGGACCTGCAACAAATCAACAGAAGATTCTTCGAGAGATGGTTGATGCTGGAATGGATATGGTGAAACTGAATTTTTCTTATGGCAGTTATAGTGAGCATCAAGAGACCATTGAACATATTCGGGGTATATGTAGAGAGACGGGCAAGCATATTGGCATTATTCAAGAGATCAGCGGACAAAGGGTCAGGGTTGGGCAAATACCGGACACTATTACCCTGAAAGAAGATTTTGTCTTTACCCTGACTACCGATGAAAATGCTGCAGGGGATAACATTATCCCGGTTACCTATCCCAATCTGCCCAAAGAGATGCATCCAGGAGAGCTTATTTATCTTAATGAGGGACAGATAAGCCTGAAGGTTATTCGCACATCCCTGTCTGAGATTATATGCAAGGTAATAAGAGGCGGCAGGATCCAATCAAATAAAGCCATGAATCTTCCCATGACAAACCTGAAACTTCCTTCGATTACAGATAAGGATGAAGAAGACCTTCTCTTTGGAATAAAAACAGGGGTGGACATGATTAGCCTTGGTTCTGTCCGTACCGCAAAGGATGTTCAGACTGTCAGGGCATTCTTAAAGAAAAATGGGGCAGATATTCCCTTGATTGCCAGAATAGAGAGGGCAGAGGCAATTAATAACTTAGATGAAATTATTAAAGCCTCTAATGGAATAAGGATTATTCGTGGGGAATTAGGGATTGAGATTCCTTTAGAAAGGCTTCCATTGGTTCATAAAGGGATTATTGCTCAGGCAAACCTGTTTGGTAAGCCGGTAATTACAGCCACAGGGATATTAAACTCCATGATTGAAAATTCACATCCCTCGATGGTAGAGGTGGCTGATGTGGCTAATGCGGTTTTTGATATGACAGATGCATTTATGCTTTCAGAAGAGACATCCATAGGTAAATATCCTGTAGAGTGTATTAAAACACTGATCAAGATTATTAATGGAGCAGAGGCATCCCTTGAATATGAAGGCATCCTGCGGGACAAGTCAGAATTACGGAAGATAAGCAGTCAAGATGCTATTGCTTATGCCATCTGCCAGATTGGGGCGGATCTGCGACTGCCGGCTATTATTGCCTATACCAGAACAGGGGCAATTGTACAACAAATTGCCAAATATCGACCGGCGGCAACTATTATTGCCCTTAGCCCTAATGAGACCGTGTTACAAAGAATGGCTCTTTATTGGAGTGTTTTACCCCTAAAAACAGAGGAATTAAGCAGCATAGATGATATTATAGAAGCAGCAAAAAGTACCGGCTGTTTCCATTCAGGCGATAAGGTAATTGTGGCTGGCAACCTTTTTCTCGCCCCCATTGGTTCAAAAGAATCAACCAATTCTCTGCAAGTGGTTATGGTGTAAGGAATAGGTTGTAGGTTTAGGATGCAGAACTACCATCCTAAACTTACAACTTACAACCTACAACCTACAACATCTGCTTGAACATAAAAGGAACTCCCATGCATCCGCCATATCTTGAGCTTTATCAAAATGGTATCCTCAAACAAAGGGTTAAAGAGGCATATGCGATGTTGGAAAAATGTCGGGTATGCCCCAGAGAATGTGGTGTTAATCGACTAAAGAATGAGCATGGATTTTGCCAATCAGGGCTGCTGCCTGTAGTTTCAAGCTGTAATTCCCATCATGGTGAAGAGCCGCCCATATCCGGGCACCATGGCTCTGGCACTATTTTTCTTACCAATTGCAATCTGCGATGTGTATTCTGCCAGAATTATCCCATCAGCCAGCTTGGCGTGGGTAATGAGATTACGGCTACAGAATTAGCAAAAAGGATGTTAAAACTCCAGAAAATGGGTTGTCATAATATAAACTTTGTCACACCAACGCATTTTACCCCACAAATCCTTGATGCAGTAGAATCAGCCATAGCAGATGGCTTAAATATCCCGATTCTATGGAACACCAATGGCTATGAGAGCATAGAGACATTGAGGTTATTAGATGGAATAATCTCTATCTACCTTCCAGATGCCAAATATATAGATCCTCAAATGGCACAAAAATATTCAAATGCCCCACTCAATTATCCTGAGATTAATCTTAAAGCAATAAAAGAGATGTGGAGGCAGGCAGGTTCATTGATTGTTGATGAAAAGGGAATTGCCCAGAAAGGGATGATTATACGGCATCTGGTACTGCCGGAGAAGATTGCCGGTACAAAACAAGTGCTGAAAATGCTGGCTCAGGAAATATCCAAAGATGTATATATCAGCCTCATGTCTCAATATTTTCCGGCAAATAAAGCCTCGTCTTACCCTGAGATCAATCGAAAGATCAGCCGACAGGAGTATGATGATGCCCTCAATTGTCTGGATGATGAAGGGTTGCATGAGGGATGGATACAGCCGTATTAGAGATAGTTGGGATAGTTCGCTTTAGCGTGAAAATAAGAACTAAGAATTCAGAATACAGGAGTCAGAATGAAAACAGATTCTACAGCAATTCTGAATTTTGCTTCCTATCTTCTGGATTCTGGATTCTAACTTTTTACTTTCACAAGAAATCACAAGGGAAACGATAAAATGAACCTTTTCACTCTGTATAATTATTCAACTTGCATAAAATACTTGAGTACAGCTGTAATAATTTCCTGCCTATTTATCCCAGTTGCTTATGGTTATGAAGATTTTTCAGGTACACGAATTAATAGCCCGGATGATATCTGGGAATTAGTAGATGATGGTGAAATATCTTATGAATATGCCCAGATTCTTTTAGGGTTGTATGATAATCCTTTTTCGATTACCTCTGTTTCCAAAGAAGACCTCAGTGACCTGTCTATTCTTTCTCCGGAAGAGACAGAGAAACTCCTTGAATATCAGAGGAATTTAACCACAAAAGGTATCCCTCTGTCAGCAGAGGCATCATCTAACTTAATCCGAAGCGAGGACGCTTCAGTTTCAAGGGATGTCCTTGAAACAATAAAGCCTTTTTTGAACCAGCAGCCTGGAGGAGATAGGCAAGATAATAGATTACGATTAACCCATAGCAGTTACCAACAAGGTCAAACCTCAGAATCGCTCAAGATTAGCTTTAATCCGGAAACACAGCTTTACCTATGGAATAAAGACACTCATAATGATTCACTTTCTAAATACTGCTTAGAATTCCAGACTTGCGCTGTTGGATATTATTTTCTTCGATTTGGAGAGGGGCTTGTGCTTAATAATGGCAGCCGCCAAAGTGGCAGCAGTGCATTTCATGATACTCTGTGGAGAAAATCAAGGGTAATGAGGGGAGTATACCTGACAAAGCTATTTAACAAGATACAGTCTGGATTGTTTTTCTCATGTGTCTCCTCAGATCCCTACACCCTTAGCCTTAAGGGCTTTGACCATGAACAGCTTGTTGGGTGTCACTCTGAATTGCAAATCAAACGGGTATCTGTTGGATATACCGGATATGCCTCCAAATTAGAAGCAGCCACAACTACAACTGCCAGAGGGGTTTCCTCCTATTCTGTAATGGGACCATATCTGGTGATAGATACGCCTGCTTTCCAAATCTCTGGAGAGTCAGCATGGTATTATGTGTCAGAGGGGCTTCCTCCAACAAATACTAATGGATATGGATGGATTGTCCGTGCAGAGAAGGCTAAAACCCCTGCCCCTTATGATATTGGGTGTTTCGTATATAGCTTTGATAAAGGCTTTTGCACCCCATACGGACATATCTCTGGAATTGAAAAAATGCAGGATGCCAAAGGCTATTCTGCCCATATCAGTCGCTTTTTTAAGGGTAGATTATCGACCATCAAGGCTTCTTACGACTATTCCAGGAATAATAATTATCGTTTGTGGATAATGGCTTGCTATAAACTATCAAAAAGAATAAGAACCAAATGGTGGATTGATAATACAGATAAGAAAACAGCTTATACCGAAAGAATTTTTTGGGATATAACGCCTGAGATATACTCTACACTGGGACTAAGGCAGGAAAAAAATGATGATAAGAATAGAGGGTATGTATTCCTTGAATCCACATATACCCCTCATCCTGCTACTGCCATAAAGGCAAGGATAAAGTGGAATGATAACATGGTCAGGGATGATTACAAGGAATACAGTCTTCAGCTTGCCCAGCAGCTTCTAAAACAGCATATCAAGCTTATTGGAAGGTATACACTCAAAGAGTATCAGGATAATACCAATGATTGCAGAACGAATCTGGAGATTGAAAAAAAATGGTAGGGGCAATTAATATATCCACAGATTTTCTTTTTTTATCCACAGATTACACAGATTTTCACAGATTTAATAAATATTAGATATGATTTCGTGCTAAACTTTTCGTGCCTTCTTCCTTTCGTGATTTCGTGATAAAAAATCCCTTTTTCTTTTTTCTTTAACAATCTGTGAAAATCTGTGTAATCTGTGGTTACGATTCGCAACCCTCCTGCAACTCAATATGCCTCTTCCAGTTAACATCATCCTGATACGGATAATCTGTACGGAAATGAACCCCTCGGCTCTCCTGTCTCATGTTTGCTGCCCTTTGTATCAGGCCTGCAACAGTGAGCATATTTTGCAGCTCCCAGCCGGCAGAAGATGAAAATTCCCTGTTCAGCACATATGATGCCCAGAAATCAATACTCTTTTTAGCCTCAAGCAATCCCTTTTGATCCCGCTCAATCCCCATATTTCTTAACATCAAGCTTTTTAGAGAATTTCGGACATCTGTAATATTTATTTTTTTATGAACATTAGCCTCTATTACATCGTTTGAGATGGTTTGCTTTTGAAGCAGCATAGGAGTATGTCCAATATGTTCTCCTGTTCGACAGCCAAAGATCAATCCTTCAAGCAGGGAATTGCTTGCCAATCGATTAGCCCCATGGACGCCGGTACTTGCTGCTTCACCACAGGCATAGAGTCCACGAATATTTGTCTGACCATATTCATCTGTTTTTACCCCACCAACCATATAATGGGCTATAGGCATTACCGGAATCCATTTTGTTTTAACATCAATGCCAAATTCAAGGCATGTCTTAATAATATTTGGAAATCTCCTCTTAAGGTATTCAAAATCAAGATGGGTAACATCTAACCAGACAAAAACAGAGTTTGTTCTTTTAAGCTCAGTCAATATTCCTCTGGAAACAATATCCCTTGGAGCCAATTCACCAGAAGAGTGGTACTTGAACATAAACCTTTCACCATTTCTATTTCTCAATATTCCACCCTCTCCACGAACTGCCTCAGATATCAGAAATCGAGATGCACCGGCGACATACAAGGTTGTAGGGTGAAATTGTATAAATTCCATATCGCTTAATATTGCTCCAGCCCGATAAGCCATAGCCATCCCATCACCGGTAGCAATCATAGAATTAGTCGTTTCCCTGTATATTTGTCCTATTCCACCCGTAGCAAGGATTGTATTAGTAGCAAAAATAACCATGTTGCCTTTATTTGGTGAATGAACAACTGCCCCAAAACACATCCCATTGTTAGACAACAGATCAATAGTAAATGTATCCTTTATCAGGGTAATATTTGTATTTGCCTTTGCCTTATTCAATAATACCCTTAATATTTCTTTCCCGGTTGCATCCCCTCTGGCATGAACAATCCTTTTGAGACCATGTCCACCCTCCTGACCAAGGGTTATTTTCCCATCTTGTTTGTCAAATTTAACACCCCATTCTATTAATTCCTGCACCCTTTGCGTGCCTTCTTCAACAAGTATCCTGACATTTTCATCATTGCACAAGCCGCAACCTGTAGTCAGCGTATCAGCCATATGTTTTTCCCAGCTATCTCCTGCTATGGGTGCTACCCCATCTGCTAAAACAACTGCTACCCCACCCTGCGCATATTCAGTATTACTTTCGTGAAAAGAATCTTTGGTAACAATCAGTACCTTCCCATAATTAGCAGCCTTAATCCCGGCACTAAGCCCGGCTATGCCCATCCCAATAATCAGGGTATCTGTATGAACCTCTGGAAGGATGGATGAATTAAATGTAGTAAGATAGGACATGGTCTTTTCCTTTGTTGATGGTTAGCACACCTTGAAGTCAGAATACAGAAGTCAGAATGAAAAAACCGCATTTATTCTGACTTCTGACTCCTGAATACCTGAGTAGGCTACCTCAAGTAACTAAGTACTTAAGATACAGCATATCATGGTATATATTGGTAGTCCCAAATGTCCAATTATCTTGCAACCCCTTGTGTTTCATTGATTCACCCTTTGACATTCGAAGCTAATTCACGAGGTCTGAATTATTAAAAGTCCTTACTTTCATACAATAATGCTGCATGAAAGCTGACCGCTGACGGCTAAATGCTACTTACTTAGCAATTTCTTAATCTTTGCCGCCTTATCCTGATTGATATCACCTACAATCTTTAACACCTTATTTGTTGCTTTATCCCCTTGTACCTGATAGAGCTTATAGAGTATTCGGGCTGCCTGTTTGGGGCTAAGGCTTGGAGACACTAAGAGTATGGAGATTTCTTCTATGCCCTTGGGATCAACCACTAAGGATTCAGCCAGCCTTTCCATGCCGGCAGATTCCATTTCTCCAAATCTACTCATAGCCTCCCCTTCATCCATTATCCATGACTCAGACTCTTTCTTTACCAAAGGCTTTACCTCTTCCTTTATTTCAGGCTTTGGCAACACCGGCATCTCTATCTTTGGCTGAGGAACAACCACTACCGGCTTTTCTATGGGCTTACTGGATAACTCCAGGATTAGATTGTCTACCCGACTGACCATATCCCAACCATCACTCTTTATCCTGACACAGGTTATTTTAGCTGGTTTTGGAGACAGTTCCTTAAGATTAGGTGTGGTATAGCTTATCCATTTATTCTTTCCAACTATTTCTCCCATTTCAGGATATTTCAGTTTACCCTTTGTCAGGAATCCATGCCTGAAGAGACACTGCTTGCCTGAAATATCCATATATTCTATTTCTAAGCAAACAGGATACATTTCGTTCTGCCAATTATTCTCTGAAAAGGAACAGGAAAGTACCTTTATCTCTCCCTGCAACACACAGAGGTTATACCTGATGGTACTAATATCCAGCATCTGGAACACACTTGCCCCACCAGTGGTAGAGTTTGAATCCTGTCTGCTTATCTCAAGGCTATGAGGATGCCCAGCATCATCTTTTACCATCCCAGCCTTTATCTTTCCTGACCCTTGTGCAGAAGACTGCCAGGATTCCATTCCCTGCTCAAAGCTGCCATTCATAAGTTTGGTATAAGTAATTATCTGTGGCACGGCCGGTGCTTGAGGCTTTTTCTCCGGGATAACTATTTCCGGCTTACGCACCTCAGCTACCTCAGATGGTAACATGCCTAATTGAAGCTCAACATTATCAACCCTGCTCACAAAATCCCATCCTCTGGCAACAATCTTTACCTCTGTTATTTTTACCGGTCTTGGGGAGAACTGTGTCAGGTTTGGAGAGACATAGGCAACCCATTGCCTTTTCTTTATTTGTTCGCCAATATCCGGATAATTCAGCTTGCCGCTTACAACGAAACCATGCTTGAAGATATACGGCTTGCCGTCTGTACCGGTATATTTTAATTCAAGGCATACAGGATGGCCTTCACCTGCCTTGCCATCACCAGACATGCTTGCTCCATCTATCTTTATGTCAGCCTTCAAGTTAATCTGAGTATATCTGTAAACATCAATATTTAACAGCTGCAAAACCCCTGCCTCACCCATGTCAGACTGCGACTTTTGCCGTTTCATCTCAATAGAGATAGCACCTCTGGCAGTTGTTGGCTGAGACGGACTATCGTTGGCAATGCCGACATAGATATTTCCAACCCCTTCCTTTCTTGGGGTCCAGGCATTCATCCCATCATCAAACCCACCATTGGTCAGCATGGTATAAACAGTTGGCAGTGGAGCAATTGCCGGTGCCGGTACTACAGACACAGGTGGTGCCTCAGGCTTTGGCTTGGCAACCTCAACAACCGCCGGCTTGGACAGCTCTGGTGCTGCTACTACAGGCACAGGTGGTGCCTCAGGCTTTGGCTTGGCAACCTCAACAGCCGCCGGCTTGGACAGCTCTGGTGCTGGAATCTCCTTAACCGGTGCTGCTACTACAGGCGCAAGTGGTGCCTCAGGCTTTTTAATAGTAATCTCTACCCTCCGATTTTGTGCCTTGCCCTCAAGCGTTTTATTTGAAGCAATCGGCTTTGCTTCTCCATACCCAATGGCTGTCAGATTAGCAGCAGGCACGCCTTCCCTTTCAACCAGAAATGCCGCAACACCCTCTGCCCTTGACTGCGATAATCCCTTATTGTCTTTATATTTCTTTGTCGTGACAGGTCCAAGAGGAACATTATCCGTATGCCCCTCTATTATAACCTTGCAATCAGGATATGCTTTAAGAATATTTGCCACCTTTGTCAGGACAGGATAGGCTTCCGATCGAACCACATGACTGCCGGTAACAAAGTTAACTGCTGCCTGAGTCATCTCTATCTTTATTGTCCCCTTATCCTCTTTAACTGTAATCCCCTTTTCTTCTTTTATTTCAGCCAATGTCTTCAGTGGTGCTGGTTTTTCCGGCACGGGCGGTGCTATTATCTCCATTGGTAGCTCTGGAACCGGAGCAAGTTTAGCCGTTACAACCGGTGGAGACAGCTCTTTAGTAGTTTTTTCTACAGCTGCTGGTGGTAATGCCTTTGTCAGGAGAAAGTCTACCCTTGCCACTGTTTGTTCCGGACCAAAGGATACTGTCTGCCTTCTCTTTTCATACCCCTGGGATGAAGAAATAATGGTATACTCAATCCCTTTATTCAGGTTATCCATAGAATAATTACCGGTCAGCCCTGTCTTTGCCTGTCTTAAAGAGCTTTGTCCCTTAAGCAGGTCAAGGGTTGTTCCGGAAAGCCCTTCACCTGTTCCGGAATCCTTTACCAATCCATAAACAAATGGATTCTCCGGGATAAGCAGAGCTTTAAGATAGCTTGATTTTACTGATGAAACATCTATCTTTTGAGATGATGGCTTAAATCCATATGCCTTAGCAGTGATAAGATGTTCCCCTGTAGAAAGCTCCTTGAGCATATATTGCTCCCCTTCTTCCTGAGCAGCAATACTCGTTCCCTGTTCCTCAAAGCTCACCCCTTTGACAGAAATCCCTGTATCCTCGTTTTGTCCGTCCATTGGGTGTCCAATATGTGCCTCAGCCACTATTGTCCCCTGCCAACCGCTTGTCCAGTATTCAGTTGGTGCAGATGAGATACTTCGGCCATGCAGGGCAGTTCTATTTGCCGGCTTTGACTTATCGTTTAAGGTAAGGAAGAGTGGTGTGCCAAAACAACGGTCAATATACATCTGATAAGAGAAAAAATCACATGGTTCTTGCTTGCAATTCTTATCAGCAAGGGCTATTTTTATTTCCTGAGGCTCTATCCCCAAACGAGCTGGGGCATCACTCGGGTTCAAGGTTACCTCTAATTGTTTTGAATCTACCGGGAATCCAATCTTAAACGAGGTTGGTGCTAATGATTGCGATAACCATGGATTTGCCTTAAGTTCCTTGTCATTCAAGTAGACATCACCTATTGCAACTACAAGTGCTTTTTCTCCTCCAGAGCATTGATTATCCCATCCAATATTCACAGAGGCAAGTTGTTTTTTAAGCTCATCAGATATATCTGATCTTTCTCGAATGGAGCCGGCTGAGAGTGTAACTATTTCAAAGGAATCCTGTATCCCTGCCTCTTTAGCCGAAACTACCTGAAAAAAGACACTTCTCTTGCCTTCGCCTTGAGAAAAGACAACCTTTACAGGGATATTTTTTGCTAAAATGTAAACATCACCATATCCTGGACCGATGAGATTGGGTGATTCTGATGATTTTTCAGAAGAAATAGCTTGAGTCGTGGTAAGAATAAACTCCAGGGTATCTGTTCCATGTCTTTTTACTAAAAGATTGCCCTTTATCGAACTAAAGGAAAGCTCCTCTTGTAATGTCTCTTCTATCCTGGCAGGGATAGAAGATATGGCAAATCTCATCAAATGAGATATTTGAGCCCTTAAGGCTAATTCAGTAAAGCTGGCATCACCATTTGGATCATGAAGAATAAACAAGGGCAGGAACGGAATTGTTGTATAAAACCCCTGATATTCAGATGAACATTTCAGGGTAAGGTAGGTTATCTCTTTTGCTGTTTTTTCTTCAACAGCCATTCTTGAACAAACTGTAAGCCTGTAGCGAGCCTCCGGCTCTTTCTGGAATATAGTGGCAGATAAGAAATTTCTATTATCTACACTCTTTGCCCGGCAAGGGATGGTCTCCCTGTCAGCACTTACAAAAACCCATTTGTCTGAGTGTGGAGCCGTTTCCCTTTCAACTAATAAGGAAACAATGTATGATTCATCAAATCCACAGCTATTTTTTGCCTGACAAACCACACCAAACTTGAACTCGTTTTGCTTTTCAGGCATCATAAAATAGGATTCTTTTGCTACAGACGGCTTGGTTAATGTCCAAATAGGCATCTCCAAAAGCCCTTTCCATTCAGAGGTAACCTTCCCTATCATTACACCCGGCACATCTAAGGTATTATCTAAGCTGACAATTAATGGGGGTGCTGCCTTATCCTCTCCATAACCAATATTTGCTAAGCAAAGAAAGAAAACAACAAATAATAACTTCCTGGATTTTATCATATAAATAGCCTCCTCGTATAATATAGAGTTTTTGTATCCTTATCGTAGGGTGCGGGACACACACCGTATTTATATTTGGTGCATAACATGCACCCTACTCTGCCTTTACATTGTGAATATAACAGATTTTTTAGATATTGTCAAGACTTTTTGTTTGACCCAGCACATGTGGTTCACAGGCAGGGATGCCTGTGCTACTTATTCACCTTTATGGTAGCCACAGGCTTCTATCCTGTGAGCCACAAGCAATGATGTGGACAATTTCTGCTTTTACCAACATTTTATCATAGATTCTATCTAAAGTCAAAGGAAAAATGGGAAAAAGCAGACAATTTGAAAGGAATTTTTTATCACGAAAGCACGAAAGGACGAAAGCACGAAAAGTAAATTAAAATCGCAACTACTCAGGTTCAAGGTTCTCTGGTTCTCTAACCCTGAACCTTGAACTGTGAACCAGACAACCTGAGTAGTTACTTAAAATCTTTTTCGTGTTTTCATTCTTTCGTGATTTCGTGATAAGATTTTTGTAGTAATGTTTTAGGGCCAGCTGACCCTGAAACTCTTTGCCCGATAAATTGTGCAAAATAATACTTAATAAAATTATCTAATTTACCGATAAATATGATAGTGGAAAATTAAAGATAAGGAGAA
Organism: Candidatus Desantisiibacteriota bacterium; assembly: GCA_016208205.1. The sequence goes on along the minus strand of JACQYP010000092.1, from coordinate 12,040 downwards.
GGCTGAGATGGGGCTTTTTTTTGGTAAAAGAGAACGATTAGATAAGTATCAAATAAACAGTAAAACACATTCTTCTATTGTACCAGCTGCTACACATGAATTAGGCGGCAAGAAGGAAAAAGTGGTTATATTTCTTTCTAAGGTCTATGGATTTGAGGATGCGATCAAGACAAGAGAGTTGTATGAAGGGGTAGCCCTTCTTAATGACTATTACAAGATGATTATTGATGCAACCCTTAAGTTTGAGGGCGAATTTCTCGGAATCTTTGCCGGGTTTGTGTGTAATGTTTTTGGTGCACCAATTAGGCATCACAATGATATTCGTCGAGCAGCAAGGTGTTCTCTGGAGATTCAAAATGAAATAAAAAACTTTAATGACGAAAGAACGATGCGTGGACGGGAGATTATGAAGGTAGGTATGGCATTGAGTACAGGAGATGTCCTTATTGGTTACTTTGGAAGCAGCCGCAGGATGAGTTATGCTGCTATGGGTGAGTCGGTTGAGTTGTGTTATAAATTTTGCGAAATGGCTGAACCAGGACAAGTACTTGCTACGCAGGGTATCTGTGATGATATCAAGGATCTTGGAGATGTCATTCTCTTGAGGCCATATCGAGTCTCAAATACAGCCAAGCCTATCCCTGTGTTTCAGATAAAAAACTTAAGACAATATCATTCTGAACTGGCTATAAAATATACAGGGGTAGCTTGAGCAGGGGTCAGGGAGCAGAAAGAAAAACCATCTGGCTGCCTCCTGATCCCTGACCCCTGAATTCTTCCAAAGGATCTTTTCCATGAACTACGCTCAATCCATCACCTATCTTGAGAATCTTCAACAATTTGGGATACAGCTTGGATTAGAAAGGGTCATCCGCCTTCTTGAATTGATGGGAAATCCTCACAATGGTCTAAAATATATCCATGTTGCCGGAACCAATGGCAAGGGTTCTACCGTTGCTTTTCTTGCCTCAATCCTGAAACATTCCGGGTATAGGGTTGGGGTTTATACATCCCCACATCTTATCCGATTTAACGAACGAATAACCATTCAGCAAATAGCACCTCCGGCAGATAGTCAGATTCCTGATGAGGATATTGCCCGATTGACCGGGCAAATAGCCAGGCATATTCAGTCTTCAGGCTTACAGGTTACCTATTTTGAAGCAACCACTGTCCTTGCCCTTGCCTATTTTGCAGAGAAACAGCCGGATTTTGTCATATTAGAGGTTGGACTTGGCGGTCGATTGGATGCAACCAATGTCATTATTCCACAGGTAAGCATCATCACCAATATTTCGCTTGAACATACCGCTGTCTTAGGGGATACTGTTGAGAAAATCGCTGTGGAAAAGGCAGGGATTATCAAGCAAGGGGTGCCTGTGGTCTGTGGGGTGATGGACGAGAAAGCCCTGTCAACTATCAAGAATATAGCAAAAGAAAAATATGCCCCCTTTTATGCTGTCCCCCCCCATACGGATGAACAATCGTTCGCACAATCCGTCTGCAAGCAAATGGCTTCTCGCCCATACAAGCTATCCGATATCCATCCATCCCTTCCTGGAGCTCATCAACTTCAGAATGCAGCCTGTGCCATCTTAGCCGCAGGAGCATTAGAGGAGCAAGGCGTTAAAATCAATCACGATAAAATTCCATACGCCGTATCTCATACCACTTGGCCCGTCAGGCTTCAGGTCATTGGGCAAAAGCCTCTAATGGTGGTTGACGGGGCACATAATCCTGCTGGTGCCAAGGTATTACGGCAAGCAATCGATGAATGCTTTACCTATGAGCAGCTTATCCTTGTTCTCGGCATCCTTGATGATAAGGACCAAACAGCGATGATGAGGGAGCTAATTGCCGATAATTCGAGGCTGAAGCTTCTTATTCTGACTAAACCAGAGACAAGCAGGGCATTCCCGCCAGACAAATTACTCAAAGAGGCAGATAAATATCTCGTATCAACTATGGTCTGCGACGACATCCCTACAGCCATAACCCAGTCAATAAAAGCAGCTAACGATAATGATATGATTTGTCTGGCAGGGTCATTGTATGTAGTGGCAGAGGTGCTACTTGAGGTCAGAAGTCAGAAGTCAGGAGTCAGGAGTCAGAATTCAGAATAAATGTGAGTTTTCTCATTCTGACTCCTGTATTCTGAATTCTGACTCCTTCCTTACCCCACACTTCCCAACTCAAGCCTATCCCTGAATTCATAGAAGAATGTTTTCTTGAGTGCTTGATGGTCAATAGCTGTCAGATAGGGATCATTTCTTATTAAATCAAACGCCTCTTTTCTTGCTATCTCAAGCACCCGAGCATCATAAATAATATTTGCTATTTTCAATTCCGGCATCCCGTGTTGTCTGATACCAAAGAATTCTCCAGGGCCACGAATCTCCAGATCAACCTCTGCTATCCTGAAGCCGTCATTTGTCTCGCACATGGTTTTCAACCTTTTTGTTCCCTTAAAAATCGTTGAGGTTGGGTCATCGATTAGACTAATCGGTGTGCTGGAATTAACCAGATCCGCTATTTTCTTGTCAGCCATAAGGATGCAATAAGACTTATTTGCCCCCCTTCCCACCCTGCCCCGCAGTTGATGAAGTTGAGCAAGCCCAAATCGCTGGGCATGTTCAATAAGCATGATTGTAGCATTAGGGACATCAATCCCTACCTCAATCACTGTTGTAGAGACAAGGATGTTTATCTGTTTGTTATAAAAAGCAGTCATGACTTCATTTTTTTCCGCCATCTTCATCTGTCCATGAAGAAGCCCAAGCTTCCATTCCGGAAATACTCCTTTTAATTCCTCAAACATAGTTGTTGCAGCCTTGAGATCAATCTCTTCCGATTCTTCAATCAGGGGATAGACAATATATGCCTGCCGACCATCTAATATTTCCTGACGGATAAACGAGAATATCTTGTCCATACTCTGCTCTGATCTGCAACGGGTAATAACGAGCTGACGATTTGGCGGCAGTTCATCAATGACAGAGGTTTCAAGGTCACCATAGAGGGTGAGGGCTAATGTCCTTGGGATGGGGGTAGCGGTCATAACTAAGATGTCTGGTGTAACAGATTGATAGTCCATATCCCTTGCCTTTCCCTTCAGGGTAGACCTTTGAACAACCCCGAATCTATGCTGTTCATCAATAATACATAGACCAAGCTGCTTAAAGGCTACGGCATCCTGAATAAGTGAATGAGTGCCAATCAAGATGTCTATTTCACCATCTTTTACCATGGCAAGCAGGCTGTCCCTTTGCCGTTTCTTTGTGCTGCCGGTCAGCAGCCCCAATCTTATTTTTAATGGATGCAAGAGGTGCTCAAGGGTCAGGAAATGCTGCTGAGCCAATATCTCAGTTGGCGACATAAAAGCAGTTTGATAGCCATTTTCACAGGCAGTCAGGGCAGCACAGGCAGCAACCACTGTCTTGCCTGACCCAACATCACCATGAAGAAGTCGATTCATGGGCACAGGCTGAGACATGTCATGCAGCAGCTCTTTTATCACCCTTTTTTGTGCCCCGGTCAGGGTAAAGGGAAGGGAATTGATAAAGTCACCTACCATGTTCCCGCAAACAGAATATTGTATCCCCTTTTCTTTGGTGGCAATCCGCCTTTGAGAGATCCCAAAGGCAAGCTGCAAAAGAAAAAATTCATCAAAAACCAATCTTTTTCGTGCCTTTTTATATTCTTCATGGCTTTGGGGCAGATGGATATTTTTTAATGCTGTATAGTAATCAGATAATTGTTGCCGCATGATAATCTCATCCGGCAGCATATCTGAAATATTTGAAACAGTCAAAAATGCCTGGCTTACTGCCTGACGAATCATCCTTTGACCAATAGATGACGGAACACTTTCGTTTAATGGATAGATAGGGACAATTCTGTTGGTATGCAGCAATTCCCTTTCCTTCTCATCAATCACCTCATACTCAAAATCCGTAGATTGAATCTCACCCCGATACCGACGAATACGACCGGTAACAAACACCTTGCTTTTCGGTGGAAGTATCTTGTCCATATTGGATTGACCAAAAAAGAGGATATACACATAGCCTGTCCCATCAGAGACGCATGTTTTGATAAGCTTTATCCCCTTACGATGGAATACAGCCTGAGCATGTCCTATGACCATGCCGGAAAAAGTCTCCCTTTGCCCATCCTGAAGAGAGAATATGGGCTTTACCTTGCTTCTATCCTGATAATCCCTCGGATAATAGGTCAAGAGGTCATAAACGGTTTTTATCCCAAGAAACTCGAATTTCTTGGCTTTTGCCTCACCGACCCCTTTAAGGTATTGAATTGGCTTGTCTAATTCGTGTAATAGGTTCATGAATGTTATTATACATTATAATGGATGGAATAGTCAAGTGTGTTTTTTGGCAAAATTTGGTAACTGCTCAGCCGCTCAAACAAATAGGGGCAAGATCATAGACCTTACCCCTATTTAACAAGTAGCACAACCTTGTAACTTAATCTACAAAAGCCTTATTTCTTTCTCAGCCTTCTGGCAAGCCCAATCAATCCACTACCCAAAAGCAATAGGGTCGTTGGTTCAGGAACAGCAGCTGGTCCTCCTACAGGAAGTGAGCCAGGCATAGGTGCACCTATGCCACCGCCGCCACCACCACCTGGTAAGGGTGGGTCACCTATAAAATACCCTGGTCTTGGGTCAGAGGTTGCATATGGACCATCTGTACCTGAATAGGGGCTACGGAAGGAAAAACCTGCAAGGTTATTGTCAGGACTGATATTATAGGTTGAATAATCCTGTGAGTACCAGCGAAGTATCTCCGGCGGATTCTCCCAAAGATTACCATTGCTACCCCACATACCCCCGGTATTCTCCCAATTCCAAACCGATGGGTCTGGAGTTATCATTTGATATGACCATCCAGCTGGTGAATTGATATCAAATATAGTTCCCGGCCAGATAGGTACCTCATAGTCAACAATATTCTGAGCAGAAAGGTTAGAGTTATTCACCGTAAAATTGTAGGTGAACCAGCTATCGGTCCCGGTAGCAATCAGGGTATCAATCCATGAGATATGTCCACCCTCACTAATTACTGCACCAGCTATCTGAGCAGGGGTTGCAGTTGCTGGAAGTGGATTTCCTGTTATCGGATCAACTAAGGGTGGTGAATCCGGTGGAGGGGTCACCTCTCCAGATGAATCTTGCGGCAAGGGCGGATCCCCTATAAACGGAAAATCACTCGGATCAGAGGTTTGATATGGTCCCCCTGCCCCGGCATAAGGACTGTCAAACCTGAAGCCGGCAAGCGATGTTCCTGGATTGATCATATCAGGATAGTCCCAGTTATTGCCTGTTGCCTGCCAGTGCAGAATCGAAGGTGGATTCTGCCAGTTTGTCCCCCATGTACCAAATTGTTGGTTCACATTATTCCAATCCCAGATAATACCTCTATCCCCCGGCTTGCCGATAGTATATGTCCAGCCAGGCGGGGATTGGATGTTGAATACTGTTCCATCAAAGATAGGCACCTCATAATCAATGATAGGAGCCGTTGATGTTGCGGAATTATTAACCTCAAAGTCATAGGTGTACCAGCCACTTAAAGAATCCTGATTAACAATGGTATCTATCCATGATGTGTGCTGCCATGGCTGAAATGCAGCGACGGTTGCACCCTTAAAGTCTGATGATGTCTCCCAGTATTCATGGTTTGCCAACAATGATGTGTCTGTTGCCGGGTTTAGTAGCTCCTGCACAAACATATCGTATGAATACCCTTGCCCTGTTTTCCAGCTTCCACCAAGTGTTTCATAGGGTGTATTAATTGGTGCTAAGGGTGTGGTAAAACCAAAACCACTCAATGTATTACCAAAGGGTATAGGCGAATCATGATAAAGAGCCTCCTGACGAGTAGATGATTCATACCACCACAATGTTGCTGGAAGAGAGCCCCATCGCCAGTTGGGTGTAATGGACACTAATCTATCCTCAATCCTATTTATATTCATCTGTCTATCTTTTTCCCATATATCTGAAAAATGCCCCAAGCTAGCCCATACATGATCCCACCCTGGTGGTGAGGTAATATCATGTGTTGTGGTTTGCCATGGCCATACCGGCAACAGAAAATCACTTATCTCATCCGTGCTGTTTAAGGCATTGAGAACAAAAAAATCGTAACGGTATTCTCCATTAGGAGCAGAGGTAACATTGGTTAGTACCGTAGAGGTATGAGAGCCATCAGCCCACCAATATCCATCAGTACCTCCAGCTATTGCCTTTCCCTCAAACAAAAAAAAGCATGAAATCACCAACAAAATATAAAATTGCCTGTTCATAATAAACACCTTCCTTTAAGTTAATAAATGCCATCAACCTGATAATATCTCAATAATTATATTAACAAATTTCCTGATTAAACAAGAAATTGATATTTTTTACAAAATATTACGACCTGTTTGTAGCAAATCACCTCAATTGCTCAAATCAATATATTATATATAATACCATAAATATACTGATTTGTCAAATATTTTTTTGCTGTCCCCACAAGGCAAATCGCATCCTAAATTGCGAGAATCATTCTTATTATTGCTAATTATGAGCTGATAATCTTGTCCATGCGAAGGCAGGGAATGGAGTGCGAAAGCTTACTTGCTTTCGCTTTTACTCCTCGATTAACTAAAGCGGTAGCAAGTAAGCTACCGCACTCCAAATTCAGGAGTCAGAATAAGAGAACATGTTCGCATTACTTGCAGAGGGAAGCAAGTTTATTTCTATGTGTCTTTGCGCCTCTGCGGTTCATAATGAAAATTTCTGAACACAAAATAAATTTCTGTTGACAAATCAATAAATTTCTGGTATCATATCTAATAAATATGCGTCCGTGGCTCAATTGGATAGAGTGGTGGACTTCGAATCCATAGGTTGGAGGTTCGAATCCTCCCGGACGCACCAAAAAAAATTTGCAGGTTGTGCAATTATCTTGGAATCAGACGCCGGTAGGGATATCCGGATATGGACATCTCTACTTAACAAATTCTTTTACAAGAATGCGCCTGTAGCTCAATGGATAGAGTAACGGACTCCGGATCCGTGTGTGGAGGTTCGAGTCCTCTCAGGCGCACTTTAAAAATATATTTTCGGGCTGTTAGCTCAATTGGCAGAGCAGGGGACTCTTAATCCCAAGGTTATAGGTTCGATTCCTATACAGCCCACCAATAGAGCAAATATGTCGTCCTCTCACGCAGGGGACAAACATTGTAGGGGCAGGCCCCAGTGCCTGCCCTGACATGTTGTTCTCTCACACAAGGGGACAAACAGATAAGCAAAAAGGAGTATTGTCAAGATGTATGCTATTGTAGAGACAGGTGGAAAGCAGTATCAGGTTGAACAAGGGTCAAGGATTAATGTAGAAAAGATTCATTCCTTGCCTGGAGATAGGGTCGTTCTGGATCATGTGCTCATGATTAAAAATGGTGATTCTGTCTTTGTTGGAGAAGATGTAAAAAATGTTAAGATAATGGGTAGTGTTGTAGAACACGGGAAAGGAAAGAAAGTAACCATTATCAAACATAAGAGAAGAAAGCATGACAGAAAAAAGACTGGACATAGACAGCAGTATACTCAATTATTGATTACCGAACTTCAGGCATGATCACTATTACTCTTAAAGTAACCGAACCGTCTCGGTTTGCTGAATTGCAAAGTGAGGACTCTTCAGCTGTTGCTGGAGATGATACAAGAGAAATTACTGAATTCTGGATAACAGGTCATGCGGATTATAAGAGCAAAGAGATAGAAAAGGATATTGTTTGTGCAGCAGTGTCTGCTGTGGCACAAACAGCTGTTGAAGGATTAAAAAGGTATCTGCCGGAAAGGATACATGTAAAAAAGGATAAAGGACTGTTGCATGTTGAAATTATAAAGGAAGAGGCTACCCGAGAATCTTTGGTTATATTAGAAACAATGCTGTTGGGATTGAAAAGGATAGAAGAAAATTATCCGGAACATGTACGGGTTACGATAACTTAGTAAGGGTTTGAGGGTTCAAGTAAAAGTAACCCAAGTTGCTACCTATTGACATTCATGCCTATGGTTTGGTATTGTCGTAGAGACAGAGCCTGCCCCTGCGAAGGCAGAGGGCTCGTCCCTGTCCGTAAAACTCAGGCAAATGGTCGCAAAGGTTGAAAAAACATATACGGACACCCACAAGGAGGTAGCACCTCTGGCAAGGATGTCCCTACAGGTAAATAACGAACATAGGTAGCAACTTGGGTTAAAAGTAATATTGTAGATGTTCAGTTTTCAGCAGTTACGAAATTAGCTGTCAGGTGTCTGAAGGCTGACGGCTGAGCTTAACTAATAAGGAGTAAATCAAAATGAACGAGAACAATCTTCTTTCTCTACTTATTGTTTTACTGGTAGTTGGCACCATATTTAATTTTCTTTTAGCCTTAGCTATTTCCTATCTGGCATCTGTGATAAAAAGAAGGTTTGGTAAGGATTATGCAGATAAGTATATAGAGGCTGCGGAGATTGGGGTGCGAGGATCTGAACAATACTTCCTTGCCTCATCTTCACAGGTGACTAATAAGGATAAGAAAGACCTTGCCCTTGACATAACCAAAAAGATGCTTCAAAAGGATAATATTGCTCTCAAGACAAGAGAGGATGAGGATTTGCTTACAGATATTATTGAGGCAATGGTAAATAAGGTTAATGAACATAAGAGGACTACTCATGCCTCTCAAGGACATAAGGGTTAAGAATGCGGGTAACTATTCATGGTTGAAATTAGAAATTTTGACTCCGTATCAAAAAGAATCTGATAACCGATAACCAATTACAGCGTTCCACAAACGCTTACAATTTTAGGAGGATAATGCTATGGCACATAAGAAAGGGTTAGGAAGCAGTCGTAATGGCAGGGATAGCCATTCTCAACGATTGGGAGTAAAAAGTCATGACGGTCAATTGATCTCCGGTGGATCAATTATTGTCAGGCAACGAGGGACAGTCTTTTTGCCCGGGAAAAATGTTGGCAGGGGAAGTGATGATACCCTTTATGCCAGAATATCAGGATATGTCCAATTCGGTGCATTACGAGGGAAACGGATTGTACAGGTTGTGGCTGTTTAATTATGTTCATTGATTCTGCAAAAATTTTCGTAGAAGCTGGAAACGGCGGTGATGGGTGTGTTAGCTTTAGAAGAGAAAAGTTTGTCCCCCATGGTGGTCCGGATGGTGGTAAGGGTGGACATGGTGGGAATGTAATCATTGAAGCAGATGAAAACCTTTTGACGCTTTTGGATCTTCAGAATAAAAAACATTATCGGGCACAAAGCGGAGCACCAGGACAAGGAAACAATAGAACCGGAAAAGCAGGAAGGGATCTAATTATTAAGGTACCCATTGGCACCAAGCTACTTGATGCAAATACAGGCAAGACGCTTGGAGATATGATTGTTCATGGAACACAGACAATCGTTGCTTACGGTGGGCTTGGTGGTAGTGGAAATTCCAGATTTGCAACAAGTGCTAAACAAACCCCAAGATTTGCCAAGAAGGGAGAAGAGGGTGAAGAATGGGAGCTGTTATTAGAGTTAATGCTCTTAGCCGAGGTTGGGATTGTTGGATTCCCTAATGCCGGAAAATCAACACTTCTGTCTAAACTCTCTGCTGCCCGCCCAAAGATTGGAGATTATCCGTTTACTACACTGTATCCTAATCTGGGTGTAGTAAAAATAGATGAATTCAGGTCTTTTGTAGCAGCTGATATTCCGGGAATAATCCCTGATGCACATCTTGGTGCAGGATTAGGGGATAAATTCTTAAAGCATATTGAAAGAACAAAGGTATTGATTCACCTTTTAGAACCGGATGAGGCATTAGAAAAGTTTCATGCCTTTAACAAAGAGATGAGGCTGTATAGTTCAGAGTTGTCTGCCAGGCTGCAGATAGTAGTTATTAATAAGATGGACTCCCCTGATGCAGAAGAGAAATTTGAAAGTATAAAGAAAGCTATGAATCATATCGGTATTGAGCCGTTGTCTATTTCAGCATTAACAGGAAAAGGGTTAAGACAACTTATCTGGAGCGTAGCACATGTGTTAGAGGAATTAAGCTCTAAGAACTCGGTAAAATTAACAGATGTGGGATAGTAGGGTGCGTTCCCTGAACGCACTTGTTAGCTGTAGCACAGACCATTCTTGTCTGTGTCTGTTGCGGTATGTTCCCTGAACACACTTATTTGAGGGCAGTAACACAGACAGGAATGTCTGTGTTACCTTGTCAAGGGTGATGAATGGTAATAAGAATAGGCATCTTAGGAGGAACATTTAACCCAATCCATAATGGACATCTTTTGATTGCTGAGGCAGCAAGACAGTCGTATTCCTTGCAAAAGGTTATTTTTATTCCTTGTTTTATGCCTCCTCATAAAGAGACGGGTGACAAATATTCCCCTGAGACTCGATATGCCATGACCAAATTGGCTGTTGCCAAGTATCCGGATTTTATGGTTTCGCCCATAGAGATAGAAAGAAAAGGGAAATCATACTCAAGGGATACTATACAAGAGATAAAAATAAGATATGGATCAGAGACAAGTATATATTTTATTGCCGGTACAGATACTATTGCAGAAATAAATACGTGGAAAGATATTGACGAACTTTTATCCTTATGCAGGTTTATTGCAGTGAGTAGACCCGGTTATCCCTTAAATATTATAGAAAGATATAAAGAAAAAATTGATATTATCAACATAACAGACATGGATATTTCATCGTCAGAGATTAGAAGAAGGCTATCCAATCATGAATCCATTCATGGGGTTGTGCCTGAATGTGTAGAAAAATATATTTATAATCATGGATTGTATCAATGAATATAGAAGATATTAAATATGAATTGAAACAGATGCTGGGAGCAAAAAGGTTTCAACACTCCTTGAGTACAGCTGAAATGGCGATGCTTTTAAGTAAACGACACGGGGTATCCCCTGAACAGGCAGAATTGGCTGCGCTATTGCATGATTGTGCCAAGGGATATTCAATCCATGAGATGAGGCAGCAGATTGCAACGCATCAAGTGGAGCTGGATGAGGTAGAACAAAAAGAGCCGGGGCTATGGCATGCACCACTCAGTGCGGTTATGGCAAAGGTAAGATTTAATGTAAATGATGAGGATATCCTTCAAGCTATCCAGATTCATTCTACAGGTGATCAAGGGATGTCTCCCTTAGATAAGATTCTCTATGTCTCAGATTATATTGAATATCACCGCAAGCACTTAAAGGTAGAAGATATAAGAGAGCTTGCCCCTTATAACCTGAATTTAGCGGTACTGATGACCATAAATATAAAGATATCTTATCTTCTTGAGCAAGAGGTTCTTATCCATCCTCGTTCGATTGTTGCAAGGAATGATTTGTTGGCTCAAGGGGTGAAAAAGTAATTGGGTTAAGGGTAGTAAAAATGGAGATAAAACTGATAATTGAAATTATATTTTTGACTGTTGCTATCTGGATAGTATACAAAGGGATTAGAATATTAAATCAGGGTGAAAGGAAGATTGAACAAATTATCACTAATTTTAGCAGGAGTAGTTACGGGGAATGATACCATGTGATATGGAATGCGAAAGCTTACTTGCTTTCGCTTTTTTCTTGTGCCTTAGTTAAAAGTGGCAGCAAGTAATCTGCCGCATTCCAAAAACACCGAGCAAGTAGGGTGTATTCATGCATCCTATAGTAATGTTAAAAATTTTAAACATCGAGTTTTAGTTTGTTTTGTGGTACCTGGAGTTTATATGCATAATGATACGGAAAAGAATAGCTGTTTGATAGGTAGTAGCACCTACAAGGATTGCTCAAATGAAAAGGTTCTATCATGCATTGATGCTTGTCTGTCCAAAAAGGCTGAGGATGTAGTAGTTCTTGATATCTCGGGGTTAACCCCTATTGCTGATTATTTTATTATTTGTTCAGGAACATCAGATATTCAGATGAGAGCCATTGCTGAGGCTAATGAGGATGTTTTTGATGAG
>JACQYP010000091.1 GCA_016208205.1 Candidatus Desantisiibacteriota bacterium | reverse complement strand
AGAGACAAGCTTCATCGCTCTCTAACCTTGAACCGTGAACCCTTGAACTTTGAACCTGAGTAGTTACTATCTATTCGTATGATTCATTTATTCGTGTAAATATAAACACAGGTTGAAAAGGAGTAGCTATGGCTGTAGCGGTAAGGAATGAAGTAAAATTTACCTATGATGACTATCTTATCTGGGATATAGGTTCTGATAAACGATATGAATTAATAGGAGGTGAGTTCTTTATGTCGCCTGCACCCAATATGTGGCATCAAAGGGTATCAAAAAAGATTGTTAAAATTGCGTATTTTTTAGAAGAATCAGAATTAGGAGAGGTGTTTTATGCACCTTGTGATGTGGTTTTAAGTAATGAAGATGTTGTTCAGCCTGATATTATCTTTGTCTCAAAAGAAAACCGACATATTATTACTCAGGATAACATAAAGGGTTCACCAGACTTACTCATTGAAATTATATCTAAAAACTCTGCTCAAAGGGATAGGATTATAAAAAGGAAGCTCTATGAAAAGCATGCTGTTCCTGAATATTGGTTAGTAAATATAGATAAAAAAGAGATAGAGGTTTTGACCCTTGCAGGTGGGACTTATGAAACTTATGGAATATTTCAATCACAAGATACCCTTTCTTCGGTTGTATTAAAGGGATTTTATTTTAAGGTAGAAGAGGTATTTGGTAGTCAAATGTAACTATTCAGGTAGGCTTGTCCCTGTGAATACAGGGATAGACTGTAGACTATTAGACTGTTAGGAAAAACAAAGGTAATGAATTTTTAGTTCTTTATTCTTCAGCCTAACAGCCTACAGTCTAATAGCCTGATTAAATAAAAGGAGGATGAGGAGATAATGAAAAAGGTAGTGTTGTGTGGATTAATGGGTATTATTTTTATGCTGCAGTCTGTGCTTTGTGTTGAGGCTGGTGGCAAGGATAAGGTCGGGGCAACAACAGCCGTATTTTTGAACATTGCTCAGGGAGCAAGACCGACTGGAATGGGCGGGGCATTTGTGGCAGGCGTGGATGATGTTAATGCCTGCTGGTGGAACCCTGCCGGGTTGATTCGAATCAAATCAAGGGAGATACTTTATGTTAATACCAGATGGATAGAGGATGTTGACGGTAATTTTATTGCCTATGCCCAGCCGACTACTGCCTATGAAGGGAAAAAACGGGTAATTGCAGGGAGTGTGATACTTTCTAATGTCTCAGGAATTGATGGGCGTGATGGTAACGGTGCTACAATAGGTAGCTTGAAGGTTGAGAACAGAGCAATTGTTTTTTCAACAGCACTGGGTCTTACCCCAGCTACATCCATTGGGGTAAGCCTTAAGGCTATCAATCAGGATCTTGGCGGCTCCAAGGGTGAGACAATGGCTTTTGACCTTGGCTGGCTCTTTGCTCCAAGAGAAAACCTTTCCTTTGGCGCAAACATTCAGAATATTGGTCCAAAGCTGAAAACAGAGGATAAATCTAATGATTTGCCATTGAACCTGAAGCTTGGGTTTTGTTTTAAGCCAACCATTCTTGGCGACAATGCTACGGCAGCAATAGATGTTGATGTGCCAATGGATAATGATGTAGCTGTGCATGGCGGTGTTGAGTATTGGGCAAGCAATGCCATGTGTGTCAGGGTAGGGTATGAAAGAGTGTCTGAAAATCGCTCAGGGTATTCTATTGGCATGGGGTTTAAGGGCAGCGGCGAAGGGATGCTGAAGGCTATTAATACCCAGATTGATTATGCAATGCTTTCTTATACAGATTTTGACCCAACACATAGGGTTTCGATGATTACGAGATTTTAAGGGAAAGGCACAGAGAGGCACAAAGGAAAGAAGAGATGAAAAGGAATAGTAGCAGTTTAATCAGGAAAGCAAGTATTCTTTTTCTTCTTCTCTTCCTTTGTGCCTCTATGAGGTATCCATGAAGTTCACACCCAAATCTAAGATTATGGATGCAAGTGAATTGTCGCAAGCGATTCTGCGGCTCTCTCATGAGATATTAGAACGGAACAAGGGAATGCAGGATCTATGTATTATTGGGATACGGAGCCGTGGTGTCCCGATTGCCGAGCGTATTGTAAAGAATATTGCTCTGCTCGAAAATTGTAAGATTGAGATGGGGGTATTGGATATTACCCTTTATCGTGATGATCTGACCACTATTTCTGACCAGCCTGTAGTTAGACCTACCCAAATCCCATTTGATATTACCGGAAAAAAAATTATCTTAGTAGATGATGTTCTATATACCGGTAGAACAATTCGCTGTGCTATTGATCAGATTATGGACTTTGGCCGTCCGGCAAGTATTCAATTGGCTGTGATTATTGATCGAGGTCACCGTGAATTGCCTATTCAATCCGATTATACAGGCAAAACTGTCACAACCACAAAGGATGAGGTCATTGAGGTAAGGGTAGAGGAAATAGATGGGTGTGATGAGGTATTGGTTATGGTGGTAGGGGCAGGGGACAAACCTGTCCGTTTACCTTAAAGAGAGCAGGCAATGAGTGTATCTTCAACGAGCCGAGACGGCTCGTCTACTGCCCTGATAAGGAGAGTAGACAATGAGACAGAAGGTAGGAGATTATTTATTGGATGTCTCAAAACTTATTTTTGCCGGGGTCGTTTTGGGTAGCATTTTGGGGTTTGAAGATGTACCTAAAATGGTAGTACTAATATTAGGTAGCTTGGCGACTTTAATTATAGCACTGGTTGGATTTATGTTAGAAAAGGAGGGTTAATCAATGGAAGCAATTGTACTTTTTAGCGCGATTTCTATTATTGCTATTATTTGTATAAGAATACACGATTTGCGACACAAAGCACGACATCAGCAAGTAATATCGAAATAAAGTAGATAGGCTGTAAACTGTTAGACCGTTATGAGAGCTAACAGCCTTCACTAACAGTCTAACAGTCTACAGCCTGATAGCCTAACCTACCTAAACAACCTGAGTTAGATAACTTTAGAGGGAGCAAAAATGTATTTTTCTCACCATCATCTTCTAAGTATACAAGAATTAAGCGTAGAGAATATAACCCTTATCATGGATACAGCAGCCTCTTTTAAGGAGGTTTTGGGTAGAGAGGTAAAAAGGGTTCCAACCTTGCGTGGTCATACTGTAGTCAACCTTTTTTATGAGCCTTCTACCCGTACACGAACATCCTTTGAGATTGCAGCCAAGAGATTATCCGCAGATGTATTAAATATAGCTATTTCTACCAGCAGCGTGGTTAAGGGCGAGAGCCTGAAGGATACGATTAAAACCATAGAGGCTATGCAGCCATCTATTATTGTTATTAGACACGCTGAGGCAGGTGTGCCACAGATGGTTTCAAGGTTAACCAAATGCTCTGTGATTAATGCCGGTGATGGAAGCCATGAACATCCGACTCAAGGGTTGCTGGATATGTTTACCATCAGAGAAAAAAAAGACAGGCTTGAGGGGTTAAAGGTAGCTATTGTTGGTGATATTCTGCATAGCCGTGTGGCCAGATCAAATATCTGGGGATTAATCAGGATGGGAGCTAAGGTAACCTTGTGTGGTCCGCCAACATTGATGCCAATAGGGATTGAGAGGCTTGGAGCAGAGGTAACCTATTGTTTAGCTGAAGCTGTTCGCGATGCAGATATTATTATGCTTCTGCGACTCCAATTAGAGCGGCAAAAAAACAGCATGTTTCCTTCTGTTCGTGAATATACAGAATTTTATGGGTTGCAGGAAAGCCATCTTCGATTAGCTAAGGCTGATGTCTTGATCATGCATCCGGGTCCAATCAATCGAGATATAGAAATCAATGGGGCAGTAGCAGATGGACAGCATTCTCTTATATTAGAACAGGTGACAAATGGTATTGCGGTAAGAATGGCAGTGTTGTATCTGGTAGGGTGCGTTCCCCGAATGCACCCTTAATAGCACATTCGAGGAATGTGCCCTACAATCAATATTGGGGTGGATTTAGAACCTGCTCCTACCCGATCACGCCATATGCATCACTACCTTATTCCTCCCCTGTTGTTTGGCATCATAGAGAGCCTTATCTGCCTTTGCCAATAGCTCTTTTTCTGTAGATATGCCTGGATTTGGATAGGTGGCTGTGCCGAGACTGGCTGAGAGTTGATGTGGTTTTCCGGAAATTTGATATGGGGCATCGTAGATATTGCTTCGTATCTTATCAGCCAGATTAAATCCTGTGTTCTGGTCGGTTTCTGGTAAAACTACGGCAAACTCATCCCCGCCAAATCGAGCTACAGTACCTTTATTGCCAACGGTTTCCTTGATGATATCGGCTATGGTTACGATCAATCTGTTGCCCTCTGCATGTCCAAAGGTATCATTAACAAATTTTAATCTGTCAAAGTCTAACATAAGAAATGTCAATGGACTCTGGTATTGATTCGCAAAGCTGAATTCTCTGACCATAAAATCCTCAAGATACCGATAGTTATACATTTTGGTCAATTCATCCTTTTCAGCCATCTCTTTGACCTTAGCAAAGAGACGAACCTTTTCTAATGTAACTGAGACCTGATTGGCGACAATAGTCAAAAGCCTTCTCTGCAATGGGGTAAAGGCGTTTTCATTAAAGCTGTTGATATTTAAGAAGCCAATTATTTCACCCCTGTAATTCAATGGGGCAATCAAAAAACTCTGGAATTTCTCTATCCCAATCCAATACAGATTGCCTGCCTCTCCCTCTTCTGTTGAATAAGCAACCTTTTTAATCTTATCAGGATTTGTCTCTGTCCATGCAGATTCTAATTGCTTTTTTATGTGGTTAAGACAGCTATCATTGACAAAACAGGACTGTTTTATCTGACTGATAAGCCTGTCATTATCAAAATAGAGGTAGCTGCCGGCATGATAATTAAAGAATTGCTGAATGCGTTCCAGCACCCAGAATAATATCTCCTGAGGAAGGGACATCAGTGGTATTTCCCTGGATATGCTGTACAAAATTCCCAATTCTTCGGTTTGAGCCTCTAATTCTTCCTTTTCTTTTATCAATTCCTCAGTCTTTTTTTCTAAAACCTCTTTTTCCTTGATCAAAACCTCTTTTCCTTTTACCTCTTCCAATAACACCTCTTTTTCCTGTTCTAACGCTTCTTTTTCATGTTCAAGTTCATCTAATTCTCTTTGTAATTTTTCTTTTTCAGCCATGTTGGTTGCAGCTGCCTCTTTCTCTCGGAGCAGTGCCTCTTTGCTCTGGATCAATTCTTCCTTGATCCGAATCAGCTCCTCTGTGTCCTTAACCTTAGTCTCTATCTCTTCTTTTTCATCTAATAATTTTTTCTTTTCATCCTCTGTCTCTTCTAATTGAGACGCATAGTGATTTATCTCTGCCGACACCTTTTCCTTTTCCTCTGAGAACATGGCTTTTGAGTTTTTAATAGCAATGGCTGCATGACCACAGACAATAGAGAGGAGTTTAATGTCACCCTCATTAAAGGGTTGACGGGTTGCCTTATTATTAACATTGATAACCCCCAGGATTTCATTACCTATTTTTAGTGGGGCAGAGATTAAGGATTTGGTATAATATCTTGGCGAATTCTGCTGAATGCTGAATCTTGAATCATTGGTCACATCCTTGACTAAAAGCGGCTCGCCTGTTTTGGCCACAAAACCTACAACCCCACGGCCAACAGGCAGCTTTGTCCTTTTTACAACCGTAGCATCCATGCCTATGGCTGCCTTAATACTCATCTCCTGAGTAAGCGGGTCAATGAGCATAAGTGATACAAGCTCAGCATTCATGGCTTTAGCCGTGAGATTAACGATAAGGTTGTAAAGCTTTTCAGGCTCTAAGGTCAGGATAAGCATCCTGGATTCCTCAAACAACCTGTAAAATTCAGATAGAGTATGAACCTCCTGGCTTTTTTCTGTAAGCTCTTGATGCTTTGTTTTTGTTTCCATAGCAAGCTGGCAGATAAGGGCAATAAGCTCTATATCCTGTTCCAGCAGGGCTACAGATATTCGGTGTCCTCTTTCAAATGAAGAAAGAAAGGTAGTTTTGTCCGGGACACCAAACTTTTCAATAAGAGACACATAATGAGCAGGTTCAACCCTTGGGTCAATCATCTCACAGCCGCCAAGCACACCAACAACAATATTGTCAATAATAATGGGGCAATAAAAACCGAGAAATCCTGATGGACAAGAAAATACCGTGGGTGTTTTTTGTTCTGTTGCCTGACGAAGGCAATCCTTGAATACCTGTCCGCATTCTATCCCTCCTTTTTGGGTGGATTTAATTGCCCGGCAATAAAGGTGATCCTGCTCCTCATTAAATACTAATTGTCCCTCAGGGGTAGCAATCCAGCAAGAGGTTACACCTATTCTTTCCAATAAAACACTTCGAATGATTGACCAGCCGCGGGTATTTATAAATTGCTCAAGAATATCTATTTTATTCAAATGTATCTCCTTAAAATGTGGAATGTAGAATTATGTAAGCGTTCAGGTATTTTGTGTCTATTGTGCTCCTTTTCGACCAAAGATTACCAGCAAGGTTTTTAACATCAGCTTGAAATCCAGGATAAGGGAATAATTTTTTATATACAAAAGATCATATTTCAACTTGCTCTTTGGGGAGATGTCATAGCCGGCATTTACCTGTGCCAGTCCGGTAATACCTGGTCTAACCTTGAATCTTTTGGCATATCCAGGTATTGCTGCCTTGAATTGTTCAACAAAGAACAGCCTTTCCGGTCTTGGACCAACTAAGCTCATCTGTCCCAAAAGTACATTGATGCATTGAGGGATCTCATCTATGCGAGTATGTCTTAGAAACTTGCCCAATTTTGTAATTCTTTCATCGTCTTTCTGGGCAAGTACTGGACCAGTACTCGCTTCTGCATCTGTTCTCATTGTCCGAAACTTGTATATCTTGAATAGATGCTTATCCTTACCGACCCTTTCCTGACTGAAAATAATTGCTCCGGATGAGTCAATCTTGATAAGAATGGCGATAATCATTAGAAAGGGAAAGAGGACGAGGAGTGTTAAAAGGGATGCTGATATATCAATAACCCTCTTAAGACTCCTGTTCCATCCTGAAATGGGCTGAATGTTTACATCAATCAAGGGGATAGTTTCTATCTGTATGGTTTCTAATTTGCCAATAACAGACTCATATATATCAGGCACAGTCTTAAATCTGACTTGTTCATCCTCACAACTTAAGACCATATCCCACAATTTCTGGTTATTGATTGGAGGAATAGTAATAATTACCTCATCTATCTGGTATTCTTTTATTGTTTGAAGCAAATCTGAATATTGTCCCAAAACATTCTCACCGCGTGTTTCCCCAACAAACCCAATCAATTCATATCCTGATTTTGGTGTTTTTTGTATCTCTTCGGCAACAGCTATGCCCTCGTCCTCATTACCAACAATCAAAATCCGTTTGACCGGCATAGTTAATTCTCGAATAAGAACCCTCCAGCCACTTAAAAAAAGGATATTAAGAAACCATGAAATGATAAAGACAGAGGTAGGAAATGCCGTAGCAATGGTTCGATTAACATAGGTAACGACAACAACCACAAGAATACCGGAGGTAATCGCCTTAAGTATTGTCACATGGATGTCTTCTCCATCCTTTTTCCAGAGGTATGCCCCGCTACCATAAAGGGCAAGAAGCATGATGGCTGTGATTGCCATCCACATGGTCCGGTAGGCTTCGAAGTTTGCTGATGGAAGAATACCGCCAAACCTGATTAAAAAGGAGCTGATTATCCCGACATTAATTAACAAGGCATCGATGATTACGGAAAGAATAATCCACATGAAATTTCTCCTCAAGTCATGAAGGCGTAAGCGTCAGGGGTCAGGAGTCAGGAGTCAGAATACAGAATACAGAAGTCAGAATAAAAGCAGTAAAGGCAATTCTGACTTCTGTATTCTGTATATAATTACTGATTTTTCACCAGTATACATCATCTTTTTAGAGATGTCAAGGGGTTTATTGCAGGAGCAGGCAATTTTGTATCATGCGGAGTAACTACTCAGGTATATAAGTAGTCGGGAGTCAGAACTGCAGAATAAATATGGAGTAATCAGCAAGAGACAGCTCCACGGTTTGATACTTGAACATTTGACTTGCCAGGCTCTTTTATTCTGACTCCTGAATTCTGTATTCTGACTACCTCTGAGTAGTTATCATGCAAAATTACTGACTCCTGCCTTTGTATCTCTACTTATTTTTGAATCTTTGCAATTTTTAAGTGAAAAAACATTGCATTTTAGATAAAGGTATGATATAGTATGGTAACTACTCAGGTTCACGGCTCACAGTTGGTTCAGAGGTTAAGAGAACAAACCATCAACCGTGAATCGTGAACCAGACACCTGTCGTGATTTCGTGATAAAAATATTTGGCGGACAAACATGGATGGTATATTGGTTATTGATAAACCGGCAGGCATGACATCACACGATGTAGTGGATCGTATTCGAGTAATTGCCGGACAACGCAGGGTTGGACATGCCGGAACATTGGATCCTGAGGCAACAGGGGTATTAATTATACTTCTTGGAAAGGCAACACAGCTCTTTGAAGATATGAAAAAGACACAAAAGGAATATATCGCCGGGATAAAGCTGGGCATTACTACTACTACTCAGGATGCCTGGGGAGAAAGGCTTACGGAAAATACAAAAGTTGAGGTTGAAGAGGCAGCGATAAGGATAGCAATGGAGAGATTTCGAGGCAGAATAACCCAGATTCCTCCCATGGTCTCAGCTATCAAGCATAAGGGCAAGCCGCTTTATAAGCTTGCCAGGGCTGGACAGGTAATAGAACGGCAGCCGCGAGAAGTGGATGTGTTTGAATTGAGTCTTTTGTCATTTGATCATGGGAAACAAGAGGCAATCATCAAGGTTATATGTTCGTCTGGCACCTATGTGCGGACATTGTGTGCTGATATTGGAGATGTTCTTGGGGTTGGTGCTCATATGTGCTCACTTAGAAGGATGAGAGTGGGAGAGTTTTCCATAGATATGGCTGTAACGCTGGAGGAATTAGGCAAGGGAATGGCTATTGATAAGGTAATGTTAGAGACATGGATTAGATTTTAGTTGTATTGAATTATTAGAGCTCATAATTCAAATAGGAGGTAGTAATATGCCAGCCACAAAAGAAAAGGTGCTCCAAATGATTCAACAGCTACCGGATAAGGTAACCGTTGATGATAATTTTTCTGAACTTTACTTCAAGCTCCAAGTCGATTTGGGCATTAAAGAACTGGATGAGGGCAAGAGCATTCCACATCAACAAGTCAAGGAGCGAATGTCGAAATGGATTTTCCGATAAGGTGGTCACCAAAAGCAGCATTACATCTTGAACAAATCTGTGAATATATTTCACAGGATTCCGAAATTTATGCAAGCATATTTGCAAAGAAAGTGCTGTTGACAATCGAAGATATAGCGTTATTTCCCAGGATAGGTCGGATAGTTCCTGAGTACAATAATCCAAATTTGCGAGAACGAATTTATGGCAATTATCGTATTGTGTATCGATTGAAAGATGGTATTATCGAGATAGCTGCAATTTGCCATGGTGCACAACTTCTTGAGAAAGTATTATAACATATGTTGTCCCTAACCAGTAGCTGCACTTGATCCAAAACTTGTGGTGGTTTTTCGTAAGTTATATTGTTATTAGAGTCTGGTGGTTTATTCACAGTTTACTTGCTTGATGTTTCGTGCTTTCATCCTTTCGTGATTTCGTGATAAAAATATTTATAGCCACAAGTGGTTACTCTAATTTTTCGCTTATTTTCGAGGTTTGTTTATGAATGTAATCCATGAAATCTCTTCAAATACATTAAAATG
Organism: Candidatus Desantisiibacteriota bacterium; assembly: GCA_016208205.1. The sequence goes on along the minus strand of JACQYP010000091.1, from coordinate 2,121 downwards.
CCAATCCAGTGTAGTGACTGTCGGCATCTTTGATGGGGTGCATCTTGGGCATCAGAAGATTATTGCTGAGGTTGTTGAAAGTGCATCGATGAGTGGTGCTGAAAGCGTGGTTATGACCTTTGACCCGCATCCGGAAGAGGTGATTTTGAGCAAATCACCGCCATTTTTGTTGCCACTGGGTGAGAGGATTAGATTAATTGAGGAAATGGGTGTTTCCCTGATGATAATCAGTGATTTCACTACACAGATAGCTGATATCAGTGCTGAGGAATTTGTTCGGGATATATTGGTTGATAGATTGCGAACAAGTAAGATATGTGTGGGTTATGATTATGGCTTTGGCAAGGATAGGACAGGCGGGATTGAACTATTGAGAGAGTTGGGGCATGTATACGGCTTTGAAACAGAGGTCGTACCGCCGGTTAAGATAAATAATGAGATTGTAAGCAGTACAAAGATTCGCTGCTGTATTGCCCAGGGCAAGATAGCTCAGGCAAATGATATGCTTGGACGCAAACATACGATTAAGGTCTCTGTTGTCCATGGAGATAAAAGGGGCAGGATTCTGGGTTATCCCACAGCAAATTGTTTATGTAAGGATGACATCCTCCTGCCATGTGTCGGGGTTTATGCTGCCAGAGTATGGATAGATAATATCCGATATAATGGTATGGCAAACATAGGCTATTGCCCGACATTCAGGGGAGAAGAGTTAAGGTTTGAGGTGCATCTGCTGGATTTTCAAGGGGATTTGTATGGAAGAGAACTCATGGTAACCTTTATCGATAGAATCAGGGATGAAAGGGTGTTTGATGGTATGGAAGAGTTGCTTGAGCAATTGAGGAAGGATGAGGGGATTAGTCGGAAGATGTTAGATGACAGGTAATCGGTTATCGGTGATCGGTCATCGGTGAGAAGTACTCAATAACTCAGTTATTACCGATCACCTGATTACTGATAACCGACTACCTTTTTCTTCGTGGTAACTTCTTAAAAAACAATAGCATCCCTCTTACTAATAATACAGAGGTATGCGTTTTAATAAATAGCAGAGACAAGGAGGTAGCACCTCTGGCAGGGATAGTACCCCTGACAACACTGCAAATATAAAATAAAAAGGAGGTGAATAAGATGGCTTTAGTTGCTGCAGACAAACAATTACTGATTAAAGAGTATATGCTTCACGAAAAGGATACTGGATCTCCTGAGGTTCAAATCGCTCTTTTAACTGCCAGGATTAATTATCTGACAGAGCATTTCAAGACCCATAAAAAGGATCATCATTCAAGAAGAGGATTATTGAAGCTCGTTGGAACCAGACGAAGCTTGCTGGGTTACTTGATGAAAACAGATGTGGAAAGGTATAAGAACCTGATCAAGAGATTGGGCTTGAGAAAGTAGCTCTTGTTTCGTGGTGTTGATGAATATAATTCTATCAGGGGGATAATTGTCTTATCCCCCTGAAGGATATTTGAGAGGAGGTGGTGATAGAATAAGAGTAAGAAAAAGTGGATGTTCCGCTTAAATTAGGTTTGTCTGAAAATTTTAAGGGTTCACGGTTAATACTGCAGGATTTATAGTCGCTAAAGGTAGATTGCATTGCTCATCGATTGCAATGACGACAGACCTCGTGAATTAGCTTCGAATGTCAAAGGGTGAATCAATGAAACACAAGTGGTTGCAAGATAATGTGACATTTGGGACTACCAATATATACCATGATATGCTGTATCTTAAGTACTTAGTTACTTGAGGTAGCTTGTTTTTGAGCTGAATGTGTCCAAAAATTAGCTGCATTTCATATGTGGAATCACGAGGTCTGGACGAATTATTGCCGATAGAATTGCCTATGAATCGTGCAGTATTCCACCGTGGGCCCCAGCATAAAGGAGGAAAAAGAGTGATTCGTGTACAAACAAAAATAGGAGGCAGGCTGCTTTCCCTGGAAACAGGCAGGGTGGCAAAACAGGCAAACGGTGCTGTTTGGGTTAGATATGGGGATACCGTGGTGTTGGTTACAGTTACGGCTTCGACAACAGCCCGTGAAAACATTGATTTTTTCCCTCTAACCGTAGAATTCCAGGAAAGGATGTATTGCACCGGTAAGATACCAGGTGGGTT
>JACQYP010000090.1 GCA_016208205.1 Candidatus Desantisiibacteriota bacterium | reverse complement strand
GAATACAAGGGTTCAAAGGCAGTGGTGTATGAGGCAGTAAAGGCTCATCTATTAAATTGTCGTCAGGGAACAGTGAAGGCTAAGACAAGGGGTGATGTTAGTGGCGGCGGCAAGAAACCCTTTAAGCAAAAAGGTACCGGTAATGCCCGGTCAGGAAGCAATAGAAGTCCGGTCTGGAGGGGTGGCGGTGTGGTATTCCCACCCAAACCAAGGCTGTTTGAGGCTAAAATACCAATCAGGGTGCGAAGGGCAGCCCTTTATACTGTGCTTTCAGATAAGGTAAGAGAAGGAAGTTTGAGGGTGGTTGATTCTTTAAGCTTCGATAGCCCGAAAACATCAAGGATGGCACAGATATTTAAGAATTTGAAATTGAGTAGACCCTTGGTTGTTATGGGGAATAAGGATGAAAATGTTATTCTTTCCATGAGAAATATTCCAGGGATAGGGTCATTGAAGTTTGAGAATTTATATGCTTATGAGGTCTTAAAGCATCCTACAATTCTTATAACCAAGGATGTCCTTGATGAATTGAGTAATGGTAATGAGGTGATGGCTAATGTCTAAATATACAGGTGAACTTTTTGCATATAAGATTATAAAAAGGCCGATATTTACAGAAAAGGCAAATGATTTATTAACTCGTAATACATATGTATTTGAAGTGGCAAAGGATGTAAATAAGTTTCAGATAAAGCATGCCATAGAAGAGATTTTTGGGGTTAAGGTAACAAAGGTAAATACCTTAAATCAATTAGGGAAGAAGAAAAGGGTAAGACAGCAGATTGGAAAAACACCGGATTGGAAAAAGGCTATGATAACCATAGCTAAGGGACAGGTGATCCCGGTGTTTGAGGGAATGTAAGAGTAGAATGAATAATGAATAATTATTCTTTTGTATCGGAGGAATGAAATGGCAATAAAGACATTTAAGCCAACAACACCATCCAGAAGAGGAATGAGTGTTCTGGTATCAGATGATATTACTAAGGGTAAGTCTCCGGAAAAGTCATTAATGGAAATATTGCCTTCTACGGGTGCAAGGAATAATCAAGGCAGGGCTACCCTTAGATTTCGTGGCGGAAGGGTAAAGAGGAAATACAGGATTATAGACTTTCGTCGTGATAAATTGAATATTCCGGCTAAGGTAACATCTATTGAATATGATCCAAATCGTTCAGCTAATATTGCCTTATTGACCTATGCAGATGGTGAAAAGAGATATATCTTATGTCCTGTTGGGTTAAAGGTTGGAAATGTTATTTCTTCCGGTGAAGAGGCAGAGATAAAACCGGGTAATGCTCTTCCAATACGGTTTATTCCTGATGGAGTGGCTATTCATAATATTGAGCTAAAAAAAGGAAAGGGTGGTCAATTGGCCAGGTCGGCAGGCAACTCGGCTCAATTAGTAGCCAAGGATGGTGATTATTCTCAAGTAAAGCTGCCATCCGGAGAGATAAGGCTTGTTCATCTTGATTGTATGGCTACCATTGGTCAGGTTGGGAATGTAGAATGGGAAAATGTTAAAATCGGCAAGGCAGGTCGTAAAAGATGGATGGGGAAAAAGCCGCATGTTCGTGGTGTGGTTATGAATCCGGTAGATCATCCAATGGGTGGTGGAGAAGGAAGGACATCCGGCGGCAGGCATCCATGTTCACCATGGGGTCAATTGTCTAAGGGATATAAAACCAGAAGGAATAAACGGACTTCAGGAATGATTGTTAAGAAACGGAAATAAGGGGGAATAGTTGTGGGCAGGTCAATCAAAAAGGGACCGTATATTGATGAAAAATTGTTGAAAAAAGTGGATACCATGAATAGTGCCGGTGATAAGAAGGTAGTGAAAACATGGGCAAGAAGGTCAACTATTCCACCGGAGTTCGTTGGTTATACCTTTGCTGTCCATAATGGAAAGAAGTTTATCCCTGTATATGTAACAGAAAACATGGTTGGACATAAATTGGGTGAGTTTTCTCCTACAAGAATCTTTAGGGGACATAGTGGGACAAAGGCAGATAAGGCGGCAAAGTCAGCAAAGAAATAATTAATAATTGTTAATTATTAATTATTAATTAATGAATAGGGGTAAGTGAAGATGGAAGCAATGGCAAAAGCAAAATACTTGAGGATTTCTTCAAGGAAGTTAAGACAGGTGATGGATGTAGTCCGTGGGAAGAGCGTGAATAATGCTTCTAATATATTGAAGTTTTTGCCGAAAAAAGCGGCACGGTTGATAGAAAAGGTGCTTATGGCAGCAGTGGCTAATGCAAGACAAAAACAAGTAAACCTTGCTCAGGAAGATTTGTACATTAAGACTATCCATGCAGATGCAGGTACTACCCTGAAACGATGGCTGCCAAGGTGTTTTGGACGGGCAAACAGGCTTAGAAAGAGGACAAGCTATATTACGATTGTTGTTGAAGGATGAGGTTGGTAAGTATTGCAGGTAAGTAGAAATAGTTAAGGAAATAAATAACTGTTCAAGCTATGCCTCAGGAGCGGAAACCTCTCGGATAAAAGATAAAGGAGTTAAGTTGGAGTGGGAAGATATACAAATCTTTCTAAGTTCTTTTATGATATTGCTAAATTAACTTTTGGTGGTTTCGTAATAGGTTCTATTATTTCAAAAGAAATGGTTAATCCTTATATTTATCATTGTAGGTCTTTTTGTAACATGTATTTTGGTCATTATCGCTTTTTGGATAGATAAAGAAAGAGGTCAATGAATAATGTGGTACAATCTTATAATGGTAACTATTGGTGGGGCTTTAATGGCTATTGGTTTTGCTATTTATGTCTACTATATAGAACATAAGAAACGCAAACAAATGCCTGTTGAAGGACAAAGATAATGTTTATTTGTAAGTGTTTAAGGAGGTAGAAGGATATGCAATGGCTTTATGTATTATTAATGCTTTTGGTTATGATTTTTACCGTATATGAGACTGTTGGATATTATCGAGAGTATAAACGAAGTAAAACAAGAAGGGATCAGGTAAACTTTTTTCTGAAGATTGGGGTATTGGTGGTATTGATTATTTTGTTTGTTTGGATGATAAATCAGGTTATAGACATCGGTACAGGGATGATTGCTGCTTAACCGTTTACAGTGGACAGTTATCGGTTCACTGTTAGCAGAAAAACTGTGAATGATTGCCTGAAAAGCTTACACTTAGAGACAAGGGGTATGAAATGGGACAAAAGACGCATCCAATTGGGTTTCGGGTAAACTATCTTTATGATTGGGAATCCAGATGGTTTAATGACAAAACATATGCTAAGGATATTATCGAGGATATAAAGATTAGCAGGTTTATTAAAAATAAGTTACAGCAAGCCGGGATTGCCAAAATATTAATTGATCGTTTTGGTCAGAAGATGCGAGTAAATATTCATACATCAAGACCCGGAATAATTATTGGTCGTGGGGGACAGGAGATAGATAAGTTACGCAAGATAGTTCAGCCTATGACTAAGGCACAATTGCTTATAGATATTCATGAGGTAAAAGATGTAGAAACCAATGCTCAGCTTGTAGCAGAGAATATTGCAGGGCAGCTTGTTAAAAGGGTTTCTTTTCGTAGAGCAATGAAACAGGCTGTAACTACAGCCTTACGGAATGGTGCCCTTGGGGTAAAGATAATGTGTGCCGGACGGCTTGGTGGGGCAGAAATAGCTCGAACCGAATGGTATCGGGAGGGAAGGGTTCCTTTACAGACAATCAGGGCTGATATAGATTATGGAACCTTCGAAGCAAATACAACCTTTGGAAAGATTGGTGTAAAGGTGTGGATATTTAAGGGAGAAATTATAAATAGAACAGAGCCGGAGGAAAAGTAGTATGTTAATGCCAAAAAGGGTTAAATATAGAAAACAACACAAGGGAAGAATGAAAGGCATGGCAGATACCGGATGTTATATGAGTTTTGGTGAATATGGTCTTCAGGCATTAGAGCCAAAATGGATAACTGATAGGCAGATTGAAGCAGCAAGAATTGCTATGACCAGATATGTAAAACGAGGTGGAAAGGTCTGGATCAGGATATTCCCTGATAAGCCTATTACATCTAAACCTGCTGAAACTCGTATGGGTAAGGGTAAAGGGGCACCATGTGGCTGGGTGGCTGTGGTTAAGCCCGGAAGGATGATGTTTGAGCTATCTGGTGTTACCGTAGAAGTGGCTAAAGAGGCTATGAGGCGTATGAGTCATAAATTGCCATTGAAGACAAAGTTTGTGGTTCGTGGAGAGGAAATTGTGGTGTAAATTGGTTGCATTAAAACGCATTTACCTGTGCAACTGTATAATTTTACCACAAGGGTCGCAAAAAATTCACAAAGGACACAAAGAAAACCTTTGAAAACTTTGTGCCTCCTTTGCGTTCTTTGTGGTAAAAAATCTCGATTGCACAGGTCGAAACGCACCTGAAGGTGCTTGCTACATGCCAGACAGGTTTTGATTGATATTATCCGCATAGGGGAGAGAGAAGAAAGATGAAACTGAGAGAGTTGAAGGAATTAACCTTAGAAGAGCTTTATGATAAAAGAAAAGATATGTACAGGGAATTATTAAATCTGAGACATCAGTCTGCACTCCGAAAATTAGATAATCCGGCAAGGATTTGTCAGGTTCGTCGTGGGATTGCCAGGGTGTTGACCCTGATTAGAAATATGGAGAGTAGTGTTGTAGGGTAAGCATTTGGTGATCAGTGGTAAAATTACTATTGTTTTATCATTAAAAAGGAGGTATTTTAATGAGTAAGACAGAATTATTAGAACTTATTGAAAAGGATTTTCCATCTATGGGTTCTATCACTGAAGAAGTCCGGAAGCAAGTTGTTAATGAGTCATATAGGTATCGAGGTTCTGTGAGAATTTCTACAGGAAGATTTTGGACAACGAAGGAGTATGAAGAAAATAGAAAAAGAGTTTATTCAACGAAATTACCTTAATTGAAGTATAAGATAGAGGTAAAAATAGAGAAAGTCTGTAAAGAAGTATGGAAAAAAATAATACATGTTCATGAGTATACTAAGCATATTACATTAAAGGCAGAGGAATTTGATGAGAGTTTTAAGACATTTATTCAACCTTTTAATGAATTAAGAAATACTTTAGAACATATAATTAGGGCTAATTCGGTAATAATAGGAATTAATGATTGTGAAGATTCAAAATATATTGATAAGAATCTTGATAAAGCGTTAGGACATGAGTATAGAGCATTTTTTGATAGTGTAGATTGGCTATCAATGAGCCTTAGAGACAGAATAATAGAAACACTTAAACCTTTTCATCATGAAGCTATTTCTAAAGCAATACCTGATTATTATTCAAACATACGACCAAGGATTGATGAAATAGGTAATGAAATTGCAAGGTTAAGAGAAGAGAAAGATATCGCGAATGGTAGCGAATTGATGATTGAAGTAGAGCATTATAAAGAGATTCTTGATGAACTTTTTGATATTGACAAAAAAATAAGAAACAGTGTTTCTGCTGTAATAGAAATAGATAAAGCAAAAAAATTTGAGCCAGTAGCAAATATTATAGTAAGTTTTGTTGCTGGATTATTGGTGGCGTTAATAGTATATTTTTTTAAACTTAAATCGGTAATTGTTCAATAATAAGGTGTGGAAATCTTGTGGACTACAGGATTACTGATAGGTATATGGAGGAGATGTTTGATGCAGGATAGAGGAAGACGAAAGGTAAGAGAAGGAGATGTTATCTCAAGTAAGATGGATAAAACCGTTGTCGTGAATGTTGTCAGTCGGAAGAAACATCCTGTCTATGAAAAGATAATTAGTGTTAAAAAGAGTTATTATGCTCATGATGAAGAGAATACTTGCAAGACAGGGGATAGGGTGCGGATCATGGAGACAAGACCACTTTCTAAGACAAAGAGATGGCGGGTAACAGAGATTGTAAGGAAGGCGGTGTAAGAAAATGATTCAGACACAGACAAGGTGTGTTGTAGCTGATAATTCAGGGGCGAAAGAGGTGTTGTGTATCCGGGTACTGAAGGGATCGAATGCCCGGTATGCAAGGGTAGGGGATGTAATCGTAGCAGCAGTAAAAGATGCTATCCCAAATGCTGCGGTTAAGTCTGGTGATGTGGTTAAGGCTGTGGTGGTAAGAACCGTTAATCAAATAAAAAGAAAGGACGGTTCATCCTTACGGTTTGATAATAATGCTGTGGTAATAGTAGATGAACAGGGTAATCCAAAGGGAACCAGAATATTTGGTCCGGTTGCAAGGGAATTAAGGGCAAAGAATTATATGAAGATTATTACCCTTGCTCCAGAGGTTGTATAAGTCCTATAGGACTTATAGGAATATGACTTATAGGTCATATAGGACTTATTATTAAAAGGTGATAAATATGAATCGATTGCATGTTAAAAAAGGTGATAAGGTAGAAGTAATTGCCGGTAAGGATAAGGGAAAAAAGGGAAAGATACTCCATATTCTTTCTGCTAAACAGCGGGTTTTGGTTGAAGGGGTTAATATGATTAAAAAGCATACCCGTCCCAATCCTCAAAAGGCTCAAACCGGTGGGATAGTTACTCGTGAGGCATCTCTTCATGTTTCAAATGTGATGTTTATCTGTCCAAATTGTAATCAACCAACAAGATTGGGGCATTTGATATTAGAAGGTGGTATAAAATCACGCATTTGTCGAAAATGCTCGGAAATTGTGGATAAGGATAAAAAGTAAGTAATTAAGGAAGGCTGAAGGTAGATAGACTATAGACTGTTAAGAAGATAAAGGTGAGTAAGGATGTTCTTCAAACCTACAGCCTGACAGCCTACAGTCTAATAGCCTGAATCAGACAGGGGTGATTCCCTTGTTCCTGCAAAAATAAGAGGGAGAGAGGAAAAATAATGGCTGCAATAGTATTAAAGGAAAAATATGATAATGAGATTATTCCTCAAATGATGAAGGAATTGGGATATAAAAACAAATGGGCTGTACCTCGCATTGAAAAGATTGTGATAAATATTGGGTTGGGCGAGGGTGGTTCTAATCCCAAGCTGCTTGATACTGCGATTACGGAATTGGGACAAATTACCGGAAGGCGTGGGATAAAGACTAAGGCGAAAAAGTCTATTGCCAATTTTAAGCTGCGGGAAGGAATGTCTATAGGGTGTATGGTTACACTGCGTGGTCGGGCTATGTATGAATTTTTTTATCGTTTGATAAGTATTTCTCTTCCCAGGGTCAGGGATTTCAGGGGGTTGTCTCCTAAGTCTTTTGATGGTTATGGAAATTATACTATGGGGATTAAAGAGCAAATAATCTTTCCAGAGATTAATTATGATAAGATTGAAAAGGCTGCCGGTATGAATATTACTCTGATAACAACGGCTAAGACAGATGAAGAAGCAAGAGAGTTGTTGAAGTTATTCGGTATGCCATTCAGGAAATAGTATAAGACTTATAGGTTTTATATGACCTATTGAGAACTGATGATTGAATGCTGAAAATTTAGGTGGGTGGTTATGGCAAAGAAGTCTATGATTATTAAGGCGAATAAAGATCCCAAGTTTAAGGTGAGAAAATATCACCGATGTCAATTGTGTGGTCGTCCAAGGGGTTATCTACGCCAGTTTGGAATGTGTCGAATATGTTTCCGTATGCTTGCCTTGCAGGGGAAGATACCTGGTGTGACAAAGGCAAGCTGGTAATGAAGGATAGGTCATAATAAGTCTTATATGACCTATATTGATAATAGTGGTGGTGGCAGCTGAAGGCTGACAGCTGAAAGTTGATAAAGGGGTGATTAAAATTGTTAACAGATCCAATTGCTGATATGCTGACGAGAATCAGGAATGCGAATAAGGCTGGTCATGAAAAGTTAGATGTGCCTGCTTCTATCTTAAAGACAGAGATAGCTTCTCTTCTTAAAAGGGAGAAGTATATCAAAAATTATAAGCTTATAGAGGATAGTAAGCAAGGTGTGTTGCGAATATACTTGAGATATGGGCCAAACAATGAGAGGATAATTACTAATCTGAAGAGGATTAGCAGACCGGGGTTGCGAAGGTACAAAGGGTCAGAGGATGTAACAAGGGTATTTAGTGGATTAGGGATGTCAATTGTCTCTACATCAAAGGGAATATTAACAGATAGAGAATGTCGGAAGATGAATGTTGGCGGAGAGATATTGTGTGAGGTGTGGTAATGTCAAGGATTGGAAAAAAGCCGGTAGTTATCCCGTCAGGGATAAAATTTGAGTTAGATAATCAGAAAATAGTTGTTAATGGTCCAAAGGGAAGATTAAACTGGATAATTCCAGCCTCAATGAGTATTTCAAATGAGGGTAATCAGATTGTTGTGACTCGTCCGACAGATAGTTGTCAGCATAGGAAATTGCATGGGTTGACCAGAAGCCTTATCCAGAATATGGTTGATGGTGTATCTAAGGGATTTACTAAGGAGCTGATAATTGAAGGGATAGGGTATCGAGCTGAATTAAAGGGTAAGAAGGTTGTTTTTGCGCTTGGTTATTCTCATCCTGTTGTGTTTGAGCCACCGGAAGGGATTTCTTTTGAAGTTCCGGAACCTACCAGGGTAAGGGTTATGGGGATTGATAAGGAGTTGGTAGGTGAGACAGCAGCCAAGATTCGTCAGATTCGTAAGGCAGATTGTTATAAGGCAAAAGGATTAAGGTATGTTGGTGAGGTAATTAGAAGAAAGGCCGGTAAGGTAGGCGGGAAGAAGTAGATTTTTGTAACTGTTCACGGTTTACAGTTGTCGGTTTACGGTTAAAAAACTGTGAACCGGTAACTGTAAACGATTACATATACCTGACAAAAAGGAAAGGAAAGATGAAGGTTAAGACAAAACAAGATGCTAAGTTAAGAAGAAAGTTAAGGGTGAGACAGAATGTAAGTGGTACATCGGAAAGACCACGATTGACTGTTTGTCGCACATTGAATCATGTTTATGGACAGATAATAGATGATGAAAAAGGTGTAACACTTGTTGCTGCTTCCAGTATAAAGGGTGTTGATACCTCTGGGATGAAAAAGAGTGAAGTAGCCGGTGAGGTAGGAAAAATGATTGCCCGTAAGGCAATAGAAAAAGGGATAAAGGATGTGGTTTTTGATCGTGGTGGATTGCTTTACCATGGTCGAATCAAAGCCGTTGCTGATGGAGCAAGGGCTGAAGGGCTGAATTTTTAAGGTAACAGTTTAGGTAGATAGACTGTAGGCTTTTAGACTGTAGGTAAGAAGGGATTAGGAAAGGTAAACAGACTATATGTCCGTATCGCATAATTCCCTCCTACCTAATAGCCTTCAGCCTAAACAACCTAAATAATTAACAAGAGGTAGAATGATTATGGCAGAGGAAAGAAGAGAAAGAAAGACAAGAGAAAGAAAAAAAGATGGTGAATCATCATCAGGGCTTAAGGAAAAGGTAGTTTTCCTCAACCGGGTAGCAAAAGTGGTTAAGGGTGGAAAACGGTTTGGGTTCTCAGCATTGGTTGTAGTTGGCGATGAAAAGGGACAGGTTGGGGTTGGAATTGGAAAGGCAAAAGAGGTGCCGAGTGCAATTGCTAAAGGGGTTGAATTAGCAAAGAAAAGCATGTTTACCGTGGCATTAAGAGATAATACCGTACCTTGCTTTTTCGTAGGTCATTTTGGAGCAGGCAGGGTAATACTGAAACCTGCTGCACCTGGCACAGGGATTGTTGCCGGTGCTCCGGTAAGGGCAGTGATGGAGGCAGTGGGTATCAAGGATATCTTAACTAAAACTATTGGAACAAATAATCCTATCAATGTGGTTCATGCTACATTGGAAGGGTTGAAAGCGATGAAGGGGATAATAGATAAGGTTGAATTGAGAAAAGGAAAGTAGCTGATAACCACTCAGGTATCTTGCCACGAAGGCACCAAGACACCAAGGTTGTAAAATAACTGACTTGGTGGCTTGGTGATCTAACAAATATCGGATTACCAAATTCTATATTTTTTGTGTCTTTGTGGCTGAATAGTTATAAACAATGATAAAATTAAGGTGGTAAAATGGAAGGTAAGCAAATAAGAATAAAATTGATAAAGAGTGCTTTCGGAAGGGTGCCAAAGCATCGGAAGACATTGGCTGCTCTTGGGCTCAGAAGAATAGACGATGTAGTGATAAAGAATGATACCCCGGTTATTCGAGGTATGGTTAATAAAGTGTGTTATTTGGTTGAGGTGGGAAATGAAGTTAAATGAATTAGTTGCTCCGGCCGGTTCACGAAAAAAGGCTAAAAGAGTAGGGAGAGGGCATGGAAGTGGTTTAGGGATGACTGCCGGCAAGGGAGCAAAGGGACAAAAGGCAAGAAGTGGAAGGAAGCCGAGAAGAGGATTTGAGGGTGGTCAGATGCCGCTCCAGCGCCGAATCCCTAAAAGAGGCTTCTTCAGTATGAATAGAAGGGAATTTGCTATTATTAATGTAGAAAGATTGTCAGAGTTTGAGTCAGGGTGTGCGATTACATCTGATTTGCTTTTAAGTACCGGAATGATCTCAAAGCTGAAATCCGGGGTAAAGATTCTGGGTGATGGAGAGATAAATATCCCTTTACATGTGGTAGTTGAGGCAGCAAGTAAGGAAGCAGTGAGAAAGATAGAGGCTGCAGGTGGGACTGTGAAATTTGTGTAGAGACGCAAAATCTTGCGTCTCTACGCTGTGGACAATGATATGGAGGAAGAGTAAGGGTGAAGGGAATTGAAAATGTACTCAATCCGTTTAAGGTTTATGAGTTAAGAAAGAGAATACTTTTTACTATTGCCTTGCTTGCTGTTTATCGTTTTGGGGCAGCAGTGCCTACACCCGGTGTGGATACGGTTGCTCTTGGACAGATATTTCAGCAGGCAAAGGGTACGATTGTCGGGATGCTGGATATGTTTGCCGGGGGAGCATTTGAGAAGTTTTCTATCTTTACCCTCGGTATTATGCCTTATATCAGTGCTTCAATCATTATGTCTCTGCTGACAAAGGTGATGCCTTCCCTTGAAAAGATTCAGAAAGAGGGAGAGATAGGCAGGAAGAAGATAAATCAGTATACCAGATACCTGACACTTGTAATTGGTGTTATCCAAGCATCCGGTGTAAGCATCTGGATACAGAGTATGCGTGGATTGCAAGGCGAGAGTATGGTTTTGGCTCCTGGTCTTGGTTTTCATCTTATGACTATTATCACCTTGACTACAGGGACTGCCTTTGTGATGTGGCTTGGGGAACAGATTACTGAAAGGGGTCTGGGGAATGGAGCATCCCTGATAATCTTTGCTAATATTATCTCAAGGATACCCAATGGTATTATTGAGAGTGGTAAGCTTTTGTTTACCGGTGAAAGGAATATTATTGTATTTATAATAGGGCTGGCGGTTATTTTATTAGCTATAGCAGCAACAGTGACCATGATTCAGGGGCATCGTAAGATTATGGTGCAGTATGCCAAGCGAATGGTGGGAAGAAAGGTATATGGCGGGCAGAGTACGCATATGCCTTTGCAAGTCAATATGGCAGGTGTTATTCCCATTATCTTTGCCTCATCCCTGCTGACCATACCGGCTACGATCATGACCTTTTTTGGTGGAACAGGTAATCCGGTCATGGAGTTTATAGTTCATCAATTAACACCTGGACAGGGGGCAATATATTACATCATAGAGACCTTTGCTATAATATTCTTTACCTACTTTTATGTGACTGTAATCTTTAATCCAGTGGATGTTGCAGAGAATATGCGTAAGTATGGCGGGTTTGTTCCCGGTATCAGACCCGGTAAACCAACGGCTGAATATATTGAACGCATCCTGAAAAGGATTACCTTTGTTGGGGCAATATTTCTGGCATTGATTAATCTGATACCGTCGTTGATATATGGCGGGATGAAGGTACCGTTTCATTTTGGAGGGACATCCATCTTGATTGCAGTTGGTGTGGCTCTTGACATTATGCGGCAGATAGAATCTCATCTTTTGATGGGTCATTATGATGGTTTTATGAAAAAAGGGAAGATACGAGGTAGATTCTAATGCCGATAAATAAGGCAAGTTTATTGGTGTTGGAAAGTTTTGTCCGTCAGAGAGGGGTGAGAAAATTGCGATTGATATTTTTAGGGGCACCAGGTTCAGGTAAGGGAACACAGGCAAGCCGTTTGAGTGAAAGGTTTGGCATTCCTCAGATTTCAACAGGTGATATACTCAGAGAGGCAGTTACCAATAAAACAGAATTAGGGATAAAAGCAAAGGAATTTATGGATAAGGGTGAGCTTGTTTCTGATGATGTAATTATTGGCATTATTCGGGACAGGGTTATTCAGACAGATTGCGGGAATGGATTTATATTAGATGGGTTTCCAAGAACGATTGTTCAGGCAGCGTCGTTTGATAAGATGACAGGTGAGAAAAATATTCCCATAGATGTTGTCCTGCTCTTAGATGTGAATGAAGAGATGGTGGTCAGGAGATTGTGCGGCCGAATAGTGTGTCCTGAGTGTAATGTTAATTATCATCTTGAGTTTAATCCACCTGCAAAAAAGGGTATTTGCTCAAAGTGTGGCGGTAAGCTGTATCACCGTCCGGATGATGAAGAGGATGTTGTCAGGAGACGATTAAAGATTTATAAAGAAACAACCGAGCCATTGATTGAATATTATCAACAAAAAGGGCTTTTAAGGGTAATAAATGGGGAAGCTGAGATAGACGAAATCTTCAAGCAATTGGTGAGTGTGCTTGAGTAGAATTATCAATTAATAATTATTAATTGATAATTGATAATTATATTTAGCGTGGGATTAAATGATAATCAGGAGATCTAAGCAAGAGATAGATAAAATATCTGATGCATCAAAGATAGTTAAAGAGGCGCTACGGTATCTGCAGGATATCGTTGAACCTGGAATGACAACACAATATATTGCTAATGCGGCTGAGAAGCTGATTATAAAAAGGGGTGGACAGCCGGCTTTTTTAGGATATCTGGGGTTTCCGGGGAGTATATGTACATCGATTAATTATGAGGTAGTTCATGGTATCCCCGGGGTGAAGAGGCTTAAAGAAGGGGAGATATTAAAGATCGATATTGGGGTAAGATTTAAGGATTATTGCAGTGATGCAGCCAGTACCGTGAAAATAGGCAGGGTAACATCTGAGGCAGAAAGATTAATGGCTGTGACTAATGAATCTCTTTATAAGGGTATCGAGCAAGCTGTGGAGAATAATCGATTGTATGATATCTCTGCGGCAGTTCAGTTGCATGTTGAAAAACATGGGTTTTCCGTGGTGCGGGATTATACAGGGCATGGGATTGGTCAGAAGGTTCATGAGGATCCTCAGATTCCAAACTTTGGTAAACAGGGAAAGGGACCCAGGCTTAAGTCAGGGATGGTGTTTTGTATCGAGCCAATGGTTAATGCCGGCGAGCACAAAACAGAGGTTTTGCCTGATGGCTGGACGGTTGTTACAGCGGATAGAAGTTTATCGGCTCATTTTGAGCATACAATTGTTGTTACTAATAATGGACCAATGATATTAACTTAGAGTAGCACAGGCTTCTTGCCTGTGGTTGTATTTGATGAATGAGGGATTGCGCGACCCAAGGGTCAGTCAGACAGGAATGTCTGACCTACTATGGGGCAATGATATTAACTTAGAGTAGCACAGGCTTCTTGCCTGTGGTTGTATTTGATGAATGTAGACGAAGCGTCTCGCTTCGTAATGTAGGGTAACATATGCATTCTTGCTTGTGGTTGTATTTGATGAGTAAGGGATTGCGACCCAAGGGTCAGTCAGACAAGAATGTCTGACCTACTTTATAGAGGAGATAATATGGCTAAGGGAGCCAAACAGGATTCAGGCAAAAAGGAAGAGGCTGTCAGGGTAGAGGGAACGGTTTTAGAGGCTTTGCCTAATGCTGTTTTTAGGGTAGAGCTTGAGAATGGACATAAGATTCAAGCTCATATATCGGGTAAGATGCGAATGCATTTTATAAAAATATTACCGGGCGATAAAGTGGTTGTAGAGTTGTCGCTTTATGATTTAACCCGTGGTCGGATTGTATATAGAGGAAAAGACGGAAAGGGAATGGTGGTCAATAATGAAGGTTAGATCTTCAATTAAAAAAATGTGTGAAAAGTGTAAAATAATCAAGCGAAAAGGGATTGTCAGGGTTATTTGTGCTAATCCTAAGCATAAACAGCGACAGGGATAGGGTAGAATTATCAATTAATAATTATTAATTGATAATTGATAATTTTATTTTGAGGAGGATAATGTGGCCAGAATCGTTGGAGTAGATTTACCAAGGGATAAGAGGATAGATATAGCCTTAACCTATATTTTTGGCATAGGGTTGCCATCTTCTCAAGATATTCTTGTAAAGGCAAATATTAACCCTGATACCAGGGTGAGGGATTTGATTGAGGAAGAGGTTAATAGGCTTCGTCAAATAATAGAGGGTGATTACAGGGTTGAAGGGGATCTGCGTAGAGACCTGACTATGAATATCAAAAGATTAATGGAGATAGGGTGTTATCGTGGTTTCAGACATCGCAAAGGTTTGCCGGTCAGGGGACAGAGAACGCATACTAATGGTCGTACCCGTAAAGGGAAGCGAGGTCATACCATTACTAAGAAAAAGGTAGCAGGGCGTTAATTTGTCCTATAGGACTTATTTTGGAGGGTTTTAATGGCAACTAAGGGAAAGACTAAGAAGGTTGGGGTTGGAAAGAAAAAGGAAAAAAAGAATATTGGCGTAGGTAATGTCTATATTCAATCTACATTTAACAATACAATTGTAACCGTAACCGATAGGATAGGTAATGTTGTTTGTTGGGCAAGCAGTGGTACGGTTGGATTTAAGGGAACAAAAAAGGGAACTCCGTTTGCTGCTCAACAGGCTGCTCAACAGGCTGCAAAAACAGCAGGTGATTGTGGGGTAAGAGAGGTTTCTGTGTATGTCAATGGTCCCGGGTCTGGAAGGGAATCTGCTATTCGTGCCCTTCAGGCATCTGGGTTGGATATTAAATTGATTAAGGATACAACCCCAATTCCTCATAATGGGTGTAGACCACCAAAGAAAAGAAGAGTATAATTATAAATCCTATAAGACCTATAGGACATATAAAAATAAGACCTATAAGACCTATAGGACATATAAGGGGTGAATGGTTATGGCACGATATACAGGGCCAGGTTGTAAACTTTGCCGTAGGGCACAAAAAAAGCTTTTCTTAAAGGGTACAAGATGTATGACTGAAAAGTGTGCTGTTATGAGAAGAAATTATCCACCTGGATTAAAGGGACAGGAGAGCAAAAAGGTATCGGATTATGGTGTTCAGCTCAGAGAAAAGCAGAATGCCAAGGCAATTTACGGCGTATTAGAGGGGCAGTTCAGGTTATACTTTGCTAAGGCAGCCAGACAAAAAGGGATTACCGGTGATAATCTTTTAATCTTACTTGAAAGACGATTAGATAATGTGGTCTTCAGGGCTGGTTGGGCAGAGTCTCGTATTCAGAGCAGGCAGTTTGTCAGGCATGGTCATGTTTTAATTAATGGGAAAAGGGTAAATATCCCTTCATGCCTTGTTGATACGGATGATGTAATTTCTGTTAAGGAGAAAAGTAAGGATTTGTTGATTGGTGATAAGGTGAAAAATCCTGGCAGCAAACTGCCTATCTGGTTAAAGGTTAATAAGGATAATGCATCAGCTCAGGTACTTCGTCTTCCAAAAAGGGAAGATATAGAGGTTGAGATTAATGAAAATTTGATCATTGCCTTGTATTCTAAGTAATTTGTAAGCGTTCAGGTGTCAGGTAAAAACAAGGTTATCGGTAAATACTTACTTGATTATCAGGTTACTGATAACCGATAACCTGACAACTGATTACCTGAAAACTGATAGCTGAATGCTTACTTCTATCCGACAGGAACGATTAAGGAGGTTTGATTACATGGGTGCTATGTGTGGAATAAGAGATTTACAGAAGCCTAAAAATGTAAGGTGGGAAGAGGAAACTTTAACTAATACCTATGGAAAATTTATTGCAGAACCATTTGAACCCGGGATTGCAATTACTGTAGGAAATACACTAAGGAGAATGCTTCTTTCTTATATTGAAGGGGCAGCAGTTACTTCTGTAAAAATAGATGGTGTGCTCCATGAATTTTCTACACTGACAGGGATGAAAGAAGATGTCATGGATCTTTTAATGAATATAAAGCAACTATGTTTGAAGGTTCATGGCAGTTCATCTCAACGTATTTCTTTGAATGTTGAGGGAGAAAGGGATGTGATGGCCGGAGATATCCAGTGCTCTTCGGATGTAGAAGTAGTTAATAAGGACTTGCATATTGCTACCCTTGATACAGATGGAAGGTTAGTGATAGATATGGAAGTAAATAAGGGATATGGGTATGTGCTTGCTGCTGAAAATAAAAGGGACGAATTGCCTGTAGGGACGATTGCTATAGATTCATTCTTTTCCCCGGTGGTCAAGGTTGCTTATAAGGTTGAGGTCGTCAGGGTTGGACAGGTGACAAATTATGAGAAGCTGATTCTTGAGGTTTGGACAGATGGAACCATTATCCCCCAGGATGCAGTAGCTCATGCGGCTAAGACATTAAAGGATCATCTTAATATATTTATCAATTTCTCTGAGGTTGAGGAAAAAGAGATAGAGGATAGTGTTGATAAGGAAGAGGAGAGAATAAAGGCATTGTTGCGTATGCCTGTAGAGGAATTAGAGCTTTCTGTCCGGTCTGCAAATTGTCTTAAGAGTTCGGAGCTTAATACTATTGGTGAATTGATTACTAAAACAGAGCAGGAAATGCTTAAAACAAGAAATTTTGGGAAAAAATCCTTAACTGAGATTAAAGAAAAGTTGACATTGTATAATCTTACTCTCGGGATGAAAGAGTATCTTCCTTTAATGGAAAAGCTGAGAGAAGAGTAAAGGGGATAAATTATGCATCATTTAAATTCAGTAGCAAGATTAAGCAGGTTAACGGCTCATCGCAAGGCATTGCTTAATAATTTAGCTACAGAGCTTTTCAGGCATGGAAAGATAACGACTACAAGGGCTAAGGCAAAGGCAATGGTGAGATTAGTCCATAAGCTTATTACCTTTGCTATTCGTGGTGATTTACATGCCAGACGGCAGGTACTTACCTATGTCAAGGATAATGCTGTAGTGAAAAAGTTGTTTGAAATAATTGCTCCAAGGTTTCAAACGCATCCGGGCGGTTATACTCGAATTATTAAACTTGGTACACGAATGGGTGATGCTGCAGAGATGGCGGTTATTGAACTGGTAGAATGAGCAGCACTGTTTTATGCGATGGAGGAAAAAGCGATGATGTACAGTGAGTGTTTCCTCTATAATGATATAAGGTAGATTCTTAAAAGCAGGGAATGATTGTATTTCCCTGCTTTTTTTTGTTTTACCACTAAGACACAAAGATTTTTTCGTAACTACTCAGGTTGTCTGGTTCAAGGTTCAAGGTTAGGAGACTTGCGTTGTCAATTCGTGTGCCAGTTGCCAAGCCTCAATATCTTCAAACCGTTCAATTCCCGCCTTCGTAGGGACAAGCTTCATTGTTCTCTAACCCTGAACCGTGAACCTTTGAACCTGAGTAGTTACATTTTTTCTTTCTTTGTGCCTTAGTGTCTTTGTTTGTGCCGTGAAGATAAAGGATTTCGTAGAAGTTCTTTAATATCAGACCTCGTGATTCCACATATGAAATGCAGCTAATTTTTGGACACATTCAGCTCAAAAACAAGCTACCT
>JACQYP010000080.1 GCA_016208205.1 Candidatus Desantisiibacteriota bacterium | reverse complement strand
CATGCAGGGATACGGTTTATTCTTATACATCCATTTCCGGGATACCGGGCCTTGGCAGTATTGCGTATAATCTTTCGAAGAACGGATACAGGTTGCCTACAGAGGCAGAGTGGGAGTATGCATGCCGTGCGGGGACAACGACCGCTTATTATTGGAGTGATACCTGGGACACAGCCACGGCAAATCAGTATTCCTGGAATTATAGTAATTCAAACAGAACTACGCATGCGGTTGGTACAAAGACGGCCAATGCCTGGGGATTATATGACATGGCTGGAAATGTTAGGGAGTGGTGTAATGACTGGCGTGGGGCTTACAGCAGTGATGCGCAGACCGATCCGTCGGGGCCGGTGGGCGGTTCCTACCGCGTGTTGCGCGGGGGCTGCTACGGCGACTTCGACTACCTGCGTTCCGCGTGCCGTTGCGACTACGGCCCGGACTTCCGCCGCAGCGGCTTCGGCTTTCGGGTTGCTTGCCGCCCTTAAGGTTTCCGGCAAGGAGCAGGCAAGTCGTCTGGGCGCGCTGCGCAGCCGTGCGCAAGCCGGCGGAGCACGCGTCCAGACGGGCGGGCGGGGCGGACGAAAAAAAGATGGCACGAGCAATTGTCTGAACCATGATTGGAAGGATTAAAGGATTGGCATGAAAAGATTAGTAAGATTTGATTGGGCGGCAAAGAAGTTGTTAAGGAGCAAAGCCAATTTTGATGTATTGGAGGGTTTTTTAAGTGAACTGCTTGGAGAAGATATAAAGATAAAGAATATATTGGAAAGTGAAGGCAATAAGGAAGCAGCAGATGATAAGTTTAACAGGGTTGATCTGCTGGTAGAGAACAGCAAAGGAGAAATAATAATAATAGAAATTCAAGTAGAGGATCAGCTGGATTATATACAACGGTTAATATATGGGACAGCGAAGGTAATAACAGAATACATAAAAGAATCAGTGTCATATAGTGAAATCAAGAAAGTAATATCAATAAGCGTATTATATTTTGATTTAGGACAGGGAGATGATTATATCTATCATGGCACAACAAAGTTAACAGGTATTCATAGTCATGAAGATCTGAAGTTAAGTAAAAAACAGCAGGAAGAATTTCAAAAAGACCAGGCATATGAGCTTTTCCCGGAATATTATTTAATAAAAGTAAATCAATTTAATGATTTAGCTAAAGATACGCTGGATGAATGGATATATTTTTTAAAGAATGAGATTATAGATGATAATTTTACAGCGAAAGGGCTGGAAGCGGCAAAGGAGAAGTTAGATGTAATGAAACTGCCTGAAGAAGAACAGGTATCATATAAATATTATTTAGAATCATTACATGATAGAGCCAGTTTTTATGAATCTACATTCGTACAAGGAGAGAAGAAAGGCAGAGAAGAGGGCATGAAAGAGGGAGAAAATAAAGGAAAGATAGAAGGAAAGATAGAAGGAAGGATGGAAGAGAAGCTGGAAGTAGCTGAGAAGTTATTAAAGAAGGGAATGTCCGTAGAAGATATTATTGATTTGACTGGTTTGAAAAAAGAACAGATTGAGAAATTAGACTGAAGGATTGAAAATTTGTTATATCTAAACCGGCAAAGCCGGAAATTCAGGATAAAAAAGAGATGGTTCCATAAAGGCATCTACGCAAAAAACGTATATCTTTTAGCAGGATGAAACATTCATGGCCTTTGGCCACAAAGAAGGATGAAAATTGCTTCAT
>JACQYP010000044.1 GCA_016208205.1 Candidatus Desantisiibacteriota bacterium | reverse complement strand
TCTCTTATTGCCCTCAAAAATAGGGCATCCCTATCATCATGGAATAAACATGGATGCTCTCTTGCCCTTTCTATGCCCTCTTAGAGGCAGATTTATGGGGTAGTGTGAATTCAGGATTCGCTTTATCGAATATTCAGATAGGACAAATTTGTCTTGACATATTCATAAAATTGAGATATAATATGATATGATTGTCAAATCAAAAATTTAATGATATAAGGAGGAAGTTGTAAGGAAATGAAGAAGAATTTTTTGTTTACATCAGAATCGGTAACAGAAGGACATCCGGATAAGTTGGCTGATCAGATATCAGATGCTGTTCTGGATGCTATTATGGAGAATGATCCAAATGGAAGGGTTGCCTGTGAGACACTTATTGCTATGGGTCTGGTGTTTGTGGCTGGTGAGATAACCACTACCTGCTATGTTGATGTGCCAAGGGTTGCAAGGAATGCTATCAAGGATGCTGGTTATACTGATCCTGCCTTTGGGCTTGATTTTGAGGATTGCTCGGTGATTACATCTATTAACGAACAATCTCCTGATATTGCCCTTGGCGTGGATAAAGAAGGTGCCGGTGATCAAGGGATGATGTTTGGTTATGCTACGGATGAAACCAAGGAATTAATGCCCTTACCAATTATGCTGGCTCACAAATTGGCCAGACGCCTTTCTTATGTCAGAAGAGGAATGTTGTTGCCATGGGTAAGACCTGATGGTAAATCTCAGGTAACAGTAGAATATGTTGACGGCAAACCATCAAGGATAGATACCGTGGTTATCTCTGCTCAGCATGATGAGGAGGTAACCATAGAAACCATTCGGGAAGGGGTCATCGAAGAGGTGATTAAACATGTTATCCCAACAGAGCTGCTCAAGGATACAAAATATTTCATCAATCCTACAGGGAGGTTTGTCGTTGGCGGACCTCAGGCAGATACAGGGCTTACAGGAAGAAAGATTATTGTTGATACCTACGGTGGTTGGGCAAGACATGGCGGCGGATGCTTTTCAGGCAAAGATCCATCAAAGGTAGACCGTTCTGCTGCCTACATGGCCAGATATGAGGCTAAAAATATTGTTGCTGCAGGATTAGCAAAAGAGTGCGAGATACAGTTTTCTTATGCTATCGGTGTTGCTGCACCTGTCTCGGTTATGGTCGATACCCGTGGAACAGGCAAGCTGCCGGATGAAAGAATAGAAAAATTAGTTCGGGAACACTTTGACCTGACCCCAAGAGGGATTGTCAAGGCATTACAACTTCAAAAGCCAATCTATAAGCAAACAGCAGCTTTTGGACATTTTGGCAGAGAAGAGGATGGCTTTACCTGGGAAAAAACAGATAAGGTTGAGTTGTTAAGGGAATGCAAGAAGTAAGGAATGATTGCAACGAATTGCGAATTGAAGAAAGACAGATTCGAGATTCGCAATTCGAGATTGAAGATTAAAAATCAAGGGGGCAATATGAATTTTGATGTCAAGGATATAAACTTAGCTGAAAAGGGAAGGCTAAGGATTGAATGGGCGGGTAAACAGATGCCTGTTCTGAAATTGATAAAGGAAAGATTTTTGAAGGAAAAGCCGCTATCAGGTCTACGGCTGGCTGCTTGTTTGCATGTAACCACAGAGACAGCCAATTTGATGGATACATTAGTGGCTGGCGGAGCAGAGGTTACACTTTGTGCCTCTAATCCGCTCTCTACACAGGATGATGTAGCAGCAAGCTTAGTTACTCATTTTAATATCGCTACCTTTGCCATTAAGGGTGAGAATAATGAAACATATTATAAGCATCTCAATAGTGCTTTAGATATTAAGCCACATATTACCATGGATGATGGTGCAGATATGGTATCTGCTATTCATACGAGCAGGCAAGATCTTTTAGGGGGTATTATTGGCGGTACAGAAGAGACCACAACCGGTGTTATCCGACTAAAGGCTATGGCAAAGGATGGTGTATTAAAATACCCTATCATTGCAGTAAATGATGCTCTAACAAAACACTTGTTTGACAATCGCTATGGCACCGGTCAAAGTACCATAGATGGTGTTTTGCGGGCAACCAATATCCTGCTTGCCGGTAAAAACTTTGTTGTTTGCGGATATGGCTGGTGTGGCAAGGGCTTAGCCATGAGAGCAAAAGGAATGGGTGCAAGGGTTATTGTTACTGAGATAAATCCACTTGTTGCCCTTGAGGCAACGATGGATGGGTTTGAGGTAATGCCTATTAGCGACGCTGCCAGGATTGGCCATATCTTTGTGACCGTGACCGGGAACAAACATGTTATTGATGCAGAGCATTTTAAGGTGATGATGGATGGTGCGGTTGTTGCCAATTCAGGGCATTTTAATGTTGAGTTAAATATTGATGCCTTAGAGGCTATGGCTGTGTCTAAACGAGGAATAAGGGATTTTACAGATGAATATGCCATGAGTGATGGCAGGAAGATATATCTGCTTGGAGAGGGAAGGTTGATTAACTTAGCAGCAGCTGAGGGACATCCTGCCTGTGTCATGGATATGAGCTTTGCTAATCAGGCATTATCTGCAGAATATATGGCTAAGGAAAACAGCAGCCTGAAAAAGGCTGTTTATTCTGTCCCGGAACATATGGATATGGAGATAGCCAGATTAAAGTTAGCCTCCATGGGCATAAAGATAGATACCCTGACACAGGAACAGATAAAGTATCTGGCTTCATGGGAGATGGGGACATAATTACTCTGGTTCACGGTTCAAGAGTTCACGGTTCAAGGTTGGAGAGCGATGGAAGGTAGGGTAATCGGTTATCGGTGATCAGTAATCGGTGAGGATGCTTTTCTTTACCGATAACCCGATTACCTTGATTTTCCCCTCTCAAAACTGATACCTGAAGCTTGATACCTGAATGTTTACGGGTAGTTACAGGAGAAGCAAAAATGATTGGGATTGTAATCGCAACACATGGCTGCATGGGGATAGAACTTGTCAAGACTGCAGAGTTGATTATAGGGAAATGTGAAAAAGTTGAGGCAGTTCCTTTTTTCCCTCATGAATCCGGTGAAGAGCTTACTCAAAAGATTAAACAAGCGATAGCTAATGTAAATGATGGGGATGGTGTGGCGATATTCGTTGACCTTGTTGGCGGAAATTGTTGCACCATCTCCGGTGCATTTTTAAGGGATGAGAACATAGAGATTTTATCCGGTGTTAATCTGCCTATGATTATAAAACTTATTGACCATAGGCATGAGGGTAAGGTGAAGGATGTTATTGCTGCTGTCCAGAAGGCAGGGATCAATAGTATTATTAATCTGCGGGAAAGGATAGCGAAACAGTAAAAATACAAAAGAATCCACAGATTTTATCCACAGATTACACAGATTTTCACAGATTATTGCTTGGTGTTCGCTAAAAATATCAAATGTAATTGGACCCAAGCAAATTAAGCAGCGTAGGATGCGTTATACTCACCGTATTCATATTTGTTGCATAAAATGCATTCTACTGCGAGAAATCTTTGTAGGGGCAGGGCTTGTCCCTGCCCAAAACCATCTTTGTGTGAGAAAAAAGATTACATTTTTCCTTATGCAAAACTTTGCGGTAAAAATGTCAAAATGAGAATTGCCGATTAAATCTGATTAATCCGATTACTAAAAGTTCTACCATTGATGGGTTTCATCCATCCTACCGTCTGATTAATTCTTAATGTTTTTAGCGAACACCAAGGATTATTGAAGAAAGACGGAAAAAGAAATTCGAAGATATTGTATCTAATCTGTGAAAATCTGTGTAATCTGTGGATAGAAAAAGAAAATCTGTGGATAAATTTCGTGTTAGTAGGATAAATTATGAACATTGTCTTATTCCGTATTGATGAAAGGTTTATTCATGGGCAGATAATCCAGGGATGGAAAGGGTTAGAATATCAGCATATTGTTGTAATTGATAACAAAATAGCTGGAGATGACTTTGAAAGGCAACTTCAACTCATTGGTGTACCGGATGGTGTTACTGCTTACTTTTATAATAGTGAAACAATACCTGATATGGTAATGGATCAGGCAAAAAATACAAAACGAACCATTATCCTTGTTGGAAATATTTCTGATGCCCTTCTGGTAGTACAAAGTGGAGTCAAGGTAGATAAACTTAATCTTGGTGTCATATCTCGAAATAGTTCCAGAACATGTGTGGTGAGCAATGCAGTGTTCGTTTCTCCTGAGGAGATGGATGTGTTAAAACAGATAGCAGAGATGGGAATTGAGGTTGAGGCTCAGGGTGTGGAAAGGGATACGGCAGTGAAGTTGTTTTGAATATATGCAACCATATGTGTTTGCTTATCGATATATGGCACAAAGATAAACGAGGTGAAAACGATGAATGATGTAATTGATAGTCGGCAAAAGTCCTATGAAGACAATAAAAATAATATCGATAGAATAATAATGGCAGCTATTGGTGGAGCATGTTTGGGTGGTTCATTATATACTAATATTGGTGCCATAGTTGGTGGACTATTAGGAGCAATTGCAGGGGCGGCAAGGAATGATGAAATTGCTAAAAATAATGAAATTAAAAGGCTAAGGAATAGTGTCAATGGATGAAAATGGATATGAAATTCTCGACAGTCATCCTCGTAGACAAAGGAGGTGATAAAGATAATGTCAATGAATGAAAGTGGCTATGGAATTTTATGTGGAACAATAGCAGTTATTTTTTTAATAATTATAAGAGGTATTCTCTATAAGAAATGGCTTCCAAGCTTAAAAAGTATTATTGAAATGTTTTTATTATGTGCAGCACCATATGTAATTATCCTATTCTTGTTTTCGCTTTTTGGAAAGCCAAAAATTGATTTTGAGCAGTATAGGATTTATCTTGCTTTTGCAGCAATTATTTCAATATATCATATTATTTTCAGAGTGATTGAAGAAATCAAGCAATGTTGATAAATATCCTCGGAGCAACTTAATGCTATTATATATTCTGACTGGTTCCATATGTTACAGCCTGATAAATCTGGATGCTACTGCCATAGCCCAGACCATGATTTCCAGACCAATAGTTATTTCTCCATTAATCGGAAGTGTTTTGGGATTATTGAATGGGGATGTTGCTTCCGGGGCAAGGGTTGGCATAACCATAGGGGTATTGCTGGAATTTTTCTGGATCAATATTTCATCCCTTGGGTCATCAGTTCCATCGAATGCAGCAATTAGTTCGGTTGCAGCCACAGCCGTAGTTTGTTATCTTTCCAAAAAGGCACAAATTGTAGGGGCAGGCCTCTGTGCCTGCCCTATAGAACCATATTGGATAACTACTGGGCTTATTTATGGGGTATGCTGTGGATATGCCGGTGGTAGAACAGATACATTGATTAGAGCCTTGAATGCCGGATTGGTCAATAATGCAACGCCTTTTGTAGAAAAGGGCGAACTAAGTGTCATTAATAGGCTTAACTTGCAGGCTATTGGTTTATCGCTTGCAATTAATACCTTGCTTTGTGCTGGATTAACCGTTATTGGGATTAGTTTTTTGCCCATAATCTTGAAGTTTTTTCCGCAAGAGGTATTGCTTGCACTTAAGAATGCTTTGTATATGTTTCTATTGGTATGTATGGGTATTGCATTAGAAGCGGTTATGACAAAAAAGAGTATATTCTATTTTGGTGCTGTGTGGGTGATTGCAGCGGTGATAATGGCAGGTAGATAGAGGCTGTAGGGTATTTAACCAGAAGATACGAAGCGAGACGCTTCGTCTACTGTAGCTCAGGAGTATCCATGCTTGGACAAATATTTTGGAGATCCTTGTTTATTCAATGTGTCTTAAATTTTGACAAAATGCAGAATACAGGCTTTGCTACAGCTATGATGCCTGTGATAAAAAAACTGTTTCCACAGGGAGAAGAACAAAAAAAAGCATTGCTTAGACATTTTGAACATTTTAATACCCAACCCTATGTAGCTAATATCATCATAGGAATAATTGCTGCTAAAGAAAAAGAATATGCTTCAAAAGGAGATAACAGAATACTTGATGATATCTCCAGATTAAAGCAGCAAACAGCCAGAGCCTTTGCTGCCTTAGGGGATACATTTTTTTGGGGTACATGGAGACCGTTTATTTCTCTCATTGGAATAGTGTTTGTTTTTTCAGGGATTATTCTGGAGAGACAATTGCTGATTAGTACAGGAATAGCTGTTTTTTTAATCGTATATAATCTAATCCCCTTAGTGGTTAGATGGTATGGGTTGCGATTGGGTTATGAAAAGCAGTAAGGGGTGTTTGAGATTATTCTTAAAGCCAAGCCTGTGATTCAAAAGATAATCTGGTGGATACAGGGTATCAGTCTGACAATACTTGCTTGTTTCGGGATGTTTATATCATCTAAAATGCTTGCAACCCTGGGTGGTCAAGGTAATTTGATCTCATATCTCTTATCCGGGGCAGTAGTAGTCTGGGTAGCAGTAACACTTAGACATATCTCAATATCCAAGCTTGTGATATTGATTATTCTTATCTCTGTTGCTCAGGCATATGTTTTTAAGGTTGTAGGTTGAAGAAGTTGTAAGTTGTAGGTTAGGGAAGTTGAAGGTTATAGGTTTATGAGGTTATTTATTCTACCTCTTCAACCTACAACCTTCAACTTACAACTTATAACTTACAACCTACAACCATAACAGGTGAAAAGGATGAAACAGATAAAAGAGAAAGAGCTGACAGAATCAGTGATTATTCAGAATAAGTTAGGATTACATGCCCGGGCAGCCAGTATCTTTGTGCATACTGCATCTAACTTTTCATCAAAGATAGAGGTGGGGAGAAATGGTAATAATGATTTTGTGAATGGAAAGAGTATCCTTGGGGTTTTATGTATGGCTGCTTCTCCAGGCAGCAAGATCATTATCCGTGCTATCGGCAAGGATGCAGAGGCAGCTATGAGTGCACTTATAGAGTTAATAAATAATAAGTTTGGAGAAGAAGAATGATTGCTTTGAAAGAAATAGTAGATAATGTCCACTCTACAAGCCTGTCCTTGCATAATGCAAAAGGAAATGGAAAAGAGGGGGAAGAATGATTACTTTGACTGGAATCCCTGCTTCTCCAGGAATTGTCATTGGCAAGGCATTTCTCTTTGACATAGGAAGCTTTAAGATTGAGAAAAGGAAAATCGCATCTACTCAAATAGAGGTTGAGGTGCAGCAATTCAAGGCAGCGATCTTAAAGACCAGAGAAGAGATAAAAAAATTAGAAGAAAAGGTTCAACGGGATATAGGGGAAGATATTGCAAAGATATTCAGTGCCCATCTCTCAATACTGGAAGATCCCCTTTTGATTCTGGATGTAACTCAAAAGATAAGGAAGGAAACAGTATGTGCTGAATATGCGTTAGAGTGTGTACTTCAAAATATAGCAAATAATTTTTCTATCATGGAAGATGAATACTTTCGTGAAAGAGCAGTAGATGTTTTTGATATTGGCCGCAGAATCCTTCATAACCTTATGGGTGTTGTCAGAATAAGTATAGAGGATTTAACAGAAAAGGTTATTATTATTGCCCATGAATTGTCACCATCAGATACAGCTCATATGAATGATGGTAATGTGCTTGGCTTTGTAGCAGAGATAGGGGGAAAGACTGCTCATGCGGCTATTATGGCCAGAGCATTAGAAATTCCGGCTGTGGTTGGGCTTAAAGAGATAACCTGTCGGGTGAGAAATGATGAGATTATCATTGTTGATGGTAGTCATGGCACGGTTATCATTAATCCGGATAAAGAGACACTTGAGAAATATTCTCGCAAACAAGAAGAATATTCTGCCTTTAAGGAAGGATTAACCTGTCTGCGTGATCTGCCGGCACAGACTGAGGATGGATTCAGGGTTCTGCTTTCAGCAAATATTGGGACAGCAGAGGAGATTGATATAATTAAACGAGAAGGGGCAGAAGGGGTTGGATTATATAGAACAGAATATTTGTATCTTGAACGAACAGATTTTCCTGCAGAGGAGGAACAATTTAATGCATATAAGGATGTTATACTGAGGCTTACCCCATGTCCAACAGTGATCAGGACAGTGGATCTGGGTGGGGATAAATTTCTTACTCATCTGGACTTGCCTATTGAAACAAATCCGTTTCTCGGGCTTCGGGCTATTCGACTTTGTCTTAAATATCCTGAGATATTTAAGGTACAGATGAGGGCAATCCTGCGGGCAAGTAATTATGGAAAGGTTCAGCTAATGTTTCCCCTTATCTCAGAGATTGATGAGTTCGGGCAGGCAAAATCAATCCTGCTTTCTGCGATGAAGGAGTTGGATAGAGAAAATATCCCTTTTGATCATAACATTCAGATTGGCATAATGGTGGAAACCCCTTCTGCAGCCTTAATCGCAGATAGATTGGCTAAAGAGGTTGATTTTTTCAGTATTGGTACTAATGACCTGATTCAGTATACTATGGCTATTGATCGTGTAAACGAAGAGGTAGCTGCTCTATATAAACCGTTTCATCCGGCAATCCTTCGTCTAATCCAGATGACCATAAATGCAGCTCATAATGAAGGAAAATGGGTTGGGATGTGTGGTGAAATGGCAGGGGATCCCCTTTATACGGTTCTTTTGCTGGGAATGGGATTAGACGAATTCAGCATGTCAGGAAGCTCTATTGCCCGAATTAAGAAGATAATTCGAGCAATACGATTAGATGAGGCAAAGGCTTTTGCTGCTGAGATTATGCAGATAACCTCAGCAGGTGAGATTCAAAAGATGCTTGAAGAAACGATGATAAGAAAGTTTGGGAATATATTGGAGATGTAGAAAATAGACTGAAGGTGAATAGGCTGTAGACTGTTAGGAGAGAAGGCTGTGGGCTATAAGATTGCAGAAAAACTCCTCATCACCTTTGTTCCTCTTAACAGCCTACAGTCTAAACAACCTGAGTAGTTACTTCGTGTAATTCGTGTTCCTTATCTGCGAAATCACTATTGGAGGGATTATGATGTTAATAGACAAGTCAAACATGTTTGAATCAATCAAGAAGTTTCCGGGTCAGTTTGAGAAATCTGTAGAATTTGCTGATGGGGTAAGGGTTGAGGGAAAAATAAATAAGGTTGTGGTAGCCGGTATGGGTGGAAGTGCCTTTCCCGGCGATATCTTAAAGACATATCTATCTGATACTGACATACCCGTAGAGGTTTGTCGGGGATATTCTATTACCACGCCAATCGATGCAAATAGCCTGGTATTTATTTCATCCTTTTCAGGCAATACAGAGGAGACCATATCTTCCCTGTATGATGCTATGGAGAAAAAGGCACAGGTAGTGATTGTAACAGCCGGCGGAAGGCTTGAGGAATTAAGCAGGGAACATAACCTGCCAATCGCAAAGATAATCAAAGAATTCCCCACATTTCAACCAAGGGCTGCTACAGGATATTTTGTCGGCATATTCATCAGTGTACTTTCAAACTCAGGGATAATCCATGAACAAAAAGCGAATTTGATCAAGCTTGGTAATTTTCTATCCGGGTGTGAGTTTGAGGAAAAGGCAAAACAGCTGGCAAAACAGTTGATAGACAGCATACCCATTATCTATACCCATGATTTTTATGAGATGTCATTGGCAAGGATTGTAAAGATAAAATTCAATGAAAACTCAAAGGTACAGGCATTCCATGGCTCGTTTCCGGAACTGAATCATAATGAGATGATCGGATTTACAAATATTAAAGGCAACTATCACTTTATTATTCTCGATGATCCTTGCGGACACGAGAGGATTAGGAAAAGAATACAAATATTTAGTGGGTTGATGAGGGATAAGGGATTACCTGTGAGCATGATAGAGATGCAAGGAGATAATGTGCTATGTAAGATATTTGGCAGTATCTATTTCTTTGAGTATGTATCATATTATCTGGCATTGGAATATGGAATTGATCCAACACCGGTAGATATGGTAGAGGATTTCAAGAGAGCGTTGTAGACGAAGCGTCTCGCTTCGTAAAGGAAGTAGGATGGGTGAAAACCCATCAAAATTTATATCATGGAGGAGTATAAGGCAAAGAATAACCTGTAAAAAAAGAATATGTACTCACCCTTTTTTACAGGCTAATTCTGTCTTATATCTTTTGCTGTGTTTATATATAGACACAGGCAATAGGGAATTGAATGTAAATAAAAAAAGGGGGGAGCATGCGATGTTAAGTATTACAAGGTTATTGGTGATTTTGATAGGGATTGGATGTGTGTTTATTGGAAATGCTCAGGCAACAGGGGAAGAGAAATTTTTAGCAAAGAATTTTCTGGGGTTAGGGATTAAGGCGTATACTAAGAACGATATTGGAGCATCTATTTATTATTTTAAGGAGGCATTGAAATTAGAGTCATGCTTAATTGAAGCAAAGAAGAGGTTGGGATTTGCTTATTATCGGAATGGGATGCTAAATGAGGCTGTTAATGAGTATACAGCTGTAAGCAAGATAGAGCCAAATAATGAGCAAACACATAATGTGCTTGGTATTATCTACTATACCATAGGAAAAACTGATAAGGCTATTGAGGAATATCAGAAAGCAATAAATGCTAACCCAACAAATCCCAAGTATTATAATAACCTTGGGGTAGCATA
>JACQYP010000079.1:1760-3462 GCA_016208205.1 Candidatus Desantisiibacteriota bacterium | reverse complement strand
ATGGTGCTTATTACCATTAAAATTGCCGTTAATATTACCATAAATGGGTATTTCAGGACAAACTTCACGGCTGGATGATAGATCTTGTGCAAAACCCTACTGATGGGATGTTTCTCCTCCTCTTGTATCCTGCTCACAATGACAGTATTCAAAAGCCCTGCCAGAAATTTTGGTTTGAATCTGAATTTATTCGGCCTGAATAATAGGATTCTAATAGCCGGGTCAAGGGTAATGGCTAATATAGCCGCAAAGAACATAGCAAAAGTCTTAGTAAAGGCAAGTGGCTTAAATAATCTTCCTTCCTGTGCCTGCAAGGCAAAGATGGGGATAAATGAAACAGCAATGATTAAAAGTGAGTAGAAGGCTGGCCTGCCTACCTCTTTTATGGCCGAGATTATCACCTCCCTGTAATCCCCTTTCCTGCCCTCCTTCTCCCATCTTTCCAACTTCTTATGGGATTGCTCAACCACAACAATTGCCGCATCAACCATAGCCCCAATAGCAATAGCAATACCACCCAGGGACATGATGTTTGCGGTAATTCCCAGGCCATACATGGGGATAAAGGATATGAGCACAGCCATAGGCAAGGTAAGGATGGGAATAAGTGCTGAGGGGATATGCAATAAGAACAAAAAGATGACCAAGCTGACAACGAACAGTTCATCCCTCAGGGTAACCTTCAGGGTTTCAATTGAGGACTTGATTAATTCTGAACGGTCATAAACCGTAACAATCTCTAATCCATCAGGCAGGCTCGGCTTAAGCTCCTCTAATTTATTTTTTACCCGCTGAATAACCTTGAGGGCATTTTCGCCCTGCCTCATTACAATTATTCCGGAGACGGTTTCACCAATACCATCCAAATCGCCGACACCCCGTCTAATCTCTGGACCAAACTCAACCAGGGCAATATCCTTAATCCGCAGAGGAATACCAGCCTTTGATTTCACCACAATATTTTCAATATCAGTAATTGACCTGGCATACCCCCGTCCACGAATCATATACTCCCTGCCGGAGAATTCAAGGAGCCTGCCGCCAACATCCTGATTGCTTCCTCGGATAGCAGAGCTAACATCATTGACAGAGATACCATACCCTGCCAGGAGATTTGGGTCGATATTTACCTGATACTGCTTCTGGAAACCGCCGATGGTAGCCACCTCAGAAACACCCTCTGTTGCCTGCAAGTAATACCGCAAGAACCAGTCTTGATAGCCCCGTATCTCCTCTGTAGAGTGCTTACCAGATTTATCCACCAGGGCGTATTGATAGACCCAACCCAGACCGGTGGCATCAGGACCAAGCCGAGTCTGGACACCTTGAGGAAGTTGTGACTGAATTTTACTTAAGTACTCCAATACCCGTGACCTTGCCCAGTAGATATCCGTTCCTTCCTCAAAGATAACATAAACAAAGGAATAGCCAAAGTCGGAAAATCCTCTTATATCCTTAACTTTTGGTGCACCAAGCAGGGAGGTGATGACAGGATAGGTAATCTGGTCCTCAATAATATCCGGGCTTCTATCCCATGTGGACTGGATAATCACTTGTGTATCGGTCAGGTCAGGGATGGCATCCAAAGGCACATTCTGCATACACCACCAGCCCATCAGGGTGGCACAAATGATTATAGTCAGGACGATAAATTTATTTTTAGCGGAATATTCAATTATCTTTTCTATCATATTAACCTCGT
>JACQYP010000079.1:0-1712 GCA_016208205.1 Candidatus Desantisiibacteriota bacterium | reverse complement strand
TTTGGACCAAGGCATCCGTGATGCCGTTTTATATTACGCCAACATGGTTGGCTTGCTCCAAAACAACGCCAACACGGTTGGCTCGCTCCAAAATCCGTGATGCCGTTTGTTTGGACCAAGGCATCCGTGATGCCGTTTTATATTACGCCAACATGGTTGGCTTGCTCCAAAACAACGCCAACACGGTTGGCTCGCTCCATCATGGATAATGATTTTTTCATCTTACATCTTACTTTCTGAATCAACCAAGAAATTTGAATTTACCACTACCGTATCATCTTCTTGGACGCCTTCCAAAACTTCATAATAATTTTCCACCTTTGCACCTAATTTAACCTCAACAGGTCTAAAATATCCCTCACCCTTTGATAAAATAACCATCTGTCTTTCGCCGGTATCAATCACCGCAGAATCTCCTATGGCTAATCTCCTGCCCAGATTAACATTTATCTCTACCTGAGCATACATACTTGGTTTCAGAATAAAGTCATTATTTGAAACCTCAATCCGTATCTTTACTGTCCTTATTTCAGGCTCAAGGTAGGGGTAGATGTAACTGACCTTCCCTCTTAATCTCTTACCGGGCAAGGATAAAAGGGATATATCTGCTATTTGTACCAATTTAACCATTGGCAAATCCTGTTCATAAATATCAGCAATTATCCAAACCTCGGAGAGATTAGCTATCTTGTATAAGCCCTCCCCGGGCATAATCTTCATCCCTTCAGTAACCATTTTCTCGGTAACAAAACCTTCGTTCTGTGAATAGACGGTTAATGTTTTTGTTATCTTACCGGTTTCCTCTAATTGCTTTATCTGAGCATCCGTAATATCCCACAACTTAAGCTTTCTTTTAACCGCCTCAACTATTAGTTGGGCACTTACTTTTATCTCCTCATATTGGCTATTTTTGCCAATCTCCCTATTTTTCAACGCAAGCAGATATTCCTCCTGAGCCGAAACAAGTTCAGGTGAGTAGATAGTAAATAATGCATCCCCTTTATTCACAAGTTTTCCTGTCCAATTCACGAATAACTTTTCTATCCAGCCCTCAAACTTGGTATTGATATCAAACATTCTGCGTTCATCATACTCAACAATCCCTTTTACCTGAATAGTCTTCTGTAGGTTAACAAATTTTACCTTAGTGGTCTTCACCCCTATCATTTGCTGTTTCTCTGGTGAAATAAAGACCTCACCTTTTTCAATCTTCTTATTTTCTTCCTTTTTCAGGACTAATGTCATGCCGCAGATGGGGCATTGACCTGGTTTATCTGAGGTATAGTTTGGATGCATTGGGCAGTAATAGACCTGTTTCTTTGCAACCTCACTTGTCTTTATATGACCTTGATGAGAAAGATGTTGCTGGTGCTGTTCTTTAACTTTGGGGATGATAAAGACAAGAGCGATTGATACCACCAACAGAATTAATATTACTATCCATTTTCGTTTTTTAACCATACTAATCACCTCCAGTCAACATGGTTGAAAACGGCAACATGGTTGCCTTGCTCCAAACATTACGCCAACACGGTTGGCTCGCTCCAAATTTGGACCAAGGCATCCGTGATGCCGTTCTTTCTTGGACCAAGGCATCCGTGATGCTGTTTATATATTACGCCAACAAACCAAGAAAACAAGAAAACGCCAACACGGTTGGCTCGCTCCAAGAAAACGCCAACACGGTTGGCTCGCTCCAAGAAAACGCCAAC
>JACQYP010000095.1 GCA_016208205.1 Candidatus Desantisiibacteriota bacterium | reverse complement strand
GTTTTTTGAATGAAAAATTACGATTCACGGTGAACCAGCACACCATCTCAATTTTATTACATTCAGTATACTATAAATTGTAAACAATGTCTACTTGTTTTTTATTTGCTTTCGTTGAGTTTTTAGAGGTACCCTTAAGTCTTTGTGTACTTTGTGTCCTTTGTAGTTAAAATCTTTAAGTTCCTCCTTCGTGCCCTTTGTGGTTAAATCCCACCACCAATGATTAACCCATTACCTGAAAAGCGTCTGAAACAAGGTTGACAAATCCTGTTTATAATGATATAATAATTACATGATGATAATGTATCTTCGTGAGATTATGCTTGGGAAAAGAAAGGGATTAATCATTCGGCAAATCCTTGGGGTATTATCTTTTGTCTATCTTATCCTGATTAAAATAAGGATGGCTGGCTACAAATATGGTTTTTTGAGGGGAAAAAAGCTTCCTGTAAGGGTAATTAGTATCGGTAATCTTACGGTTGGCGGCAGCGGAAAAACACCGGCAATAATAGAGATAGCCTCTTTGTTAAAAGATGCAGGCAAAAGGATTGGGGTGCTGATACGGGGCTATCATAGCAGATATGAACAACAGCAAGGGGTTGTTTCCGGGAATGTAGCCGAAGCGTCCCCGCTTCGAATCAGTACAAACACCGTAAGTGCTTCTCTGGAAGATGCCGGGGATGAGGCGTGTCTTTTGGCAAAAAACCTGACAGGTATTCCTGTGCTGGCAGGCAAAAATCGATGGGCTTCAGGAAGATATGCTCTAGAAAAATTTGGTTGTGATACCCTTTTGCTTGATGATGGTTTTCAGCATCTTAAACTTTATCGGGATATAGATATTTTATTGCATGATGTTTCTATCCCTCAACAAGGATTACGGTTGTTTCCAGAAGGGGTGCTGCGAGAGCCTCTTTCTGCTGCAAAAAGGGCTCGGATAATTATCCTTACACATACAGATATGGTAACAGATCTTACCCCTTACGAGGATATGGTTAAGGGGTTAAATCCAAAAGCGTTAATACTTACAAGCATTCATTTGCCGTTACATTTAATCAGGTACAAAAGAGATGAGGAAGATTCAAATATCTATCCCCTGTCATTAATAAAAGGAAAAACAATCCTTGCTTGTTCAGGTATTGGCTGCCCGGAATCTTTTGAACATAATCTGAAACAGTTTGAGCCTCATAGAATAATTCCATTACGGTTTCCGGATCATCATTCGTATGATTCTGCCTGTCTGAGGAGGATTGAAGAGATGGCAAGGGATACCGATATGGTCGTAACAACCGAAAAGGATATGGTTCGATTGGCAGCAAAAGTAGGGTGCGTTCCCCGAACGCACATAAGTTGTCCATTGTTTTTCTTAAAAGTCAAATTCTCGATTACTACCCCCAATTGGCAGGAAAATTTGTTGAGGTGTTTATGCAGCGATTGATAAACAAGATACTTGTGATCAGGCTCAGCTCTATTGGAGATATTGTCCTTACAACCCCTGTACTGCGGACATTAAGAGAAAGGTATCCATATGCTAAATTGTGCTTTGTAGTAAAAAAAGAGTTTTTTGAGATAACAAAGCTATTCCCGCATATTGACGAGGTATTTGTTTTTGATTCAAAGGATGGATTCTGGGGATTAATAAAACTGATATGTGAGATAAATTCAGAACGGTTTGACCTGTTAATAGACCTTCACTGGAACCTGAGAAGCATTCTTATCTATCTATTTTCACAAATAAGATATAAAATTCATTATTCTAAACACAGATTTTTAAGGCTGCTGAGGATATGGCTTAAGTGGCAGGTACTTCCGCAACAGTCTCATATCATTGACCTTTATTTTAATCCCCTGACAGAGTTTGGGATTCTTTCTTCAGATAACCGTATGCCGGAGTTGAAGATAGACAAGGATATAAATAAAAATGTCCTCCAGTGCCTTAAAGAGCTCGGGATTGAGGATAAGGATTTAGTGATTGGGCTCTGCCCTGGTGCAAAATGGGAGACAAAGCAATGGCCAATAGAGGGGTTTGTTGAAACAGGAAATAGATTGATGGAAGAATTGAATGCCAAAATAGTCCTTGTCGGTGATGCTCATGATATAGAATTGGGCAAGAGAATAGAGGCATGGATGGACAGAAAACCCTTAAATCTTATTAACTGGACATCTTTATTAGAATTACCGTCCCTTATTCAGAGGTGTGATATTTTGATTACCAATGATTCGGCACCCCTTCATATTGCCGCAACATTAGGGGTATCTACGGTAAGTATGTTTGGTCCAACAACCCTTGACCTTGGATTCGGTCCCCACGGAAATGGCAGACATATTGTCCTTGAAAGAGATTTATCCTGTAGACCATGCAGCTCGCATGGCAGCAGAAAATGTCCCAAAAATACTCATGAATGTATGACAGGTATTACCCCGGAAGATGTGGTGGATGCAGTTAAAAAGTTGCTTGAGGGAGAGATAGGGGAAAACTGAATTCAGAATTCAGGAGTCAGGAGTCAGAATGAACAAACTCACATTTATTCTGAATTCTGACTTCTGTATTCTGTTTTAGGAACAACATGAAAAAATACAAAAAAATTTTAATCATTCAAACAGCATTTATTGGGGATGTGGTTCTTGTCTCGCCCTTGATTCAATCGCTTTCAAAGGGGTTCCCAGGGGCAAAGCTGCACCTGCTAACTACCCCAAAGGGCAAGGAGGTTCTGGATGGAGATCCATGTCTTGCCAATATTATCCCTTATGACAAGAAGGGGCAGCAAAAAGGAATTTTTCATTTCCTGAAGGTAGCCGAAGAGCTTCGAAAGATGCAGTTTGATCTGGCTGTTGTCCCACACCCTTCATTTCGTTCCAGTTTACTTGCCTTTCTTTGCGGTATCCCTTATCGAATTGGATTTGATAGAAATACAGGGGCTTTTCTTTTCACCTCAAGTGTGCCATATCAATTAAAACTTCATGAAGCAAAAAGAAATCTTGAATTAGCTTATGCCCTTGGAGCTCCTGAAGAAGATTATCATCTAAGAATACACATCTCTGACAAGAATAGGGAATTTTCACGAGATTTTATCTCCAGGAGCGGTGTATTGCCAAATGATTTTTTAATAGGTATAAATCCATGCTCTGTCTGGCCTACCAAGCGATGGATTCCAGAAAGATTTGCTCAGGTGGGTGATGCCCTGTCAAATGAATTTAAGGCAAGGATAATACTTGTAGGTGGACAAGAGGATGGCTGGCTGGTAGAAAAGATTGCCTTGCTTATGAAGACCCGATCTATTCTTGCTGTAGGCAGGCTTACCTTGAAACAGTTAGCCGGTGTACTGGAACAATGTCGATTGTTTATCACCAATGATTCTGGTCCACTTCATATAGCTATGGCTATGAATACTCCAACTGTAGCCATATTTGGTCCAACTACAACTAACCTTGGATTTGGTCCATATGGCGAATCCTTTCGAGTAGTAGAAAAGACAGACTTGAGTTGTCGACCATGTGGTAAGCATGGTGGACAAAGGTGTCATCTAAAAAGCTTTGATTGCATGAAAGGGATAACTGTGGATGATGTGATATTGGCAGCAAGGGAATTGATTGAGGAACAATAAATAGTGAATAGTGAAAAACTAAACACTATCTGCAACCATAAGTGTTCACGGAACGCTAAAAATAGAATTAGATATTCATACTTTCTAATTTTTCTGCATTGTGCATCGTTTCGGACATTTACAATCGTTGTAGGTTGGATTGAAAAACGAAACAGAAACAAAGACTGGTCAATACTGATGTTTCGCTTCGCCAAACCCAACCTATTCAAATAGCCAAAACGATGAACAATGCCACTTTTTCACTTAATTTCCAATTTCCGTTTTTCAAGCCGTGAACGGTTACGGTTGTAGATAGTTCTTCATTCTTCATTCTTCATTCTTCATTCTTCACTATTCATTATTCACTATTCATTATTTCATCCCCCAGCCTCTTCCAGAGATTTCACTGGATATGTGGCTGGCGAGAAGAATGCCTTTAGCTTTTCCTCAACTATTCTTGGGTTATCTCCAGCTTGAATGGCTAAAACACCGGTCATGATCAAATCACGCATAAACGCCTCTTCATGGTCAAGGAACTTTAGCTTACCGGCAACCGGGATCAATATCAGATTAGCTATGGCTACACCATAGAATGAAGCAACAAAGGCGATGGCCAATGAATGGATGGTGGTCATCATGTCGCCGCCGCCCATTTTACTAAGGGCACCAGTTAATCCCATGATAGCTCCAAGGATTCCCATGGTTGGAGCCATACCACCTGCGCACATATACCATTCCTCACCAAGCTTATGCCTTGCTTTCATGCCTGCAGTATCGATATCAAGCACAGATTCGATTAGCTCAGGGTCAACTCCATCAACCACTAACTGAATACCCTTTTTCAAAAAGCGGTCATGTATCCCTTCAATATCTCCCTCTAAAGCCAACAACCCTTCCCTTCGTGCCTTCTGGGCAAAGTTTAATATAGTCGTAATTATCTCACCTATATCATGTGCTGTATTAAAATATGCCATCTTGATCCAATTACCTGCATTCAGGTTATGCTTTAAGTCAAATGTAGCCATTGTCGATAAAAATGTTCCGGCACCAATCATCACTGTTGCAGGTATATTAAAATATCCTGAACCTACTATCCCTGCCTCTTCTAACATTATAGCTCCAACCATAGCAAATGCTGCTCCAACCGTGCCGACCCATGTTGAAATATCCATTAATAACCTCCATATGTGTAAATAAGTGAAAAGTGAAGGTAAAAATCATAACTTATTTGTATCCTCTCAAAAATCCATGGTAAAATATGATTTTATTAATACTACTAAATACTGTCCTTTGTCCATATTTAGCCCCAGCGGGGCGAAATGTTTGTAGAATATGGACAAAACAAACAAGAAAAGCTCCATAGGAGCGACATGTTCTTAACATGTCACCCCTCTGGGGTTTAATTGGTGAGATAACCATATGGCTACAAACATATTACCCCTACAGGGCTAAGATAATCGTACAATTCGAAATATTTTCCTTATCTTTTTTACCATGCTTTTTTGAGAGGATACACTTATTTTAAGAAATTTTTTCATCACGAAATCACGAAAGGATGAAAACACGAAACGCAGATAGGGGTGAATAATTATTCGCCCCTACTTTCGTGCTTTCATGGTAAATATTCTATGTTTTTTTTCAGAAACAATTTCATAAATTTCTTCACTTTTAGTTTTTCACTTTTCACTTATCTTATCATACCACAATATTAACTAATTTGCCGGGCACAACTATAACATTCTTTATAGCCTTTGTACCCAATTTTTCTCTTGCAGCCTTAAGGGCTTCAGCCTTAATAACCTCTTCTGTGCTTTCAGCCGGTACAGAGATTTTATCCCTTACCTTCCCATTTATCTGAACAATGATAACTATGGTCTCTTCATAGATTGCTTCTGGAAGATATTCCGGCCATGGCTCATCAAGTATGCTTGTAGAATTCCCCAAAACCTGCCATAACTCCTCGCAGATATGAGGGGCAAATGGAGAAAGCAGTATGATTAGATTCCTCAAGGCCTCATGCAGAATAAATAGATCAGTAGTCGAGCCGTCTCGGCTCGTTGAGGACACGAAGCGAGACGCTTCGTCTACTTCCCGATAAATCTCATTTACCAATTCCATACAGGCAGAAATAGCGGTATTAAAGTGAAAAACCTCGATATCCTCAGTAACCCTTTTTATGGTACGATGGGTAAATGAATAAATTGCCTTAGCACGAGCAGATAGATTCTCAAGCTTAATCCTGACCCCTGACCCCTGGACAACAATCCTCCACACCCGATTCAGGAATCTATATGCCCCTTCTACCCCTTGCTCAGACCATTCCAGATCCTTTTCCGGGGGGGCAGCAAACAGGATAAATACCCGAACAGTATCAGCCCCATATTTATTAACAATATCATCGGGGTCAACCACATTCCCCTTGGATTTGGACATCTTGGCTCCATCCTTGATGACCATCCCCTGGGTAAGGAGATTGGCAAATGGCTCCTGATGATTAATCAAACCAATATCTGCTATAACCTTAATAAAAAAACGGGAGTACAAAAGATGCAGGATAGCGTGTTCTATCCCGCCAATATATTGATCAACAGGCAAAAAGTGATCTGCCATAGTTGTATCTATTGGCTGCGTATCATCATGAGGAGAAACATATCTGGCAAAATACCATGATGAATCAACAAAGGTATCCATGGTGTCTGTTTCTCTTCGAGCATCCCTCCCGCAGACAGGGCATTTTGTGTTGATAAACTCAAGAGATGAAGCAAGGGTTTTCCCGCCTGAGATATCCAATCCCCTTGGCAGTCTTACAGGCAATTCGTCTTCTTTCACCGGGACCAATCCGCAACAATCACAATAAATCATGGGTATTGGCGTCCCCCAATACCTTTGCCTTGAAACTAACCAGTCTCTCAAACGATAATTAACCTTTTTCCTGCCTATGCCTTGTTTCTCCATCCAGGAGATAATAGCCTCTTTTGCCTCAACATTTCCCATGCCGTTAAATGCCCCAGAGTTTGTCATTATCCCTTGCTCTTCATAGGCACAGGTCATATTATCAGAAGGCTGAAGGCTGAAGGCTGAAGGCTGAAAACTGGAGACTGGAGACTGAATCACCACCCTTGCCGGCAAACAATATTTCTTAGAAAACTCAAAATCCCGCTGGTCATGGGTAGGGACAGCCATGATTGCACCGGTTCCATATGCCATCAGAACATAATTTGCAATCCAGACAGGGATTTGTTCCCCATTAACAGGGTTTACAGCATATGCCCCGGTAAAGATGCCCTTTTTTTCGACCTCTTCATCCAGAGCCACCCTGACCTTACACTGCTCTATAAACTGCCTGATCTGAGCCTCATGCTCAGCACCATTAATTAGTTCATCAACAAAAGGGTGTTGTGGGGCAAGGACAATGTATGTTGCCCCAAATATCGTATCAGCCCTTGTGGTAAACACCTTTATTATTTTATCGTTATCGCTCGATAGCCTGAAATCTATCTCACACCCATAACTCCTGCCTATCCAGTTCTTCTGCATACTCAATACCCGTTCAGGCCAATTCCCCAACAAAGAATGATCATTGAGCAGTTTATCTGCATAGGCTGTAATACGGAAGAACCACTGAGAAAGTCTTTTTGTTCCGGCATGTGTACCGCATCGCCAGCAACAGCCACCCTCTACCTGTTCATTAGCCAGAACAGTCTGACACTTATCACACCAGTTAACATCTGCCTCTTGCTTATATGCCAGCCCCTTTTCATAAAATTTCAAAAAAAGCCATTGATTCCATTTGTAATATTCTTCATTACAATTGCTTTTAGTCCCTACATCAGGATGCCTATTCTTGGAAATAGCCGCATTTTCCGCAGGTCATCCAAAGGCATCCCAACCCATGGGATGTAGACCATTCACACCATGCATCATCTTGTATCTGGCAATAACATCTCCAATGGTATAATTTCGGACATGTCCCATATGTATTCTGCCTGATGGATATGGAAACATCTCCAGACAATAGTATTTAGGTTTATCGGTTTTGGTTGCTGTCTCAAACCTTTTGTCCTGCTCCCATCTTGTTTGCCATCTATTCTCTATTTCTGCAAAGTTATACTTATCCACTTCTCTCCTCACTCGTATTAGGCTATTAGACTGTAGTGTCGTGTCAACCTTCCAGTGTCGTATTCTGTCATTCCGAAATACTGTAAGGAATAAGATCCCTCACAGTAGTTCGGGATGACACTCATCGAGTACTCCTTCGGGATGACAATGCTATTTTGCGACATCGTACGGTTGACAGGACAGTAGGCTGTTAGACTGTAAGGAGAGCCGACAGCCTTCAGCCACCAATTTCAAGCTCATGAATAAGTCTAACCACAAACTAACACGAACTGACACGAACATGAAATTTAATATTTGTTAGTATTTGTTAGTGCCTGTTCGTGGTTAATATATCATCCTTTTAATCTAACCGCCTATTCACCTTCAGCCTATATATTAGAACCTACCCCCTGCAGGCACATACCTATGCCTGCAGGGGGTATTTAATAATCACATATAGACTAATATTGTGTGTAACCGCTTGCGGCTATAAATATTTTGTAACTACTCAGGTGTTTTTTCTAACAGTAGAATGTAGGGATAGCTGCCCTCATCTGTCCGTTTGGGAAACGGACACTACATGCGTCATTCTACAGTTGACACAACACTACAGTCTAATAGCCTAACTCATATGATTTGCAAGGACAAGATAATCCTGCCCCTGCAAACCTTGATTGTAACTCCAATTATCTCTTGGAATACTGGAAACGGCGTCTTCGACCATAAAGACCATATTTCTTTCGTTCATGTTCTCGTGGATCCCTGGTTAAAAATCCACCCCTGCGTAATATAGGCTTAAATTCTAAATTGGATTCAAGCAGTGCCCTGGCAATCCCATGACGAATAGCACCAACCTGTCCTATCTTTCCACCACCGCCTACCCTGACAAGCACATCATACTTGCCAATGGTTGAGGTAGCAACTAATGGCTGCTGGACAACAGGCAACTGGGTATCACTTAAACCACCCAGATATTCCTTTATCTCCAGATCATTAACCATCATTTTTCCATTTCCAGCAACCAATCTTACCCGGGCAATAGCCCTTTTCCGACGACCTGTTCCATAATATTGATTTCCTATCACCCTAACAATCCTCCTTTAATCGCAAATCACGAATCGCGAATTTTGAATCGCGAATCGTGAATCTGAAGAAATAGAACAGATTCGCGATTCGCGATTCGAGAGATTTTACACCTTTAATTTTAACGGTTCTGGTTTTTGTGCTTCATGTGGATGCACATCCCCGGCATAAACCTTTAATTTTCTGAACATTGCCCGACCAAGGA
Organism: Candidatus Desantisiibacteriota bacterium; assembly: GCA_016208205.1. Next base: position 500 of record JACQYP010000095.1, on the reverse strand, counting down.
CAGTATCAGGAATCATCCTTTTTACTGCAAGCATAATTACTTTTTCAGCATTAGTTGATAGGAGTTTATCGTAACGAGTACTCTTTAACCCTCCCAGATACCCGGTATGCCGATAATAAAACTTTTGCTGCTTTTTCTTGCCTGTAAGCAGAACATTATCTGCATTAACAATGATTACTGAATCACCAGTATCAACATGTGGGGTAAATAAAGGATTATTCTTCCCTCTAAGTATTTTTGCTGTGCAGCTTGCCAGTCTTCCTAATGCAACATTTGTAGCATCAACTATATACCACTTTCCTCCTGCCTCGCCTGTCTTCGCCATATATGTCTTCATCTTTCCTCCTTTAAGATAATCTAGAACGCTCTCGGATAATCCGGAGCCTTTTATATACTTGTCTCAGCAAGCCACCCTTTAAGAATTCCCCCCACTTTTTAACCTGTGTAGCTGAAATTTACATCATAATTCAACATAATTCTACGATAATGGGGTTATTCTT
>JACQYP010000094.1 GCA_016208205.1 Candidatus Desantisiibacteriota bacterium | reverse complement strand
GACAGTATATTTATCACCAGCCAAATAAAGTGCTTAATGTGATAATCTTGAGCTTTCTCTTATGCCTAAAAAACCTTCTGTGTCTGAAACAGAAATACAGAAAAAGTAGCTTGTTTTTTGAATGAAAAATTACGATTCACGATGAACCAGCACACCATCTCAATTTTATTACATTCAGTATACTATAAATTGTAAACAATGTCTACTTGTTTTTTATTTGCTTTCGTTGAGTTTTTAGAGGTACCCATGAATAATATCGTTTAGATTATATGCAATATGTGTAGGAAGACAAGAAAATAGCATAAGATTTATCGGATACATAAACCCTTGATTACCTACTGCAAATACCGGGAAACCACATTGTATATGAGGTAGCCATAATGGCAGATTAAATTGCTTTAGATTTTCTGCATAAAATAATTTCATTGGATAAAATATATATGTTATATCCCCTTCAAAAAATATCCAACCCATGCTTACTATTTTCCCAAAAAATATAATTACTAAACCAATCAATAACCCAATAGGTAATAACTTTTTCATCTTTCCATCCTTTATAACGCTGATTTCTCCGTAACTATTCAGGTTCACGGTTCACGGTTCAGAGGTTAAGAGAGCAAACCATCAACCCTGAACCGTGAACCTGAATAGTTACAAGTTTACTATAAAATAGTCGAAAAGGCAAGGGAAATATCCTGTGATTAGCAAAAAATACATTGACTCTAATAGATTAATGTGATAAACTATAATTATTCGTGTAACCGCTTGCAACTTGAAATATGGGGGTAAAAGAAACATGGCTGAGCTTTTGGTTGTTTGTACTTGTGGGGTAGATGATCCAAATCGGGCATCACTTGCTTTCCTGACAGCTAAGGGGGCAAAAGAGAATAAGGACAATGCTACTATATTTCTGGCAAATGATGGGGTTATCTTTGCTAAAAAGGGAATAGCTGAGCAGGAAACTATTCAGGGTGTTGGTCTGGCTGCATTCAGTGATGTTTTTGAGATATGCCAGATACTTAAAATCCCAATCCTTGTCTGCAAACCATGTGCTGAGGCAAGAGGGATAAAGGAGGATGACCTTGTCTGCGGTGCAAAATTCTCCGGTATTTATGATATGGCAAAATTGGCTGCACGGATGAATACGGTTTCTTTTTGATAAGTTGTAGGTTTAGGATATTGTAGGTTGTACCTCTTCAACTTACAACTTACAACCTACAACACCATTACATAAAACCGGAGGTTGCAATGACAAAGGTTGGTATTATCGGTTGTAAGTTGCGATGGGATGCGGGCTGTCTAAAGTTTGGCTCACATGTCAGCTGTTTTCTTGCTTGCATGAATAAAAAAGGTGCTTTTGAGGATTTAGAGGATCCGGTGGTTGTCTCTTTCTGCTCGTGCAATGGTTGCCCGGGTAAGGGCAGGTTTGAAAAGGCAGAGATCATGAAAAACGACCTTAAGGTGGATGTCATTATGCTTGCCTCTTGCTGTTATAAACCGCCTAAATGTGTCAACATTGATCAAAGTGCAAAGGATATCGAGGAAAAATTAGGGATAAGGGTGATAAAGGGGACGGTTACGAAAGCGGGATAGAATGCAGGGGTCAAAACATTCTGTATACAGAATGTTTTGACTCCTGACTCCTGACTCCTAACTCCTATTTTTTTTTTTTTTTTAAAAAATGTTAATTAACGCTCTCTTAACCGTGAACCGATAACTGTCCACCGTGAACGGCTACTTTAAGTAAGCATAAAAAAATGTTAATTAATCAAAAAAAATACTTGCAATTTTTCCAATCTTGTAGTATAATATAAAATCTATTTATAAGGGTATAAGAAATAATGATAATCAAAATGGATAATGAACAGGCTGATCTTATTCGTAAATTAGGTTGGCTTTCCAGCGTTGGGATTGTTTTGGTTACATGCATCTTCTTTGGATTAGCTATTGGGTATTATCTTGATAAGTGGCTGCATACAACTCCATACTTAACCCTTGGCTTTTTGTTGTTTGGTGTAATTGCAGGATTCTGGAACAGCTTTGAGATAATAATGAGGTGTTTGAAGGAACCGGTTCGTCAAGATACGCAGATAAATTCAAAAGGGTTAGAAAAGGGGAATTTTACTTGAAAATATTGACTGACATTAGAAAATGCGCAATATTCTTAAGCCTGATATTGCTCTTCATAGGGCTTTTGAGTGGTAAAATTTATTTGTTTTGCGGATTGCTTGTAGGATGTATGCTTAGCATATTGAATTTTCATGGGCTGAGTACCATAGCACAAAAAATTGTTCAGTTCAAAGATAAAAAACCGGCTATTACCTTTATAATCTTAAATTATACGATGAAGCTTGCAGTGATAACAGTTATCCTGGTGATAGCAATAAAGATTAATCTTTTAGCCTTTGTTGGGGTATTGACAGGATTAATGACTGTAAATCTATCTATTCTCGGACAGGCATTTCGGCAGCAGAGTGCGTTTCCTCAAACGCACATAGACTAAAGGAGAAATTAATGCACGCGGAGCCGCCATTTTTATTGGAACAACTTACCAAATGGGTAAATGAACAGATAGGACAGTGGATTCCAATTAATGATTATATTATAATGACATGGGTGGTTATGTTGTTACTAATTGCAGCAGCCATAGTTATACGGTTGGGACTGAAAAAAATTCCATCAGGTTTGCAAAATATCATAGAGATACTTACAGAAGAGCTTCTGAATCTGTCTGAACAATTAATGGGTAAGCATGCCCGATTTTTTCTTCCGCTAATGGGAACATTTGCTATCTTTATCCTTATTTCCAATCTCATAGGACTTATCCCCGGTCTCAAAGCACCTACCGCAAATTGGAATACTACAATTGCTATGGCTGTTATTGTTTTCCTGTCTACACATTTCTTTGGAATAAAACAAAAAGGGTTGATAAAATATCTCAAGCATTTTACAGACCCATGTCCTCAGATGGGATGGTGGATATGGCTTACCCCGTTACCTTACGGGCTCTTTTTTATCCATCTGATTGGCGAGATTGCTAAACCATTTTCCCTGTCTATTCGACTCTTCATCAATATGGCATCCAAGCATTTGATGCTTGGGGTACTGGCGTTATTATTCATCCTGTTTCTAAAAAAATTGGCATTATTATTCCTGCCGACATTATTGGTGCCATTTGTTATGGCTTTGGGGATATTGGTGTGTTTTGTTCAAACATTTATCTTTGTTTTATTGTCTATGGTTTATATTGGTATGGCCATGCAGGAAGAAGAGCATTAAATTATAGGTCATATAAGTCCTATAGGTCTTATATGACCTATAATAAAAAAAAGGAGGGTGTGGATAATGGAGAGTTCGTATTTTTTTGCGTTAACTGTACTTGCAGCAGCTCTTGGGGTTGGGATAGCAGCTATAGGTCCTGGGATTGGTCAGGGTATTGCTACTGGTAAGGCAGTTGAGGGAATTGCCAGACAACCTGAGGCAACAGGAAAGATAATGGTACCATTTATTCTTGGACTGGCAATCATGGAAACATTAGTGCTTTATGCCCTAGCTGTTTCTTTAATATTGCTTTTTGCCAATCCGTTTGCCAGTATGTTTACTACAGTAGCTCATTAATAATGTAGCAAGCACCTTCCGGTGCGTTTTAGTCTGGTTTGCCAGTATGCTTGCTATACAGCAGCTCATTAATTAATAAGAAGGGGGCAGGGGGCTATTTATACCCACAAACAACAGGTTTGCGAAAATTGGAACAGGTAATCGGTTATCGGTAATCAGTAATCAGGTAATAGACAATACCGATTACCGATAACTGATTACCGAGTTACCAGATTGATTTATTGTAAACCTGATTTATTTGGGTATAACACCCCTGCACCCAATTTCACAGCCGTCAGCAAGGATGCTGACAGTACTTCGGAGGTTATAAAAGTGGAAGGACTACATATTAGTTGGCAGATTTTCCTGGTTCAATTATGCTTTTTTATGCTACTTTTAATAGTTTTAACAAAATTACTCTTCAAACCGATAGTTGGTTTATTAGATGCGAGAAGTAATCAAATCAGGGATGAGTATAAAAGGATAGAGGATGCAAAATCTGGAATAGAGGATATGAAGAAACAATATCAAGATCAGCTGAATGAGTTGGCCGGCAGGACAAATGCCATTATCCAGCAGGCAGTAAAAACAGCCGAAGAAAGTAAGAGTGAAATAATTGCTGAGGCAAGAAAGGAATCAAACCATCTGCTGCAAAAGGCATCGTTAGAGATAGAGTTAGAACGAAAAAGAGCTGTGGATGAATTGCATAAAGAGGTTTCAGGATTATCTGTATTATGTGCTTCAAAGATTATTGAAGGGTCTATAAACCCTGAGATGGCTGATAGATTGGTGAAAGAGGTTATTGATGGATTGGATACGGTTGCAATAAACTAAGGGCTCGTTCGGGGAACGAGCCCTACATTAAAAGGGGATAAAATATGTTACAGAATTCTGTTGCGGCAAGATATGCTCAGGCATTCTTTGATATTGCCGGAGAGGATGAACTAATAGATGAATATGGACAGGAATTGACCAAAGTATCAGATGCCTTGAGTATGAATCCTGAATTTTTCAGATTAATCCATCATCCATCACTGACAAATGTTCAAAAGAAAGAGCTTGTTGGAAAAATACTTACAGCTTGTTCTCTTTCTAAGCCGACCCATGAATTTTTACTGGTATTAGAAAGACGAAAGAGGATAGATTTGATTCAGGAAATAGCTCTTCTCTATCTGCGAATGGCAGATAAGCAGAAAAATATAATCACAGTTATCGTAACCTCTGCAATACCGCTTAGCACTGCTCAACAGGATGCACTGAAGAATAAATTATCCCAAATGCTCTCTTCAGTGATAAAGCTGAAGATGCAGGTATCACATAAAATAATTGGGGGATTAATAATCAGACTAAAGGATAAGGTTATTGATGGAAGTGTCTGTGGACGATTGGATAGGTTGAAGGCTGAGATTGGAAGAGGGTAGCACAGACATTCCTGTCTGTGATTCATTTGTGTAAATCAGCGTTCATCTGCGTCTATCTGTGGCTAAACAATTGCAATGGTATTTAATACGAGGAGGAAAAATGATTAAGTCAGAAGAGATAAGTTCGGTTATAAAGGACGAGATTCAGAGATATAAAAAAGAGCTTAATGTGGCAGAGATTGGTACGGTTGTCCAGATTGGTGATAATGTTGCTATAATTTATGGGCTTGAAAATGCTATGGCCGGGGAACTGATTGAATTTTCAAGTGGTATCCACGGCATGGTGTTGAATTTAGAGGAAAATACCGTTTCTGCAGTAGTTATGGGCTCAGATGTGGAGATCAAGGAAGGGGATACAGCTAAATTAACCGGCAAGGTAGTTGATGTCCCGGTAGGGGAGTGTATGTTGGGCAGGGTGGTGAATGCCCTTGGTCAGCCTATTGATGGTAAGGGACCAATAAAGGCTGAGGTGTTTAATCCTATAGAAAACAGGGCTCCAGGGGTAGTAGATCGTATGCCGGTTAAGGAACCACTTCAGACCGGAATAAAGGCTATAGATGCCATGATTCCTATTGGACGGGGACAAAGAGAATTGGTCATCAGCGACAGACAGCTCGGGAAAACAGCAATATTGATAGATACTATCCTTAATCAAAAGGGTAAAGATGTGTATTGTATCTATGTAGCTATTGGGCAAAAGCAGTCAACCGTAGCCCATGCGGTTAAGACATTAGAAGCCCGTGGGTGTATGGATTTCGTAACCATTGTTTCAGCTACAGCCTCAGACCCTGCATCGCTCCAATATATTGCCCCATATGCAGGCTGTGCTATTGGTGAATATTTCAGGGATAAAGGGAAACATGCCCTTGTTATCTATGATGACCTTTCTAAACATGCTACAGCTTATCGACAGATGTCCCTGCTTCTGAGAAGGCCGCCGGGAAGAGAGGCATATCCAGGGGATATCTTTTATCTGCATTCCAGATTATTAGAAAGAGCAGCCAAACTGAGTAAGGAAAAGGGCGGGGGCAGTCTGACCGCCTTACCGGTTATTGAGACTCAGGCCGGTGATGTCTCAGCCTATATCCCTACAAATGTTATCTCTATCACTGATGGGCAGATATACCTTGATAGCGAATTATTTTATGCCGGGATTAAACCATCTGTTAATGTTGGGCTTTCTGTCTCAAGGGTAGGTTCCTCTGCCCAGATAAAGGCGATGAAACAGGTAGCCGGCCGTCTGAGATTAGAGCTGGCACAATATCGTGAAATGGCAGCCTTTGCTCAGTTTGCCAGTGACTTAGATGCAGCTACCCAGCATATCCTTAATCGCGGCAAGCGAATGATTGAAATCCTCAAACAAGGACAATATGTTCCCATGCCTGTTGAAAAACAGGTAATAATCCTTTATGCCGGTGTAAATGGTTATCTGGATGATATTTCTGTCTCTGATTGCCAGATGTTTGAAGAAGAGTTCCTGAAATTTATGGAGCAACAACATCCGGCATTGGAACAACAGATTGCTGAACAAAAAGAGATTACTAATGTTATTGATGCAAACCTGAAGGCATGTATACAGGAATTTAAGGAACATGTCTTTAAGAAGGCTGAAGGTAGATAGGCAGCATTACGCAACCTAAAGGTTTGCGGCTACTATGTAAAAAATTGCGAATTGAAGAACCACAGATTCGAGGTTCGCAATTCACGATTCAAGATTCGAGATTCGAGATTGGAGATTGAAAATGTTAAGCGTTGGTAGTGTTAAACGAAAGATTAGATCAATCAAGAACATCAGGCAGATAACCAGAGCCATGATGCTGGTGGCTGCATCTAAGATGAAAAAGGCAGAGACAGCGATACTTTCTGCAAGGCCATATGCCAAATCCATGGAACAGATTATGGCAAGTGTTGCCATGCGGGCAGAAAAAGATACCAATCCATTGCTTACACCCAGAGAGGTTCAGAAACAATTAGTGGTTATGATTACCTCGCAAAGGGGATTGTGCGGCGGATTTAATGCGAGCATTACCAAGAATACCTTTAACTTCCTGATGCAACAAACCATACCAACATCCATTATCTGTATTGGTCAAAAGGGAATGTTGTATTTTAAGCATATGGATTGGGAAATGGTATCGAGTCATTCCCTGCCTGATAAAATAACCTATGAGGGATGTCAGAAAATAGCAGGTGAGATTATTGAGCTATACTTGAGTCATGGGTTTGACAGGATATATGTTTCGTATAATGAGTTCAAGTCTGTCTTTCAACAATGTCCGATAATAAAGCAATTTATTCCTATTGAGCCTGTAGCATCATCATCGCTGCATCCAGACAGGTTTATTACGGATTATCTTTATGAACCATCTGTTAATAGTGTTATAGAAGAGCTTCTGGCTCAGGATATTACTATTCAGATACAAAGAATATTGTTAGAGTCGGCTGCAGCTGAACATTCAGCCCGCATGGTAGCTATGGAATCAGCCACAAAGAGTGCCGGTGAGATGATAGATGCCCTGTCGCTAAGTTATAATCGGGCAAGACAGGCCGGGATTACAAAGGAAATAACAGAGATTGTCGGTGCAGCAGAGGCATTGGCGGGTTAAAAAATAAATGGAATAATCCACAGATTACACAAATTTTCACAGATTAAGAAATTTTTTTGACAGGATGAACAGGATTATCAAGATGTTAAAACATTATCCTTCTTTCTCTATTAAATCCTGTCTATGTATTTATCAAATCTGTGAAAATCTGTGAAATCTGTGGATAAAAAAGAAAATCTGTGGATTACAAGGAGGATATGCGAGATGAGTTTAACCGGTAGTATAAAGCAGGTCTTGGGACCAATCATAGATATTGAATTTAGCGGAGAAGGGGATCTTCCTGCAATTTATAATGCTATAAAAATTCCCAGAGAAGGAGAATTAGACCTGATTGCTGAGGTTGCCCAGCATCTGGGTGGTAATGTAGTCAGGACAATTGCTATGGGACATACAGAGGGATTGCGTCGAGGCATGGAATCTATTGATACGGGTTCATCCATCTCTGTACCTGTAGGAGAGGGAACCCTGGGCAGGGTCATGGGACCATGGGGAGAACCTATGGATAACCTTGGACCAATCCAGGAACCTGAATATTCACCAATTCATAAGCCGGCACCCCCTTTTACAGAGCAAGAGGTAGTACGGGAGATGTTTGAAACAGGGTTAAAGGCAGTAGATTTATTAGCTCCATTTGCGAAGGGTGGTAAGGTTGGCTTATTTGGTGGTGCCGGTGTGGGTAAGACTGTACTCGTTATGGAACTGATCAATAATGTAGCTACTGTTCATGGTGGTGTGTCAGTGTTTGGCGGGGTAGGTGAGAGAACCAGAGAGGGAAATGACCTGTGGTTAGAGATGAAGGAAAGCGGCGTTATATCCAAGACAGCCTTGGTTTATGGACAGATGCAGGAAGCACCGGGTGCAAGGTTTCGAGTTGCACTCACAGCTTTAACTGTAGCTGAGTATTTCAGGGACAAGAGAAATCAGGATGTTCTTCTGTTTATTGATAATATATTCAGGTTTATTCAGGCAGGCTCAGAGGTATCTGCCCTATTGGGTAGAATGCCTTCTGCTGTAGGGTATCAATCTACACTTGGCACAGATATCGGGGCATTACAGGAAAGGATAACCTCTACCAAACGGGGCTCAATTACATCTGTTCAGGCTGTTTATGTACCTGCAGATGATTTGACTGACCCTGCTCCGGCAACAACATTTGCTCACTTGGATGCTACCATTGTTCTTTCAAGACAAATAGCTGAGCTTGGGATATATCCAGCTATTGATCCATTAGATTCTACATCCCGTATCCTTGACCCAAAGATTATTGGTGAAGAACATTATCAAACAGCCCGAAAGGTACAACAGGTACTCCAACGATATAAAGAACTTCAGGATATTATTGCTATCCTTGGTATGGATGAGCTTACAGAAGAGGATAAGATGCTGGTCTACAGGGCAAGAAAGATTCAAAAGTTTTTATCTCAACCATTCTTTGTGGCAGAGACATTTACCGGCACACCTGGTAAATATGTCAAACTCTCAGAGACCATCAAAGGGTTCAAAGAGATATGTGAAGGCAAATACGATGATGTTCCTGAACAGGCATTTTACATGGTTGGCGGGATACAGGATGTTCTGGAAAAAGCGGAAAAGCTTGGATAAGATGAAAAATATGGAGTGCGAAAGCTTACTTGCTTTCGCTTTTTCGCTGGCTTAGACTGACGCGCACCTGAAGGTGCTTGCTACATGAGGTGTTTTTATGTCAATGAATTTTAAGTTAATCACCCCGGAACGGCTTGTGGCAGAAGGACAGGCAGAGATGATTATTGTTCCGGGTGGAGACGGAGAATTAGGTTTCCTGTCCCATCACACACCAATCTTATCTACCCTGAAGGCAGGTAAGATACGGATTAAACAAGATGAAAGCTATCTGGAGTTTGATGTTGATACAGGATTTATTGAGGTGCTTGAAAATAAGGTGAATATCTTAACCCATAAGGGTGTCGCCAGCATCCCTGCTGGCAAGAATCCATGACGAAAAAGAAAACACCGACAGCAAGGATGCTGGCGACACCTATTGCTTACAGCCTACCAGCACTGAGACAACACAATCCAATCCTTTCATTGTATGAGTAGCCACTACAGATAATCGAATCCTGCCCTTTCCTTTAGGAACAGAGGGCGGTTTTATACCTGGAGCAAATATTTCATGCTCGGACAGATAATCAGCCATTTGCAGAATATTTTCATTACTGCCTGTTAAGACAGGTTATTATCTGAACGATATCGGAGACAGACCCAATACTGTTATAGGTAGCAACTCGGGTTTTATAGTATTTTTTATACTCACGGAGATTATTATAATGACTATCAAGAAACCCATAAAAATAAAAAATGGTAACCATAATACTTGCCATTATCTTCCTTACCTTTCTATAGTTACAATCTCCATCCTTATTTATATTAATATCCTATGGAATGGTTTTGTATATGATGATTTCTTGTTAATTATAGAAAATAAACGCATCCAGCACTGGCAAAGTCTATTCGATTCTTTATGGTACTGGCGTCCGGTAAATACAATTACCCTTATGTTGGACTATTCCCTATGGGAATTAAAACCTGTTGGGTATCATCTGACAAACATTGTATTGCACGCCTTAGCCTCTATATCAGTTTATCTCCTGATAAATACAATTATCAAAAATACCCGTTTATCTCTGATAATTGGATTAGTCTTTGCTGCCCATCCACTTCATACTGAAGCTGTTGCTCCAATTACACATCGGCAGGAACTCCTGTCCATGATCTTCTATGCCTTATCTTTTATATTCTACATCAGAAAGAATATTTCTAAATGGTATTTTCCGATTTCCCTTATCGCTTATATCCTGGCGGTATTTTCAAAAGAGGTTGCTGCTATTGGTTTCCCATTAATGCTAATTGTATATGATCTATGCTTTAACAAATTCACTAATCTTTCTCAACTTATAAAAAAGAATATCAAGCACTATATTCCATATGGGATTGTTTTGTGTCTGTTTGTCATCCTGCACATGTTGATGCTAAAAAACATTTCAGGAACATTCTTTAGTGGTGAAAATATTCAACGCGTCTCCGGACATCAAACCGGCTCATACTTCTCTCTCATTTATACTACTATCATAGCCTTCCCATATTATATAAAATTGCTTATATTCCCGTACAATCTATGCCTTGACTATACCCTCTCCACCCCGCATTCAATACTCGAACCTGATGTAATCTTATCACTTGGACTCTTTTTAATACTTATTAGTACTACAATTCTATCTTATCGTTATTCAAGGATTCTATTCTTTGGACTTAGCTGGTTTTTCTTAAACTGGTTTCCAGTCTCGAATCTGATTCCATTAAGCCACTTTTTTATAGCAGAACGATATATGTATGTTCCCTCTCTCGGATTCTGTCTTATCCTCGGCATGGGAATTGAAAGATTATATGCATACAAAAAACAACTATCTATCATTATGATAGCCATCATCCTCATCGTATATTCTGGATTAACCATTCATCGCAACCTTGATTATAAGTCCGAATACACCATCTGGTCAAAAACAGTCAAACAAAATCCAAAATCTACAAGGGCACATATGAATTTGGGGATAGCATACGCTCGTGAAGGATTACATAATAAAGCCATCGCTGAATATCTTGAAGTATTAAAGATAAATCCAAATCATGTCAATGCTCATGACTCACTTGGCGTAGCTTACATGGAAAAAGGACTATATAATGAAGCCATAGAAGAGATTAAAAAAGTAATAAAGCTGAAACCAGATCAGCTATATGCCTATAATAATCTGGGGATAGCATACGAGAAAAAAAATGAATGCGAAAAAGCCATTGCCTTATATAAAAAGGTGTTAAATACTAAATCTATTAACTACAAGGATGCATTTATGAAAGATTATGCTCAAATCAGGGCATCTAATAATTTAGGGGTGCTATATGAAAAAAATCGACAGTATCAACAGGCATTACAATACTATAAAAACTCTATCCAGATTAATCCTGATTATGCTAAAGGATATGAAAATCTGACACGAATATGTGTAGGACAAAAAGAATTTGATAACGCCCTTGAATTTGCCAAAAAAGCAGCAAAACTCAATCCAACCCACTTCAATATCAGTAATCTGGCGTGTCTGTATTACAAAAAAGAAATGTATCAACAAGCAGAACAAGAAATAAAAAAAGCTATAAAAATAGCTCCTTCTAATAAAAATTATCCATTGGTATTACAAAAGATTCAAGAATCAAGGTAACTACTCACCATAATTACTCACCGCCGAGACGCAAAGACGCAGAGAATATCAGATACAGACATCTCTCCCCCCTCTGCGTCTCTGCGGTAAATTCCCCTTCCTGAGTAGTTACGAATCAAGATGAAATGTCATTTATGATCTTTTGACTTCCCCCCTTTTAAGACACTATCAATCATCCCTTGAAGCCGTGCAGTAGGATAATCAGGATCAATTTCTTTCAATTCCTTTAAGTATTTTGATGCCTCTGCAGAATTACCCTTTATCGCATAACATTCGGCTAAACGATAGCACGAAGGGATATGGATACTTAGCATATTATGCACCTTCTTAAAGCATTTAATTGCTGCATCATATCTTTTCTGCTTATAATAGATAGCAGCCATATTGTAATATGCCTTGACAAAAAATGGATTAAGCTTAACAGCTGTTTCATAGTATCTAATAGCATGTTGAATTCTGGTGTCATTTATATCCTTTGCAAGAATATAATTAATAGACCCCAGGGTAAAATAAGCATCTGCCTCCAAAGGAATATATTGAAGAATTCGTCTTGTTCTGGTAATAGCATCTCTCGTCCATGACTTATCGTTGGACCTCTTTTGAATGTATGCCCTGGTCAGTGCATTATAATACTCCATCTCATAAGGGGCAAGATCAGCTGCCTGCCGATATTCTTTGATAATCGTATTAATCTCAGATGACTTCTTACCCATTAAATAGTGTTTATCAGCCATATATATTCTGTGGATAAACATAAGAAAACATATAACAGTGCCCACGGCTATTATATAATATATCCAACGGAAGATCTGAGGACTATGAGTAACCTTATCTGGAGGATATTGATGAATTTGTGGAAAGGGACAATTTGAAAACAAGAGCAGATTCGTTAATCCCTTTCTTTGAGTAAGGACTTGAGGTGATAATATAGATTGCCTTCCCATGACTATCATGCCTCCTGCCAGAATAGCAAAGGTATATGAAAGCTCTGGTACAGAAAAATTGAATTGAACCTGAACTAAAAGTGCAAGGGCTACTACTATAAAAATAAGAATAATTGGTCTATCAATTAATAAGGAGCCTTTATAAAATCTCCATCCAACTGCAAAGAATGACAATATTCCCCACAGGTAAATTGCCAATCCAACTATTCCCCGGGTTACTGCATAGTCTAAAAACTCATTGTGCATACGATCAATATATTCACCCGTTGAAAAAAAATACTTTTCTGGAAAAACTTTTACCAGATATTGTAAGTATACCAATTTTATTGTCTCTGGCCCTATTCCCAAAAAAGGATAATCCTTAATAATTTCCATGCCTGTCTTCCAGATGAAAATTCTACTTGGAGTGGCTAATACACTATCAGGCTTTTCGTTATTACTCTCCTGAGCAGGAGATATATGTGCAAATCTTTTAATTACAGAATATTCTACCTCTATAAAATTATAATAAGAAGATATTAGGCAAATACCTACGCCAAGTATTATCAATCTCTTTTTGCACCCAAAAAGCATTTCTTTACCACCAAGGCATAGAAAGGTGATAATTCCTGCAAAAATACCCAGATAACAGCTCCGTGTAGTAGCCAGAGAAAATCCCCAGTATATGATCAAAAGACATATGCATAGAATAATAATAAATAGCCTCTCTTTATTTTTTACTCTCTTAGTATCTTCCCCGGGTAAAGGTTCTGACTCCTTCTGAGAGAAAGAGCAATATATCCCTAACCCGATCAAAAATGCCATCATTACGGATGCAGCATAGAAGATGGGATTCCCAAAAAATGATGCTACTCGCCCCAACTCCTCAGCTGTCCAGTCACATACATCAAAATACTGAAGAATTCCATACACACTACTAATAGTTCCTGAAGCAACCATCACACCCAAAAGCCACAAGATACCTTTTTTTGTTTGAAAAAAATTAACCACCAGATAATACAGCATAATATAGCAGATAAGGGTTAAAAGTCCATCATATCGATCATATGTTCCTAATAGACTCATTATCGGAGCAATGGAAAATATAGTAGAAAAGATACTACAAGCTAAGAAAGCAAAAACTGGAAAATCTATTGGTGTTCTGACTAACCTGAAATCATTCAGGGTAATCATTTTTATCAGCCACACACCTGATAAAACCGAGGTTAAGGCATACATCAGTAGTATCTTAACCAGGCTATATCTATTCCAGATATTATGGTCCACACAAAGAGGAATGATAAAAGCCATTACAACCATCCCACTCATAACTATTCTATCACACCATTTAACAATTGTATCTGTATTCATAAGTCACCCTTTTTTTTATCCCTTCATTGCATATACGGTAATCTGATTCCCCAGACTACGGATATATTTCCCAAAATAAATACTAAGCTTTTTCAATATCCGCTCAACACCCTTACTCCCACCTAAATGGGGAGCCTGGTCAATATAAGCCTCTTTTACTATAAATCCATTTTTTTCAAGCATGGATATAATCGTTGGCATTGTATAAAAAAATAGATGCCCATAACTTTTGGGTTCAAATGGGATATTCCTCGCCTTAATATACCAGAACCAGCATCTAAAAGAAAATCCCAGGATATTTGGTACACTTATCAATAATATTCCCTTTGGCTTAAGTATCATTCTCACCTTTTCCAGAACACATTCCGGAGAAATAAGGTGTTCAAAAACATTATCAATTACCACCAGTTCAAAGGATTCTTCTGGATATTTTACCTGAAGTATACTGCCATGTTGAACATTTAAGTGCCACTTATCTCTGCAAAGCTCTACACATGCCTTCGAGAGTTCCAGTCCATGTACATTCCAACCAAGTTTTTGGGCTGTTCTTAACATAACCCCACATCCACAGCCAATATCAATCATCTTTCCTGACGAAACATATCTGACTACCTTAGCAAGTTGTTTCATATATCTTGGTTCTTCCCACTGTCTTACCTCAGGTTCCATATCAAACTCAACCCTGTCCTCCTGTTCATTATGATAGAATAAATCATCCGCATAAAGCCTGGCAATCTCATCCTCTGTTGGCAATGGATTAACAAACATAAATCCACAGTCCTGGCATTGAACCACATCTTGAGGAATAGGGGTATGAGTAACAGATAACTGCAGCCAGAATCTTTTGAAATGCTTGATGTTTTTGGAATTGCATAATATACAGGTAGTCTTTTCCATATTTTTTCTTCTTTTCTCCATCAAAGATTAACCCCTTACTCGTTTCCATACAGTAGAGAACAAAAATATTCCCACTAATATGCAACCGGTTAACAGGCTGATTATATACCCTGTTAAATACCCTTGCTTCTTATACTTAAACTCAATTTTATGGTTACCTTTATCTACCTTTACACCCATAAAGCCATAATTTACCCGTAATAACTTGCTTTCTTTGCCATCTATATATACATGCCAGTATGGATACCATGACTCACTAAACATTAAAATGAACACCTCAGGGGTTACTACCTCAATACCTATCCTTTCTGGATGATGGGTTGTCCTCTTAATCGTGGGACTGCAACCAGACCCCTTCTTTATTATCGGCATTTGTGTCTTTTGTCCTGATATTATCAGCTTTGAACCAAGCTCTTGTTTTATTTGATTAAATATGTTTTTTTGCCGATATTTAATATCATTTATATAGATCATATCAAAAGACTTAAGATACTGCACAGAATAATCCTCTAAATATTCCGAATTCCCATTAATCATTGCCACCCCGTGCATAGTCAATGTTTCAAGTAAGGGGAATGTCCCTGATGCCTCACCACCAGGATACAGCAAAGATGTTGAATAAGATTGAATCCATGGCTTCCAGTTTTTATTCTTAAATACAGCAAAATAAGGGGAATCATATACCTTCTTGAAGTATTCAGTTTCATTCAATTGAGGTGGTAAAAGTTTATTATCAATCAAATATTTCACATTAGCTATGCCTGCCAACTGAGATGTCATCCTCCCTTCCCTATTGTCAACTACATATCTAACCCCATTATCGCTACAAATATTCTTCTTATTATAAAAATGTGGGTAAAGGGTAGAAAGTACATAGGACATATACTTGCCGGAGTCTTTTGGCATCATCCAGTGTACCCAGCACCAGGCAGAAGGCTTTTCAGAATATATCAGCCCCATATCTGAGATGGGACTATACGGTTCGACAGTCATAGTCTTAAAATTATCCGGATCACCCTTAATATATTTATTTGCCATGATTAGATTATTAAACGGCTCTGTCTTATAATCAGCCATAAAATATTTCCTGTATGGAGAAACATCAATAATTATAAGAAAAATTATCATAGCAAATATTCCCCTTTTGAGCCCCATACTTGCCGGTAAATTTTTCAATATAATAATAAAGAATGATCCCATAAGTGTTGGGAAAAGACATGATGAAATAACCATAAAATAGCCTGGCGTACGCATATGACTGTATACAGGGATTAAATCCCTTAACAACATAAAGGGCTTGAAGAATAAAAACAAAGCTGCTCCTGCTATTATCGTCAAGAGTACAATAATATTCCGTCTCATCCTTACAGTTGGTTGCTTTTCACCCTTGATCTTAACCCATTTGAGATATATCCAGTATATCAGCAGACCAGAGGCTATCACTACGCCAACTATCACCCAGGGCATAACATCTGCCTTTTTTATGATAAATAACATCCGCTCATAAACCGAAGCTGACCCAAAAGATAACCATACCCCCATTAGGGTACAACAGAAGAACAGGGAAGGGTAATTCCTTACAGAGGGAGAAAGTGTTTTCCTGAATAAAAAAGCAGCTATTCCCAGTGCCAGGAGTACTATCCCTATATAATATATACTCTCATGTCCTGTTATCCCTGAATTTGCCAGCCATGTTGAGATAATTCCCTCCCTATCTATCAGGTCCAGAAGGTTCTTAAGGGTATACTCATCAATACACCTTAAGATGGTATCCTCTGAGAATAATTTATGAAATTTGCCTTCTATAAGAACAGGAATGAGAAAAAATGCTGAAAGTCCACCGGCTATTGTAGCAATTATTGAGGATTGTACTATGTTTTTAAGGATTATATTCAGCGATCTCAAGGTACGCCATTGTTGATATGTTTCAAACAGAAATATAAAAGCCAGGAAGGGAAACATGGTCAATGTGCGTTCATTATCAAGCCAGAACATTAGAAAGCTGAAAATTCCACAAAGCAATGTGTTTTTAGCATGTGGTTCTCGCAATACCTTTGTATACAGGAAAAACAAAAAAGGTACAAATGCATAGGATAGAGAGATTGTAGGAAAGCCCCATAAGGCCGAAATGCTGATATAAATAGGGGCAATAGGATAGATACATCCGGCAAATAGAGCAGCATCCTGATCCTTGAGTATATATAAGGCAAAATGGTATATAGAAAAACCTGCCAGGATGTGGAATAAGAGCATCACTATTTTTTGTGCATCAATATAATTAAAAATGAATGTAAAAGGGGTAATCATTAAATGACTCAATATAATGCTATTTAAGAAGGTAGTTGGCACCCCGCAACCCCACCAGTGACACCATCCAGGCAGACACCCAAACTCCATAAGGGCATTCTTAACATACCATAAATGAGGTATATTTCCTAAAAAATCCCTTTCAGGACACCCCTTGAAAAGCCATATTCCACAAAATAAAAGAATTATTCCAATAATAATAAGCCTGTCTATCTGTACGGACCTGGAAAAAAGATTCTCATTTCCATGTGCTGTAATAACTTTCTTTACCTGTACTTGCTTTTTTTGCATCCTTTTTCCTCGTTTATGATGACACTTCAACCGGTCTCAGTAGTCTTATCCTCTCAAGAAATATCTGTTTCACAGCCATTACTACCCTCCATGCAGGTACTATTACCCTTCTTCCAGCAAGCATCCAGACCATACATACAGCCTCAATAGCTATCCCCAAAGACATCTTGGTAGTGCCTACATGCCTGTCAACAAATATAATTGGCGTTTCTCCAATTCTAAATCCTTTCTCCTTTGTCATAAAACTCATCTCAATCTGGAAAGAATAGCCTGTTGACCGTATCTTATCCAGATTAATACCCACCATAGCCTCTCGACGGAAGCACTTAAACCCACCTGTAGTATCTGTCAATCCTAAACCAGTAATCATGTTAACATACTTAGTAGCCCCCTTACTTAACAGCAGTCTCTTAAAATCCCAATTAACCACACTTATCCCATTTATATACCTCGAACCTAAAACCACATCATATTCACTCATCTTTTCTATAAAATCAGGCATATATCGTGGGTCATGCGAAAAATCTGCATCCATCTGGAAGATATAATCAGCCCGCTCTCGCAGGGCATACTTGAAACCTTCAATATAGGCTGTTCCTAATCCAAGTTTACCCCTTCGACGAATCACATGTATCTGTGAATTTTTTTTGCCCAGATCTTCCACAAACCCCCCTGTACCATCCGGAGAATTATCATCTACAACCACCACATGGAAATCTGGGGCTACATTCAAGATTGCTGGAATCAATGCCTCAATGTTTTTCCTTTCATTATAGGTTGGAATAACAACCATTACCTTTTTCATTATAACACCCCCTGTGAATATTTTCTCATTTTTCATCTATTCTTCCATTTGTACTCAATTTTATTGCCCTGACAAATCCTACCCCAATTAATCCAAGAGAAATCATTCCTATCACGCAGATTAAGACTGCGGTAAAAAGATATGAGATAGTTACTGCCGCACTTACCAGATTCTTATCCAGACCAAAGGTCAGGGTAAAAACCAGCATCCAGAATGCCTGGGTTGTTCCTACCCTTGCCGGTGGTGGTGGAATTATAGAGGCAAGATAGATAAATATATAGCCAAAACATACTACAATTAATGGAACATTAACACCTAAAGAATAGAATATTCCCCATAAATACATACATTCCATGCCCATAGCCAGAAAGGTAAGTCCTATAAACCATCCAAATCTATGATGACCCTGCTTTATATCTGAAAAACCCTTTACAAAATTGGTTGAAAAATTACCTATTTTTTTCTGTATTACACAAGGAAACAAGGAGACCACCCTTCTTGTCAACTCCACAGATACATCCTTTTTTTCTGACATAAACCATATTATTCCACAAAGCATTATCAGGCATATAAATATAAAGCCTATCCCTGCCAGGATTGCTGAGCCTATCATACCTGGCAAACATGGTATAAGCAAACACAATATAATTATAGAGAATAGATTCATCACCCTGTCTATAAATAGAGTAGGTAATGACTTAGATATAGGTACCCCTTTCATCTGTTTCAAAAGTATTGGCTGTGCCATCTGACCGATATGAAATGGTAGAAGAAAGTTTATGGCAAGCCCGGCCATATACAACTTACATGTCTCACCAATGGTTAATCTCTCTATTGGCTCTATGATTGCCCTCCATCTCAACGCTCTGATTATATAAGCACCAAAAAACAATACATTCGCCCCAAGCACCCATCTAAAATCCACATCCCTTAAATACACCATCATCCGGTCAATATTTATAAACCTCAGCCATCCTCCAATCAGTAAAAACCCTATCAATACGCTGATAATTATCTTGACAACCATCTTATTTTTCATCTTACAAATATCCCTGGCTTTGATACCATTCAACAGTTTTTTTCAATCCTTCCTCCAATCCTACTTGAGGATTATACCCTAACTCTTTCCTTGCCTTCAGAATACTCACCCCTCGCGGTTGTGTAAAGAAATTTATTTTTGCATGGTTCAATGGCGACTCAATATTCAACACCTTAGCCACAGGTTCCAGGATAGAAGCACCTGCCCTTGTAACCCACTCAGGCAAATAAATTTGCGGCAGAGACACCCCCATTGCCTTTGCCATAGCCTCAGCCAATCTCTTTACACTAACAACCTCTTCCCCTGCAATAAAATATGTATTCCCCATCGCATTATCTATCTTCATCCCGAGTTCAAATCCCGAAATCAAATCATCAATATATGTAGGATGCAGGGTGCTCCTGCCGCCACCAATAATGGGGAATATACCCTTTTTTATTGCCCTGAAAAGTCCTAACACATGCATATCACCCGGTCCATATATAAACTCAGGACGAATTACTACTATGGGAAGACCATATTTAGAGTAAAACTCCCTTACCATCTTCTCTGCTTCACACTTAGTCTTCTCATATATATTTGATGGATTATAAGGATAACTCTCATCCATTAGTTTCCCATTCGTCGGGCCAACTACACCGGCTGTACTACAATAGATAAATCTTTTTACACCTGAATTAAGGCATTCCCTTAAGATATTCTCTGTCCCTTTAACATTTATATCCCAATATACTTGCTCAGACTTTCCCCATTGTCCAAGAATCCCGGCCAGATGAAAAACCACATCCACACCCTTACAAATACCTGCCAGACTATCTGCCATGGCAATATCCCCACATACTACCTCAACCGGTATGTCATCAAATTTGAGTAAACTTCGAACAAGAACCCTTACTTGATGCTCATTTGCCGCCAATCTGCGAACCAAATGATTACCAATAAATCCTGTACTACCTGTAATCAACACCTTCATTTTATTTTTTTCCTACCATACAAAACAATACTTCCCCCAAACAAATTTACAGGGAAAAGCCTTTCAAATATCCCCTCTAAGGGGGTAAGAACCTTAATAAAATCAAAATTTATGGTCTTCCATTCCAGAACCTCAAACCATTGGCTTAAGAATCGCTTAAGATACAATAAACCAAATATCCTTTCATTTATACTATCCTCATGCTTCTTCTTTCCAAATGGCAGGTTATGCTGATACCATGTAACCGGATTCCAGCTATTGGGCTCTACAGAAATAAATATTCCCTCATGTTTCATTACCCGATATGCCTCATTTATAATTTGCTTATGTACGTTGAAATGATGCAGCACAAATGTACAAACTACAATATCAAATGAGGCATCATTAAACGGCAAATCCTCTGCATCCCCACAAACAAAAAAGGCATCCGGATTTCGTTCCTTATTTATTTTAAGTAAATCCCGGCTGATATCTATCCCCAGGGGAGAAAATCCCATATCTATCAGGTGTCTGGTAAAGTCGCCAGGACCACATCCCAGATCAAGAACTCTCACCTTTGATGATTTTTCCCTCTCATACCCTAATTCTCTTAAGTACCCCAATGCCCGTT
The DNA here is from genome assembly GCA_016208205.1 of Candidatus Desantisiibacteriota bacterium. The sequence goes on along the minus strand of JACQYP010000094.1, from coordinate 5,803 downwards.
CTAATTTACACTTATTCCACGGACATACCTGAACAACCTTCCCTTCCTCAACAATTCTTGCAAAAAACTCTACCTCTGCCTTTTTATCTTGAGATTCAGCCTTAAACATGTTTTACAATCCGCCTTATTCCCTCAGTTATACCTATCTGTGGACAATATCCAAGTTCTTGTCTTGCCTTTGATATATCATAGATTCTTTTTCTCTCAAAGGAATTCAACTTTGCCCGGGTAAAAGGGAGATGGGCAATCCCCAATATAGTTATCCATTCACATAAAAGAGCAGGGAGATACACAAGATACCCGGGTATATACCATGGCTTTCTTACCCCCAGCATTCTTGCCACTAAATTAAAAAACTCACCTACTGTAGGAATCTCGCCGCCGGCAATAGTATAAACACTATTAAAGGCAATCTCTTTTTTTTCAGCTAACATCATTGCATCAACAAGATCATCTACATATACTAATGGAAAAAAACCATTACCCCTGCCGATAATAAACATTAATCTCCAACGAAGCAGCCTTAAAACAAAGTTAAAAAAATGCGGCTCTCCAGGGCCATACACCATACATGGTCGGAGAATAGCTATCTTCAGCCCTTTCTTTCGATATTGCAAAGCAATCCTTTCCGCCTCAATCTTTGAGGTCCCATAATCATTTTCAGCTGCATAAGGAAGCTCTTCGGTCAACACAGCACCCTTATTGCCATTTATTACCTCTACAGAGCTAAGATATATAATTTTTTTTATTCCCTTTTCCAGGGCAGCCTGGAAAAGATTCTGTGAACCCCAGGCATTAACCTCTAACAGTTTACTCAACGGCTTTGATCTTGTATAGGCAGCACAATGGTAGACCACATCTATTCCGGTCAGGGCATTTTTCAAAAGGTCAATATTATTCAGATTACCAGTAATGAATTCTACCCTAAGACCTTCTAATAATCTGGTAGATTCATTCTCCATGATCAATATCCTTACCTGATTGTCGAAAGAGGCTATCAGGGCTTTTACCAAATGACTCCCTATAAAACCTGCCCCACCGGTAACCAGAATTTTTTCCATATCACCCTCTTGTCAGATTCAAACCAACCCTCAACAAGCTGCGAAAATTACACAACATATTTGTATAGGCAGCATTTGCCAATGGACAATAACACTCCCCTTTCTTAATACCCTTTCTTAACACCTCAGCCTGTCTGCTGAACCAAACCCTTTTAAGGTCATATCCAGCCTCTCGCAGGTTACCCATAGATGATGCCCGTACACAACAAGTCCATACATCCCCATCCGGAGCAATCTGGGCTGAGGCAAAGCCGGCATAACAGGGGATAATCTGTCTTCTTTGTTTTAGTATCTTTTTCACCAGTTCATAATATTGGAGTCTGAAGCCCTGGGTAACCCTTGATATGCCTGAAAACTTATTCTCCTTGATCCTTTCACTCAAAAAATCTACAGCCCTTGAATAATCCTCAAATGATGGTGTAATATCAGCTCCCATAGTATCTAATTCTACCCGTTGCTCAGCTATTTCTGTAATAAACGAGTCTGGTTTTAAGGATGATACAACATATTTATAAATTTCCGGGATCTCAGTAACATTAAACTTAGAAATAACCGTATGAATCCCCAGGGTAAGATTAGGATACTTCAGCCTTCTCAATCCCTCATATGTCTCCATTGCCCTGTCAAAATTACCCTTAACATTTCGAATCTCATCATGTTCCTTACCTATACCATCCAGGGAGAGATTAATAATCACCTCAGATTCAGCACATGCCTGAAGAATTTCCTCAACCCTCCCCGGGATAATCTTACTTAATATTCCATTGGTAGGGATATTAATTATCCTGGGAGAACAATTCTCATAAGCACTCTTGCATATCTCAACAATATCTTTTCGTAAAAATGGCTCTCCACCGGAAATGGTAAGCCAGTACACATCCTGACCAATGCTCTTAAATATTTTGCTTAATTCTTCTACACTAAGTTCATCTGCCTGACGAGCATATACATTACATGTTTTACACCTCGAATTACATCTATAGGTCACACTAACCGTCAAACTCATCGGACCCATCCCTGGCCACCCAAACCGTCGGAATGACTGATATAATGGAACCTTAAGGGCTACTTCCAACATCTTTTTTATTTCCCTCGCCTATTCTTCTAATGTCTTGGAATGTTTGGCTATCTTCCATATATGAAGATTATCTTTTTTAATATAGTAATCCGCCATGCCCAATATCCTTACCCAACCCTCCAGAGCCATTGACATAAAGGTAAACAGGATGGAACGAAGTCCTGAATTAGACATCATCTGTCTCAGAAGTAATTTCAAAATAAGAGTAACATTAGTAGTAGACGGGGCATATCCATATCTTTGTATAAGCTGTATATGTCCGGCATATAGATTGCGTCTTCTATTAATGAATTCTGCCACACTTCCCTGCCCCTTATTTTTTACTATCGCCTCAGGTACATAGTGTAATCTATATCCTTTGTTTGTAAATATTGCCTCAAGACACGCCTCATCTGTAATTGTATCCATGGGAATTTGAGAAACTACATTTCCCCTGAATGCCACTATTTCACCCAGCTTTGGATTGATTAAGGCCAACTCATGATGTAAATTCCATAGCAAATGAGTAGTAAATCCAATAAATTTCCTTGCATTGTCCATGGGTACAGGATGCCCGCCTGTCATACCTATAACAGGCTCTAAAAAAGGCTTTACCAGATTCTCAATAGTATCTGGCTCAGGAATAGTATCTGCACTCTCTAAAACGACAACATCTGTAGAAACATTTGAAAGAAATAAATTAATCGCTGATGCTTTTCCTTCTCGTAGTTGTTGACTGAATAAACGAATCCTTGAATCCCTTTTTATATAGTCCCTGACAATCTCTTCCGTTCTATCGGTACATCCACTGGCTACAACTATAATCTCCTTAATCGTGCATACGGATAATACCTGATTTGACAATGCTTCAAACAACCTGCCAATGTTTGCCTCTTCATTATAAGCCATCACACCAATAGTACAGGTTATCATGAAACACCTCTTGGAATTGTATAGGCAACCCTTGCAGTTGCCTTCTTGCGATTGCACAAATGAAATGTAGCACAGATATTCCTGTCTGTGATTCTTCATAATAGGGCAACAAGAAGGGCAGGTGCAAGACCTGCCCCTACGACATCAATTGGGGGAATTAATTGCTTCAAGCTTGACAGAACACTGAACTGTTGCTTTTAATCATGCAAATTTCATGCCATGTTGCTATCCCTTTATATCTCCACAATTTCAAGAAACTCCACCTCGGCACATGTATCATAATTGGACATGAAGTGTGCAATTATTGTACATATGGGGTATAAAAAAAGAAAAGGCACAGACAACCCAACACGATTGCCTGTGCCTGACCCAATAAGGAAAATGAGAACATATTAATATTTAATATCAGATGATTAAGCTGAAGGCTGAAGTGTGATCAGATATGATTTACACTCAAGCAACTTTTCTCCCTGACAAGTTTTCTGCCTTTAGTTTAACTACCTGATATATTATCGGGACGAGAAGGGTATCTCGCCCCGATTGTGAAAAGGGGTCTTCCTTTTTACTTGTGTTTTGTTAAGGTTAGCGTTACCCCCTCTCCTTACTTGGGGAGAGGGATGGGGTGAAGGGCATTACTCCTCACCATGAAAGATTATCCAACGATTGGCATAAGGGTGAATGTCAATGTGTTTGTATATTCGCCCTCTGTATATCTTGCCAAGTTAGCAATACCAAGGTTGATAACTACCAATCTTGGTGCCTTTGTGGCCATCTTTACCTCAAACAGGTGTTGTGCCTGATTGTGGATACGAAGATATGTAGATGCTGCCTTTATGGTAGGATTTGATTCTGTAACATAATCCACCACATGATCCCTGTCAGTCGATGAACTCCCCAACTTCTCAATTGTTACTCCACCAAAATTGTCATCTCTTGGATTATCCTTAACTGTTGCAACATTGCTATTTGATAGATGAGTTGTTGAAGGCGTTGACTTATTCTCCAACACGGCAACTGATGCAGCATCAGCAAATGCACCCTCTATGTTGTTTACCAGAATGTAAGTCTTTTCTGTGCAAACTGCAACATAGGTATCTTCCAGTCTTAAAATGTTCTGCTGAGTTGCTGGCTGTAAGCCATGAACAAACAATGCTGCTCCATCCTGAGCATTGGTGAATATGGTCATCTCAAGGGCTGCTGTTCTTTCGGCAAATCCCTTACCAATATCATCATTGGCATCTGCCATTACATTCTCTGTGGCTGAATCAAAACCAGTATTATTGATCTTCAAACCTTGATCATTCATTACTGCTGAAACCTCAAGATCCCTTGCATAATCCTCTGGACCAGGTGTCACTGTCTCTGACATATCAATACCAGTCAACTCAATCAATTGTAAGCAATTCAAACCAACTGTTGCATCTTCTTGCTGCATATCTGCTGCATAGGCTACTCCGCCTGCTAATGCTACTGCTACTACGCTAACTAATAACTTTTTCATTTTTTTGTCCTCCTGACTTTAATATTTTTGTATTATTTTTATGGGCAACCGCAAGGGTTTGCCCCTACATGGACAACCACAAGGGTTGTCTCATGCGATGAACAATTACAGGATTGTTCATACTCAAAAAAAACCTTAATACAAAACAGAAAGCTTGTCCCTGCAAATGCAGGGGGAGGAAGACCCCTTTTTCATCACCACCTTTAATATAATTATTAATTATCAATTAACAATTATTAATTGATAATTGTTAATTGTATTTTAATTGTTAATTGTATTTTTCCCTGTCGCTGAAATATAAAGCAAGTATCATGCCAGATGTGCCGAAAAAGAAATAAGTGTCCAATAAGAGAGAGGCAAAAGAAGGAAAATGGCAGAGAAGAAGGAAGGTACAAAGATTACATAGCTTGGTAATCGGTAACCAGTTATCGGTAATCGGTCTTACTGATCACCTGATAACCGATTACCGATTACCATCTTTCATTTCTCTGCCCTCTGTGCCTTTCCTTGATATTTCCCTTGACATATCTGTAGTTTCGTGGTATTCTTTATTTACATGGAGGTGAGAAAGATGACTACCATAAGAGAAGAGTTACAGAGAGAAGGTGATGAAATCTTATTGGATGTATTGGCTGAAACTGCAACCATTGCAAAGGAAAGGATTGTTAAGCATAAGGATTTAAGTGTAGAAAATGTTATACCCCTTTTGTTGCTTTCTCAATATAACCACATTGCCCATCTTGACATAGAACTTAAACAAGGACTTGCGAATTTAGAGCAGAAGATGGATGAACGATTTGAGAAGATAGATGAGCGGTTTGAAAAGCTGATTGGTAATCTGGATATACGGTTTGAAAAGATAGATGAACGGTTTGAAAAGCTGATTGGTAATCTGGATATACGGTTTGGGAAGATAGATGAACGGTTTGAGAAGATAGATGAACGGTTTGAAAAGATAGATGAACGGTTTGAAAAGCTGATTGGTAATCTTGATATACGGTTTGGGAAGACAGATGAACGATTTGTAGAGGTATACAAAAGTATTTCAGACATCCATAACCAGATTAGCAATCAAACTAAGTGGATACTTGGAATGGGAGTAGGGATAGTAACTATCCTGGGTGGGCTTATCACATTCCTGAAGCTTGGGTAATTGTATCGTATGTAGGTTTAGGATATTAGTAACCGTTCACGGTTGTCGGTTGTGAACTGACACCGTATATCACTGTCATTCCTGTGCATCACTGTCAT
>JACQYP010000093.1 GCA_016208205.1 Candidatus Desantisiibacteriota bacterium | reverse complement strand
TTTTTCCTCACCAGACCCAAGTATGATGAGACTGACATCCATGGAAAGCAATGGCTCAAAAACCTCAGACAAAATATCAAGCCCTTTTTGAGATGCCAATCTGCCGACCAGACCAATTAATGGTATTTTTTCATCAAACAGAAGTGCTGTCTCTATCTGGGGGATATTTGTAGAGACGCAAATTTTTGCGTCTCTACTTTGTGCCTTTGTGCCTCTCTCCCTCTCCTCATGGGAGAGGGACGGGGTGAAGGTTCGACTGTGCCTTTGTGCCTCTCTGTGTGCCTCTACCTTAAAGCTATTTATCAGGTTTAGCTTGTTTAATCTTTTATTCTCAAGGCACTCCTGATTATAATGATGCAGGATTTCTTTATCTGTTGCCGGATTCCAGACATCATAATCGATTCCATTTATAATCCCGTATAACTCATGCGACCTCTGCCTGAGTACACCGTCCAATCCATATCCACACTCAGGCGTCTGGATTTCTTTCGCATATTTTGGGCTGACAGTATTGACAATATCAGCATAAACAATCCCGGCTTTCAGAAGGTTAATTTTTCCATAGAATTCGAGTTTGTCCATGGTAAATATCTCTGCAGGATTAATCCCTGAAAACAGCTCAAGCTCGGATGAAGGGAACACCCCCTGATATCCAAGGTTATGAATGGTAAGAACAGTTGCTATCGATGAATAGAATGAGTTATCTTTATAAACAGTTTTCAAGAAAAGCGCTATAGGGGATGTTTGCCAATCATTGAGGTGGATAACATCAGGCGACCAATCCTTTAATCTCAGTATCTTCAATACAGCACGGCTAAAAAAGATAAACCGTTCCGCATTATCCTCATAGTCTCCTGACTTAGTGCTATAAAGCTCATCCCGAAGGAAATAATCATCATTTTTAATAAGATACACCTTGATATTTTTATACTTCAGCTCTTCTATGATACCCTTAATTGGTATCCCCTTGATAGTCACCTCGATCCCGTTTATTCTTTGAACAGCAAATTGCGGATTATTGGCAAGCCATTTTTTTGTCATGGCATATTCTGGCAAAACAAGTCTAATATCATGACCTTTTTCTGCCAGTACCAGCGGCAAAGCACCAGTTACATCTGCCAGACCACCTGTTTTAGCAAAAGGAACTGCCTCTGATGTAGCTACTAATATTTTCATTAAATTATACCTCCTGGTATTTGAAAAGAGTTTAGAAGTTCAAAGGTTCAAGGGTTCAGAAGTTCATAAGTTCGAGGGTTCAACATGAAATATTTATCACGAAAGCACGAAAGGACGAAACATCAGACTTCTACAATCTCCACTGCGTCAATGAGTGAAAAGCGTTAAAAATCAATAGGATAGGTCTTTTGTCGCTAAATTGGACATTCAAGAAACTAAAGCTTGTCCCTGCGAATGCAGGGATTGGTAATGGGTCAGCATCGGTAGACAACACCTCAGCGTCATTGCGAGGATCTACTGC
>JACQYP010000085.1 GCA_016208205.1 Candidatus Desantisiibacteriota bacterium | reverse complement strand
TTTCAGGATAGGATCTTTCCTCTATTTTTTCCGGCTCTTTACCCTCTTGTTTTCGTTTAGCAACCATTGCTGCCCGTGCTTTTTCTTGTGCCTTCTTCCGTGCCTCCAATCTCTTGATTAATGAGGTTAATTCCGAAGATGAATTGTTGAGTTGAGCAACCTGCTGACGATAAAGGTTTTTCTCCTCCTGTACCCGGGAAAGCAGCCCTTGATAACCCTTCTCTTGTTTTTGCTGAACAATGAATTCTTGCTTATAATCATTTTGAATGACTGAAAGCTGTGCATTCTTTCCCTGGAGTATCTGTTTCTGGCTCGTTAACATCTCTTTCTGTTGTTGTATCTCACGGATCAAGGTATTATCATTTTGAGCAATCATGGTCATAAAGTAAATCTGTCTTGACAAATCCGAAAGGTTTGGAGTAGAACAGACAATATCTATCACACCATTCTTTCGATTTTTATAGATTGCCCTCAATCTATGAGCCAATTCATTCTGTTTCTGGCAAAGTCTATCCTGAGCTTCAACCAAGGCTATCTTTTTAATAAATATCTCATTTTGTGTCTTTTTTATTGCCCCTCCCAATTCACCTACCTTTCTTTGTGTCTGGTTCAGCTGTCGATTTATCTTATCTAACTCATTTATTACCCCTTTTTCCTTTTTTGCTGCCTCTTGCAACAATGCCTTTTTTTGTTGCAACTCTTTTTGTATCTTTAATAATTTCCCTTTTTCCGTAGATACATCTGCTGAACAAAGGCTTACCCCTGAAGATAGGAACAGGAATGTAAAAACCAAACAAATAATGAAATTCAGCCTTTCTCCCTTTCTCCCCATTTCTCTTACTTCCCCTATTCCCTGTTAGATTTCAAAAAATAATGCAAGGACAACAAACTCCCCAGACATCCGAGAAATCCACTGGCTACAATCAAGATACTCATAACTTGCCAGGATATAAATTTCACTTGTGGTAAAAATAAAAATATAGGGTTTTCCGCAAGGGTTTTAACCAGACCAAAGCGATAAACAAGCCATAATAGTCCAATAGATAATATTCCGCTTATCAACCCATGTATCATCCCTTCCAAGAGATAGGGAAACCGAATAAACCATGGGGTAGCACCAACCAACCTCATTATTTCTATCTCTTCCTGCCGAGCAAAAAGAGCCAGCTCAATAGTATTTGAAATAATAATCAGCGTAGCAAGTCCAAGGATAAAACCTATTCCAACAATAAACATTCTCATCACATCGGTTATTGTCGCAATAACCTCAACAGCCTTTTGACCATAATCCACCCCTTCTATTCCTTCCATCTTTTCTATGGCCTGGGCAATTTTTTTCAATTCTTCCCACGAAAACCTGATTGAGGGTGTCAGCCGTATCTCAAAATAGGCCGGCAATGGATTCCCTTTTATTCCGGAAAGAATATCCGACTGATCACTCAATTCCTTCTTAAACCCTTCCAGAGCATCTTGTTTTGAGACATATATTATTTGACTTGCCTGATTAACCTGCCTGCCAATATTTGTCTGGATAGACTGTATGGTCTCAATTGGCAAAGCATCCTTTAAGTAGACAACAATGGATGCCTTTTTAATCAAGGTATCCTGAACCTGACGAAGATTGACAATCAATAACAGAAAGATACCCATAATAAAAAGGGTAACAGTGATAACCCCAATACTGGCATAGGTCATTGTCCCTGCCCGTTTGAAGTTTGTCATTGCCTCCCTGCAAAAATAACCAAAGTTTTGTGGTTGTATCATATTCCCTTTGTTTCCTTAGCCTATTTGACTATCCTGCCAGAGTTCAGATGAATAACATGTGCCCCCATTTTCAAAGCATTTTCCTTATTATGGGTAGCAACAACCAGAGTTGTCCCCTGACGATTAGCCTCCATGAAAAAATTCATGATATTTGCAGTCAGGTCAGTATCTAAATTACCCGTAGGTTCATCCGCAAGGATAAGGGCAGGATCATTGACAATGGCTCTGGCAATAGCTACCCTTTGTTGCTCTCCACCAGAAAGTTGGTGTGGAAATGCGTCTTTTTTATGGGTTAATTCAACAATATTCAACACCTTAATGGTTCGCTTATAGACCTCTGCCGAGGGCAATCCAATAACCTGCAAGGCAAAGGCAATATTTTCAAACACTGTTTTTTGATATAAGAGCTTAAAATCCTGATAAACTACCCCAATTTGTCTTCGAAGATACGGCACCTCTTTTAATGGCAAGCTACTGATATTTTTCCCGCCGACAAAAATTAACCCTGTCGTAGCTATTATCTCTGCGTATATTAATTTCAGAAAGGTGGTTTTTCCTGATCCGGATGGTCCGGTAACAAAAACCATTTCCCCCCGTCCAATCTCTACATTAATATCTTCTAAGGCATGGATCCCTTTTTTATACACCTTGGTGATATGCCGCATTTGAATCATGTTCATTATCTCCCTTTTTGCGTCTTTCCCCTCTCCTTATGGGAGAGGGACAGGGTGAGGGTTCATCTTCCTTCCCAGCACCCTTATCACTGCCTCAACAATAGAAACGGCATCTAATCCAAAAACCCGTAACAACTCCTTTGGTGTTCCTGATTGACCAAAGGCATCTTTTACCCCAACCCTTTCCATTGGTGTTGGAATGTGTTCTGCCAATACCTCAGCCACAGCACTTCCAAGCCCACCAATAATTGAATGTTCCTCAGCCGTAACAATTGCTCCGGTTTCTTTTGCAGCAAGAATAATTGCTTGTTTGTCAATGGGTTTAATGCTTGAGGCATTGAGTATTTTTACCTCAACCCCTTGCTCGGATAATATTTGAGCTGCCTGAATAGACTCATTGACCATCAAACCACAGGCAATAATTGTTGCATCAACCCCTTCCCTCAGGGTAGACGCTTTTCCCAACATAAATTCATAGGTATCATCAAAAACAAGTGGGAGGTTTAATCGCCCCAATCTGATATAAAAGGGACCATGGGTCTCAATTGCATATCTCACTGCTTTTTCTGTTTCTATCCCATCAGCCGGCACAATCACCGTCATATTCGGCAATCCTCTCATCAGGTTGATATCATCTATAGCCTGATGTGATGCCCCATCCTCTCCTACAGAAACACCGGCATGGGTCACAATAATCTTCACATTTAATTTTGGCCAGCACACCGACAGCTTTACCTGATCATAAACCCTTCCACTCCAAAAGCAAGCAAAGGTAGAGACTACCGGTATTTTCCCACAAGTGGATAACCCGGCTGCATAGCCGATCATATTTGCCTCAGAGATGCCAAGGTTAAAAAACCTTTCCGGAAATTCCTGAGAAAACCATTGAGTTCTGGTAGAGGATGATGTATCTGCATCAAGCACAACCAGATCAGGATAAATCTTGCCCAATTTTATTAATGCATTACCATAAGCATCCCTTGTAGCTATCATTTCTGCCTCTGCCATTGTATCTCCTATAATCAGTGTTCAGAATTCAAGGTGATCGGTGATCAGGTATCTCTTCACCTGATCACCGATCACCGATCACCAATTACCGAACTACGCCAATTCTCTCAAAGCCTGCTGTTCCTGCTCTCTATTCGGTGCTGTCCCATGAAAACCAACCTTGCCCTCCATAAAGGAAACACACTTCCCCTTAATCGTATCTGCCACAATCATAGTTGGCTTATCCTTGGTTTTATGAGCAACCTGTACTGCCTCAATTATCTCTTCAATCGAATGCCCATCAATCTGTATCGTATTCCATCCAAAAGCCTTCCACTTATCAACCACAGGTTCGATATTCATGATATCCTCTACCTTACCATCAATCTGGAGCTTATTACAATCCAGAAAGGCACAAAGATTATCCAGCTTAAAATGAGACGCAGACATAGCTGCCTCCCAAATCTGCCCCTCCTGACTCTCCCCATCACCAATGATAGCATAAACCCGATAATCCTTTTTGTCAATCTTTCCAGCTAATGCCATACCACAAGCCGCAGATAGCCCCTGTCCTAAAGAGCCCGTAGAAAAATCCACGCCAGGGGTTACCTTAGAGTCAGGGTGTCCCTGAAGCATGCTTCCTAATTTTCTTAATTTCATTAATTCTGATGCAGGAAAATATCCACATAAGGATAAAACAGCATAAAAAGCCGGACACGCATGTCCCTTGGAAAGAACAAATCTATCCCTTGCTTCCCACGCTGGATTGGTAGCAGAATGATTCATGATTGAAAAATAAAGGGTCGTAATTATATCTGTCATGGAAAGCGAGCCGCCAGGATGACCTGAATTTGCCTCAGCAATCATATTAATAACAAGTCTTCTTACTTCTTTTGCCCGTTCCTTGAGATTAATAATATCTTCCATCTATACTCCCCTTTGAATATTCATAACAAATTACACCTTAATCTTCTAAGTATATCAGAAAATATTAAAGATTGCAAGTAGAAATTGGGTATGTTTAATAAAAAATTCGCCTTGCGTCCCGAATCAGTGGCTGACAAGACCATCTTGAATTTACAAACCAAGTTTCATATTTCCTAACTGGTTCAGCACATAAGTCCTTATCTCTTGTGGAGATGGAATTTGTCTTTCTAACCTTCCATCTGTCATAATTGGAAGCAGTAATGGCTGCAATCTTCCATTGCAGGAACAGCTGGGAAGAATATCCTTCTGCGTGGAGACAACCTTTGTTTGATAGCAATTAGTACATCGGTACACAGCTTTTGAACCAGACATTTTACCTCGTTTAGCCATAGGAACACCCTCTATTTCAACAATATCCATGCTAAAATTAATTACCGGGGCATTGCTCAAGGCTGTACCTACGCCATATCCATCAGCCACAGGGTTTAACTTCTGGATACTGTATTCATCTAATCCGCCACTGGCAAAGAGTTTCACATGGTTAAAACCCCTTAAATCAAGTTCCCACCGTACCTCTTCCAGGATTTTCTTAAAATTTCCCCGTCTTGAATCAGGGGTATCAAGCCGCAGGGCAAAAAGGTTATTGCCCATGGTTTGTGCTGCCTTAATTGCCTCAAACTTTTCATCTCCAAGGGTATCTATCAGGACAATCTTTTTTGCTGTCTCTGTCTCATTAAATAACCTGAAGGCTTCCTCAGAACTACCCAACATAAGTACTAAAGAATGGGGCATTGTTCCTTGTGGTTTTTCTTGTAACAGTTCGGCACTCTTTATTACGGATACGCCATCACACCCACCAATAAACGCTGCTCTGTCTATCATAGGTGCCAAAACCGGGTGCATTCGCCTTGCTCCAAAGCTTAAGAGAGTTCGTTGTCCGGCTGCAATCCGACACCGTGCTGCTCTGGTTGCAATCCCTGACGATTGACACAAAAGCCCTAAGATGGCTGTCTCCAGTATAGCAAATTCTGAATAATTTCCAGCTATTTCCAGAACAGGCATCTCTTCCTTAAATATTGTCCCCTCTGCTAAAACCTGAATACTTACATTGAGATTTGAAAGCAGGCAGATAACCTCTTCTATGCCTGAGAGTACTGCCCATGAATAGTTTTCCGGCAGGGACGATACCCTGACCTCTGCCTTCACCTGCTTGTTGCATTTAGCCTTTTGCAGTATCTCGACAGTTCTCTTAAAGTACACATCTGTTGTTTTGCCTGATTTAATATCCTTTTCAGACGCAATAAAAAAACTCTTTGCTCTACCGTTCATTATTTATTAACCTCCATCGGTGATCAGGTATTTGATAATTCACCCCTTATCCTCTCACTATCTCCAACATCTCCCTTACCGCTTCATCAAGCCCTACAAAGAGAGCATGGGAAATGATACTGTGTCCGATATTCAGCTCTTCTATCCCTGGAATAGCAGCTATTTGTGTCGTATTGCGATAGGTTAGTCCATGGCCGGCCACTACCCTCAACCCCTGCTTTCTGGCGAAGGATACAGCATCAACAATCTTTTCTAATTCTTCCTCAGGATTAGCTGAATTTGCATATTGACCTGTATGAATCTCAATCATATAAGCATTTGTTTTGGCTGTTGCCCTGATCTGAGCGATGTCAGGCTCAATAAAAAGGGAAACCAATATCTTTTCTTCTTGAAGAAGAGAGGCAATGGCTGTGATTTTTTCCCTTTGACTGATAACATCCAGCCCCCCCTCAGTGGTTAGCTCTTCCCGTCTTTCTGGAACTAAGGTAACCTGATTTGGTCTAATATTTAAGGCAAACTTTACCATGGCATCTGTGGCGGCCATCTCTAAGTTTAACTTGGTTTGCACCAATTCTCTGAGCAGTCGCACATCCCTTTCCTGAATATGCCTTTTATCCTCACGAAGATGACAAACAATGCTATCACACCCGGCTAATTCAGCAATTAATGCAGCCTTTACCGGGTCAGGCTCTTTTCCCCCCCTTACCTGTCTTATGGTTGCGACATGATCAATATTTACACCTAATTGCATTTTAATAGATCCACTCCTTTCCTGTTTCAATTTTTTCCGCTGACAATTGTTCTATCTTTTCAGCCCACTCCTTAGATTTCTGGCTCTTTCCTGCATCTAAATAATACTCGGACATCTTTCGGTATATCTCTGCCATAAGGTCTTTATCCTCAATCCGTTCAGATAATTGGCAAGCCTTGGTAAGGGTTTCAATAGCCTCTGTTACCTCTCCAACAGAGAAGGAATTTCTTGCCAGTAGCATCAGAGCACCAATTCGTCCTGTATGAAACATAATC
>JACQYP010000107.1 GCA_016208205.1 Candidatus Desantisiibacteriota bacterium | reverse complement strand
CAGTTACACCCGGGGCTGACTGCCCATTAATCGGCAGCAGAACACAAAAAAAGCAGGCCACCATGAGCCTGCTAAAGTTCCAACCAATATCTGATGTTACCAATAAATTATTAATAACAATCCATAACTCTCTCTCAGCAACTTACAAATATTAACCCTTTCTGATATTCTCATCAATCCATTGCCTCCACAGAAATTCAGTTAACACTTAAATATATACACTATTTTTTTGATTTTTTGTAACTCTTCCACTACCAAAAGATATACTCAGCGATAGGTTACACCGTCTCTCTTAATTTTGAGATTAGCATAGGCACGACCTCAAAGATGTCCCCAACTATTCCGTATGTGGCCACATTAAAGATTGGAGCATCAGGGTCTTTATTGATAGCTACAATACAATCACTTGACTGCATACCGGCTAAGTGTTGAATTGCCCCGGATATGCCGCAGGCAATATAAAGCTTGGGACAAACTGTTTTGCCTGTTTGGCCGACCTGATGGTGATGGGATATCCATTCAGCATCCACTGCTGCACGAGAGGCACCAACCGTTCCATTCAAGACATCAGCCAATTCTCTAATCAACCTGAAGTTTTCCTTATTCTGCAGTCCCCTGCCCCCGGATACGATTATCTCTGCCTCATCAAGGTTTACCCTTTCCTTTGTTTCTTTGATTACCTGTAATATTCTGGTGTGAATATCTCCAGCAGAAAGATTAACCTTTGCAGGGATTATTTTTCCACATCTATCTGGATTAAATTCAGCTCTTTTCATTACCTTTGGCCGTACAGTAGCCATTTGTGGACGGGTATTTGGGGAAATAATGGTTGCCATGATATTTCCTCCAAAGGCTGGCCTTGTCTGAAGAAGATTATTATTCTCATCTATATCCAATCCGGTACAGTCTGCGGTTAAGCCTGTTTGAAGGCGGGCAGCAATCCTTGGAGACAGGGATCTGCCAATAATTGTTGCCCCTATCAGGAGAATCTCTGGTTTATGCTCCCTTATGAGGTCAACCATAACCTTTGTATAGCCGTCATCCGAATAAGATTCAAGCAACGGATCCTCTGCAAGGTAAACCTCATCTGCACCATAACCAATCAATTCCTGAGCAAATCCTGAAACATCCTTGCCTATCAAAACTACACTTAATTTTTGACTAAGCTTATCTGCCAATACCCTTCCGGCAAGGAGAAGCTCATATGTTACCGACATTAATGAATGTGGCACAGACATTCCTGTCTGTGTTGATAATTTATCGTTACGATACTCAGCAAACACCCATACCCCTCTATATCCTGTCATTTTCTCAAGCATGGTTTCCCTTTCAATAACAATTGCCTCTACCGGACAGACATTAACACAGCTGCCGCACAAGTTGCACCCTTCTCCAACTGCGGCAACATCATCTTCCATCTGAATTATCCCAAACGGACAGGATGAAATACAAGCCTCACATCCAATGCATTTCTCCTTTGATACAAAAATCCCCATCTTTACACCCCTTTTGATGTTTTTAATTGGTATAGTTATATCATAACATTTGTTTTTTGTCAACATATTTTCGAATTGAGCATAGCAATTCTCATTATAGTAAAAATTGTGGTAACCGTTCACCGCAGAGACGCAGAATTCGCCGGAAGATGTCGATTTTTCAGCTTTATTCCCCCACTTTTTCAAAAAATGCTGTAAAATTTCCAAGTAAGAAGTTTAAGAAAAGGAGGGAATTTTATGGCAAAGAGGATTTGAACCTTACCTGCAAGCAGTATTTGCATTATGAGGATTATCAGATGAGTACTATCAAAAAGATGCTTGAGGAGAAATTGTATCAGCTGTCACTTGAGGATGAAGATGATAAGGTGAATCAATGAAACACAAGGGGTTGCAAGATAATTGGACATTTGGGACTACCAATATATACCATGATATGCTGTATCTTAAGTACTTAGTTACTTGAGGTAGCTTGTTTTTGAGCTGAATGTGTCCAAAAATTAGCTGTATTTCATATGTGGAATCACGAGGTCTGGATTATCTTTTATTCGTCCCTTTGGATATTTTATTCAGCAAGCACAGGAGGCAAGGATATTGTTCTGTCCCTATATTTCCCCACTTCTGTATCGCGGATAGCTCTTCTGATACTTTAATGATGTGGTGTAGGATGTTTTGAACTGTGATCAACATAAAGAAAAAAAAGAAAAAAAATAATTATAGCTATACCGCCTATAACTACAGCATACATATTAGTTCTCCTTTTCGAAGTAAATAGCAACTAAATAGGTACAGATAGAGATTGCAATACCTGTTAAGACCAGAGAAAAATGAATATTCATACCTTGAAATATTGGTGAAATAACCGATGCAGCAAAGACTATCTTTCCTGTGTCAGTAAGAATGTTAGCAATTCTTGTTCTTTGACTACTATTTAATTTCATATAAAATAGTTTACCATATCAAGTGGTTATTTGTCAATCATTTTTTGTTCTAATACAGCAATTCTCATTATGGTACAAATTGTGCAAAAAAGAGAAAAAGGAGCTTGACATTTCATTGACCCATTCCAAAAAACTAAATTTTTTACTTGATAATACTTCTTGAATTATGTTATAATGTAATTACTCAGGTGGATAGGCTGAAGGCTTTTAGGAATAAATCATACGTGATCACACAAAACTTAAGGTATTTGACAGCTATAAATCATCAAGAGAGGTGGTATTATGGAAAAAATAATTAATCAATCAATTCTTAGCTTAGTTGAGGGTGATATAACACAAGAGACAACAGATACGATTGTTAATGCAGCTAATTCCGGGCTCATGGGCGGTGGAGGGGTAGATGGTGCTATCCATCGGGCAGGTGGTCCAAAAATATTAGAAGAATGTAAAAAGATTCGAGCACAAATGGGACGACTTCCTGCCGGTCAGGCAGTAATCACTACTGCCGGCAATATGAAGGCAAGGTTTGTTATCCATACTGTTGGACCAATATGGCATGGTGGAGACAGAAATGAGCCGGAGATACTTGCCGGTTGTTATCTTGAAAGCCTGAAAATAGCCATAGAGAATGGATGCAGGTCAATATCCTTCCCCTCTATCAGTACCGGTGCCTATAGATACCCGGTAAACCTTGCTGCTCCAGTAGCTATCAATGCTGTTGTTGATTTTCTAACAGGAAAACATGGCAATACACCCCTGCTCGTAAGATTTGTCCTCTTTAGTTCAAGTGTGTTTGATGCCTATACAGAGGCGATAATGTCAAATCGCTGCTTTCTGTGACCTCTGTGGCTGAACGCTTATGATTTATAAACCTCAACCCCTTCTGTCTGGGTAAGTTTCCTGAATTGCTGCATAATCTTCAGGGTTATATTCCCTGGTTTTCCTGTGCCAATTATGCGTGAATCAATCTTTATTATAGGAATTATTTCCGCTGCTGTACCGGTCAGGAGGCATTCATCTGCAGTGTAAAGATCGTATCTGGTTAATACCTCTTCCTTGATCTCAATCTTGTTCTCTTTTGCCAGCTCCATAACCACATCCCTTGTAATCCCTTTCAGGGCACCAACCCATGTTGGCGGAGTAAGGAGTATGTTATCCCTGACAATGAAGATATTATCCCCGGTACATTCAGTCACATATCCCTCAGAGTTGAGCATGAGTGCCTCATGCACACCCCCATGAATTGCCTCAATCTTTGCCATGATATTATTAAGGTAATTTAATGATTTTATACATGGATTCAATGCTTCCGGAATATTTCTCCTTGTGGGTACGGTAATTATTTCCATGCCATTTCGATAAAGCTCTTCCGGATACAGGGTTATTTTATCTGCAATAATAAATGTAGATGCCACGGGACACTTTCTTGGATCAAGCCCAAGATCCCCTGTCCCCCTGGTTACTACCAACCTTACATAGCCGTCATGGATATTATTTGCCCGGACAGTTTCTACGACTGCATCTATTAATTCCTTCTTTGAAATCGGGATGTTCAGCATGATTGCCTTGGCTGAATCAATCAGCCGGTCAATATGCTTTTCTAACCTGAATATCCGTCCATTATATGCCCGAAGTCCCTCAAACACCCCATCCCCATATAAAACACCATGGTCAAATACCGAAACCTTTGCCTCCTCTTTTGCTACTAATTTTCCGTTTAGATACACTTGCATTATTGATACCCCCTTATGTGCTAATTAGCATTAAAGCTCACATATTCTGTTGCTCCAGATACGAAGCGAGACGCTTCGTCTACTTATGTACTATAATGAGCATTAAAGCTCACATATTCTGTTGTAAGATCACACCCAAGAACTACAGCCTCCTGGTCACCCTGTTTCAGGTCTACGGTCAGCTCAACCTCATTTGCGGATAATAATTGATGAGCCAGGGATGAATCAAACCCTCCGGCACAACTATTCTTAACTAATTGTACCTTGTCAACATAGATATCAATATCTTTTAAGTCAATATCAACCCCTGCATTTCCAACAGCACATAAGATTCTTCCCCAATTAGGATCTGCACCAAACACGGCACACTTGACTAAGGTAGAATTTGCTATTGATAAGCCAATCTTTCTTGCAATATCTTGACTGAGTGCATTTTTGATATGTATTCTAAGCAGCTTTGTTGCCCCTTCAGCATCCCTGACAATCATGGTTGCTAACTGGAGACAAACGAAATTAAGCCCTGTTTGAAATATATTCAAATCAGACTCGTTTGGCGATACACCCGATGCTCCATTGGCAAGAATAGCTGCCATATCATTTGTGCTGGTATCTCCATCAATGGTTATAGAATTAAACGAGATATTAACTGCCTCTTGAAGCATTGATATCAGTAATGGATTGGACAGGATAGCATCTGTGGTCAAAAAACAGAGCATGGTAGCCATGTTTGGGGCGATCATGCCTGCACCCTTGGCCATGCCGCCTATGATTACTTGTTTGCCTTGCAGCATCATTTCTACAGCTACTTGCTTGGGTCTGGTATCAGTGGTCATGATTGCCTCAGCTGCAGACAGACTGCCATCCTTACTCAACACAGACAAGGCATTGCTTATCCCTGTTTCTATCTTGTCCATTGACAGAAATGTCCCTATCTTTCCGGTAGAAGCAACAAGGATAGAATCCCTGGAGATATTTAACCCGGCAGCAGCAATCTCTGTCATCCTTTGTGCGTCTTTTATCCCTTGTTCTCCTGTGGCACAGTTGGCACAACCACTATTTACTACAATTGCCTGAATTGCGGAAGGTCCGCCGCCAGTTGAAGCAGAGAGTCCAAGATGCTGCTTTGAGATGCTAATCGGTGCTGCTTGAAACTTATTGGCTGTAAAAACCGCAGCTGCAACAGAGGGCTCATGGGAATAAATAATTGCCAGATCATTTCCAGATGTTTTTAACCCACAACGAACCCCGGATGCTGAAAATCCATTTGGGGCAGTAACACCACCAGAGATTTGCCTGATGTTTGTATGCATTGTATCTTGATTCCTTTTGAGTTGTTTAATAGTTGAACCTCTATATTATACCAAAGCTGATAGACATTGTCAATCTTTTTTGTTGGTTCCCCGGCAATTCTCATTTTGACTTTTTACCGCAGAGCACTCAGAGTTTGCAGAGGGAATAAGAATTGCTGAAGTTACAAAAAAAGGATTGACGCAAAGGACATAATATGCTAAACTATTACCGTAATTACTCAGGTTCAAGATTGGAGAGCAAATCATGAACCGTGCCAGATAACCTGAAGTAGTTACATTTATTATATGAAGGAGGGAATCAAAATGATTCGATTAATGTTTGTTACCTTACTTATCCTTGGGTTGCCAATCTCTGCTTTTTGTGGGGTACTCCTTGATTCTGGGGAGCAATGGATTGGCATTACCCAGGCTTCGCTTTCATGGGGTGATTATGATAAGGATGGGGATCTTGATCTGGCTGTATGCGGATTAGATAGAACCGGGCAGCCGGTAACCAGGGTTTACAAGAATGAGCCGGGGAGTACTACTACCTTTCAAGAGGATATGAATCAAAAGATAGCCGGTGTCTCTTATGGAAAGATTAACTGGAATGATTCTAATGGTGATGGGAGATTAGATCTGTCTGTGGCCGGATATAATGCAGACAGGCAGCCTGTCTCAAAGGTGTATCTGAATGTAGACGGTATTCTTATCGAGGATACTTCGCAACATCCTCAGGTTCGTTATGGCTCTGTTGCCTGGGCAGACAGTAATAAGGATGGAACGCAGGATTCCTATTGCATGGCCGGGTGTGATGAAAGCACTAACTGGCAGCCATATACCAAAATATATAGAAAGGCCAAGGATGGGGAGTTTGTTGAGGATTCTCAAACCTTGATAAGCACCTATTATGGCTCGCTTGCCTGGGGAGATTACGATAATGATGGCGACCTTGACCTGGTTGTAGGCGGCTGGCTGCCTGATGGGGCGATCATAAAGGTATACAATAATGATAAAGGCAAGTTTGTAGAGGATACGAAGCAAATACTTACCCCTGTCTTTCATTCCTCCATAGCTTTTGGGGATTATGATAATGACGGTAACCTTGATCTGATTATTGCCGGACAAACCATGTCCGGCAGCCGGACCACAACCTTGTATAAAAATGAAGCCGGCACCTTTACCGTAGACACAACTCAAAGCCTGCCCGGCGTTATCTTCTGTTGCGTAAATTGGATTGATTATGATAATGATGGCGATCTTGATCTGGCTCTGGCCGGGGAGGATACCACAGGGGTACCGATTCTCAAGCTTTATAATAATGAGCAAGCCTTCCCAATACCTATTCATCGGATAACCATTGTGGCTAATCCTGCTGATAAACAAATAATCTTAAGCACCGATGATACCCTGTTTCTGGAGGCAAAAGGGTATGATGAGGCAGGGAATTTTGTCAAGAATGTTCCTGTTCGATGGGAGATTTGTGGAAATATCGGCGCGCTGTCAGGGATACGAGCACCAATGGTTACCTTTGACCCGAGGAAACCGGGCACAGGGAGCATTATTGCTCGAGACAACAAGGGGCATGTTGCCCAATTGGACGATATTATTGTTACACCCGGTGTGCTTCATCATTTAGCAGTAACAGGCATGAATAATAATATGTCCTTGTCAGCCGGAGATATTGTTGTCTTAAGTGCTGCAGGTTATGATGCAGACAATAACCTGCTTGGACAGGTTCAGGCTAACTGGGGGATAAATGGGGATATTGGTACACTGTCAAACAGCCTGGGAACTACGGCTACATTTAGAGCCGAAAGGATTGGGACAGGTTCAATCGTGATTGCAGACAAAAAGGATCATTATGGCTCTACCGGAATGATTGCGGTTAATTCCGGTGCCCTTGCCTACCTTTCCATTGCACCGATTCAAGATCAGATAGTAGAGGAATCATTTGAGGTTAAGATCCTTGCCTGTGATGCCCTGGGTAATTCTATAAACGATCAATTTGGAAATGTTGTCTTGTTTGATTCTGCTGGTGTAATGGGAAGCGTTACCCTGATGATTGAGAATGGAATAGCCATTGGAAGCGTGTCAATCCCAGCAGTTGCTCCAAAAACAAGCATTCTTGCTCAAACAAGCGGTAAAGAGGGCAGGAGCAACACATTCAGTGTTATCGGTGGACAGATAAGCGGTGGGATGTATAAGGATGCAGAAGAAACCCAGAAACTCATCATGGCTTATGTGCCTATCAAGGCATATAAGGTGTTGGATAATAATGAGTTGGTGTTAAAGGGCACAGCTGCAACTACCCCTGATGGAGATTATGAGATTAATGGCCTGCCTCAAGGGACATACACCGTAGCCATTCTTCCGCCAACCAATTACAAACCAATGATGGACACAAAGATAGCCAGGGTTTCAACAATAAAGGGTATTAAGGGGGCACCGTCATTAGCCGGCAAGCTTCTGGGGATAAACTTTGTGCTGACTCCACTGTACTTGAACCTGGATAAAATGAAGGTCTATCCTAATCCATTATTGCTGGCACAAGGGCATACAGGCTTTACCTTTGGAAATCTTCCCGATCATCCTATTTGCATCAAGATATACAATATTGCCGGTGAGCTGGTGTATGAGAAGGGGCAACAAATGCCTGATGGGAACAACAAATTGATATGGGATGCAGTTAATAATGATAAAGATCATGTTGCCAGCGGTGTTTATATCTTCCTGGTTGAGGATGAGTCTAACAGTAACCAGAAAACGGGTAAGATTGCGGTGATTAAGTAGGGGCAGACCTATGTGTCTGCCAAAGTGAGCATTCATGTGTCTGAGGCATAAAAGGAAGTAAGTAATGGAAAAAGAAGATGTAAGGTGGAAGCAACGGTATGATAGCTTTAGCAAGGCATTGGGACAGTTGAAAGAATTTATTGAAAAGCCGCACTTGAACAAATTTGAAAAACAAGGACTGATTCAATGCTTTGAATATACCTTTGAGCTTGCATGGAAAACAGCAAAAGATTATCTGGAGGAGGAGGGCTTTACGATTAAAAGTCCAAGAAATGCTATCCAGACAGCTTTCCAGATTCAACTAATTTCAGATGGATATATATGGATAGATGCCCTTGAAAAAAGAAACCTGATGGCTCATACCTATGAAGAAGCTGTTGCTGAAGAAGCGGAATTAATGATTCGTACGAAATATTATGACATGCTTTGCGAGCTTTTTGAGCATCTTGCGAGTGAATCATGAATTGCGGGTTAAGGCAGGAAGATATTAATTATATCATAGCTGCTCTTATTAAGCTGCCGGAGATTGAAAAAGCCGCTATCTTTGGCTCAAGGGCAAAAGGGAATAATAAACCCGGCTCTGATGTAGATTTAGCCATCTGGGGTCAGGGTATTACCTTTACGACTGTTTCTCATCTGCACTTCTTGCTTGAAGATGAAAGCCCGATGCCTTATTTTTTTGATATTGTAGACTATACGCATCTTACACATGAAAAACTTAAAGGACATATCAACCGTGTGAGCAAGGTAATTTATAACCGTTCAAGGCATTGAACAAAATCACAAGCTACGGGTTACAAACAGGAGTATTCACAGATGAACATTCTCGACATATTATTCCTTGCAGTTATAGCAATAAGCATTATTCTCAGTATGATGAAGGGGCTGACTCGGGAAATATTTGCTCTGGCAGGGATTATTCTTGGGGTTGTTGTTGCCGGGAGAACATTTGGAAATGGGGCTGTTCTTCTTCAGCAATGGATACCGACGGGGATAGCCAAGCCTGTTGCCTTTGCGATTATCACTGTTCTGGTAAATATTCTGATAAATTTTGGCGGGATAATAATTCAAAAGATAATGAAAATCGTCATGCTGGGTTGGGTAGATAACCTTGGCGGGATAATCTTTGGGATTATCAGGGGAATGATATTGGTTGGCGTAGCTATTGTTGTTTTGCTCAAGTTTCCAGTAGGAGCAAGCAAAGAATTAATAGGCTCATCAAACATTATCCCTGCCTTCAAGGCGTTTCTTCACCTTATCTGCCTTCTCCTGCCACCTGAATTTTCATCGGCTGTAAAGAATGCAACCAATTAGTCAATTTAGCCACGAATTAGTCTATTGATGAAGGGTAAGGCGATTGGTGATCCGTTACTAATTGCTTGATTACCACTGACAGGGGGTTTTTCTGCAGATGGGTCAGACTCAGATCTATAGGTGATATGGAGTGCGAAAGCTTACTTGCTTTCGCTTTTCTCTTGTGCCCTTAGTTAAAAGCGGCAGCAAGTAAGCTGCCGCCTTCCAAAAACACCAAGCAAGTAGGTGCATTTCCTGCACCCCATACGGTAATGTTAAAAAATTTGAACGACGAGTTATGTCTATCCGACTAATCCCTGATTTATTACAACGCTATATTTCTTTTCCTAAGCCTGAGTATACCCAACAATCCTGTTCCCAGAAGAAGCATGGTTGTTGGTTCTGGAACAGCATTTGGATTTGAGGCTGAGGCTTCTGCATCATGAGAGAATGGTGCTGTTCTCTCCCATGTCTTACCGCAGGAATCTACGACCGTACCGCTTGCATCAAAACGAATGGATGAATATCCACCATACTCTATCTGGAGATACTGAATGTCTCCAGTATCGCTGCCGCTCTCACCAGGATTATAGTTATTAACAGTCTTCCCAGCAGTACTTACCATAAGGTCTGGCAACGAGTAAGCATTATAATAGGTAGGATAGATACCATGCCCTGCGGTAAAAGGCTCACCATAAATATCAAAGCTTATAGCTGATCCATTAATCTTTACGAACGCACCGGCTAACCCATTTTCACTCTCATTAATAGCAACATAAAGCTTCACATCCTTGATATATTCAGCAGAATCAGGTGAAGTTGCTCCCAGTACCTGAAGCTCAAAATCAGAGTCATGGGTTACCCATGTCTCTGTAAGTGAGTCATATGTAGAACCCGGGATATAAAGTTGAAGACTGGGTATTGCCTGACCGACACCAGCCAACAACAAGAAAAACAAAAAACATCCTCCTAAAATTTGCGTTCCTTTACTTAAGTGTACCATTTTTGGATACCTCCTTAATTTGTATAAATATCTATCTATCAGCACCAGTTTTTTGAAACTGAATAATTTTCAATTTACATTTATACAATACACTATAAATTTGAGCTTGTCAAGTATTATTTTATCTTTTTCTATCTTTCTTAGTATTTGCTTGCCGTTATTAGTGGTATGGTTCAAGGGTTAAGAGAGTAAGTTGTCAACCGTGAAGGAGGGAGACAACCTGAGTAGTTACCTTTTTCTCACGCAAAGCCACAAAGCTTGGTTATCGATAATCAGTCTTACTGCTCACCTGATAACCGATTACTGATAACCATCTCTTATTCCTCTGCGATCTCTGCGTCCTCTGCGGTAAAAACTTAAAATAAGAATTGCTAATTTTAACGATTTTCTCTTGCAATTTTTTTATCTATATGGTATACTTTATTTGTATTATTTTGCTTATACTCGATGTTCAAGTTTTTTGTAAGTGTTCGGCTATCACAGGGGATAAAGGCGAAGAACTGTAAAATGGCTACTGTAAAATGAGAAATGTAAAATGAAAGAACTCAAGAAGAATGCTAACCCATGCAAAATACAGTAGTT
>JACQYP010000089.1 GCA_016208205.1 Candidatus Desantisiibacteriota bacterium | reverse complement strand
TGAACAGCTTTGGCCGGATATTCCTGCAGAAGAAAATCCCATTATCCACATCACCAATGGCATTCATACCTTTACATGGATTACTCCACCCATGGCAGACTTTTTTGATCAATACCTTGGACAAGAATGGCGAAGCAATTTGTCTAAGCCTGAGTTCTGGCAAAAGATCTATGATACCCCTGATGATATTTACTGGGGTGTCAGGCAGGATATTAAACGCAAGATGATTGAGGTTGTCAGAACCAATCTAAAGAAACAACGCATCAGGAATATGGCATCCACAACCGAGATCAGGGAGGCAGAAAATATTCTTGACCCTGAGATATTAACCATTGGATTTGCCAGACGATTTGCTACCTATAAACGAGCAAACCTTATCCTTAAGGATTTAGAGAGACTGAAAAAGATTGTTAATGACCCTGCAAGACCTGTTCAGATTGTTTTTGCAGGCAAGTCTCATCCAGCTGATCATCTTGGTCAGGATGTTATTCGTCAGATATACAATGTCTCTCAAATGCCTGAATTCCGCAAACGAATTGTTTTGTTAGAGAACTATGATATCAATATTGCCAGACACCTTGTCTCTGGTGTAGATGTCTGGTTGAATACACCAAGGCGGCCGTATGAAGCCAGTGGGACAAGCGGGCAAAAGGTTGCTGTAAATGGCGGCATTAACCTGAGCATCTTAGATGGTTGGTGGGCTGAAGGCTATGAGGAAGGAAATGGCTGGGCAATTGGGGATGAACGAGAGTATGATGACCCGACAAAACAAGATGTGGATGATAGTAATTCCTTGTACTGTCTGCTTGAGGAAGAAATCATTCCACTTTATTACAAACAAGAGGAAAAAAATGATTGGATACGGATGTCAAAAGAGTCCATAAAAACCATAGCCCCTATATTTAATACAGATAGGATGGTTCGTGAATATACCCGTAAGTGTTACATCAAAGCCTCTGATGCAGGCAAGAGACGATTTATAAACGATCATGCTATTGCCAAAGAATTGGCAGCATGGAAAAGGAATATTATTGACAACTGGAAAAATGTCAGATTGTCTATGTTGGATGGAGATGATGCTCCGATAATGTTTGGCAGCTCAAAACCCATTAAGGTGCTTGCATGTCTTGGAAAGCTTCAACCAAAGGATGTAATAGTTGAGCTTTATGTTAAGGATAATGAAGGACATGTACAGCAGATAGCTATGGAAACTGACACAGCACAAATGACAGGGATGTCATCATCTCCTAAAGAGGAATATTACTATCGGTACAACTTTCATCCAAATGATAGCGGACGATATACCATATCTGTCCGTGTCATTCCCTATCATCCGGAGCTTTTACATAAGCATGAGATGGGGTTGTGTAAGTGGCGGTAAGATTTTTTAACCACGAATTACACAAATTGTACGAATTTTTGTAACTACTCAGGTTGTCTTCCTTCACGGTTCAAGGTTCACGGTTGAGTGACTTGCGTTTCCCTGCATTCGCAGGGACAAGCTCTATCGCTTTTCAACCTTGAGCCGTGAACCTGAGTAGTTACGGTACACTGTATACAGTATTTGCCAACAATATAGTGCGAGACTTTAGCCTCGCTAATTATTAGGCAAAACTAAAGCTTCACACTACTGCCTTCACAATACACATCTACTGTTCTTTGACGCTATTTATCTGTTTCGTAACAGCCTGTCGACACCCCTTTTTGAGCATAATTTTGATTTTTAACAGGCTTGACAAATATACCTTGTGTCCCTTAATTCCTTAAGTTTTTCTTAAAATTGTCGATATGATTAAATAGATAGAGCTGATTGAATATACAGGGATTTTGATAATGGAGGGGGAGATGAAACGAATTGAAGAGTTTTGTTGTCTGAATTTAGGGTGTGTAGATTATGGTAAACGAGGAGCAAGAAAT
>JACQYP010000088.1 GCA_016208205.1 Candidatus Desantisiibacteriota bacterium | reverse complement strand
TTCTCTTCAGCAGCCTTTTTATCATTTGGGTTAGCATCCGGATGATGCTGTTTTGCCAGTTTTCGATAAGATGACTTTATATCATCTGCCCCGGCATTTCTGCTCACACCCAGAACCTCATAATAATCTCGTTTTTGAGCCAACTTATTTCACCCCTAAGTAGAATTATCAATTAACAATTATCAATTCTATTCATTTCCCTTTTGAAACAATTACCTGTGCATGTTTAATAACCCTATCAAACAACATGTATCCACCATGAACATCCTCAATAATCACATCCTCTGGATATTGTTCTGACGGTACATGCATCAAGGCTTCATGAAGCACTGGATTAAATGGAACCCCTATGGTTTGCATCTTAGTCAAGCCTTGTTTTTTAAGAATATCATTGAGTTGGGAATTAATCAGAAAGACTCCCTCAAAAAAGGATTCAGGGGATGCGAGACTGGTTTTATCCAGGGCACGATCAAGGTTCTCTAATACCGGGATTAACTCTTTAATCAGCCTCTCATTAGATAACTGTCTATTTTCCATAAGGATTCTTTCATGGCGTTTCTTATAATTTTCAAACTCAGCCCTTAATCGTTTTAGATGTTCCATACATTCATCAAAAGAATACGCCTTTTCCTCAAGCTTTTCTAATGATTTCACTGAAATGGTTATTTCATCAATATGCTCTTTCTTTTTCTTCAAGTCCTATTACCTCCAATTTCACAAGTAAGACTGTAGGTGAATAGACTATAGGCTGTTAGGAAAATAAAGACGAGAGCGGTTTGTTCTTCAAACTACAGCCTAACAGTCTAATAGCCTATTCGCTATCAGCTTACTTAATAAGCCCTATTCGCCATGGTGGCCAATAGATAAAGAGAGCCTTTCCCTTGATCATATTGATATCAAGTTGTCCCCAAAATCGGCTATCTAAGCTACTATCCCGATTATCCCCCATAACAAAGACCTTATTTGGGAGGATAACCTTACTTTTCTCCCAATTATCCCTTGGTGAAAACTTGGTAGTAGATGGATAGAAATCATTATGAATCTTATACGGCTCAATCAAATGGCTGCCATTAATATAAATCTCTTTGTTGACAACCTGAAAACTTTCTCCTGGCAACCCAATTACCCTTTTAATAAAGTCTCGTTTAGGATCTTCCGGATAACGAAAAACAATAATCTCCTCTCTTTTTGGAGAATTCCACTTAAATATAGTTTTATCAATAAAGGGAATTTTAAGTCCATAGCTGAATTTACATACAAAAAGATGATCCCCTATCTGCAAGGTTGGGACCATTGACTCTGAGGGAATTTTGAATGCCTGCACAACAAAGGTTCTAATTAATAAAGCCAATATTAAAGCTGGAATAATAACATCAATAACAAATTCTTTAAGTTTTCCTTTGCCTGTCAAATTACTTACACCCCTTTACAAATAAAAAGAGGTTGACAGGAATTAATCTCCTGCCAACCGAGTGCGTTCGGGGAACGCACCCTTTACAGATAAAAAGAGGTTGACAGGAATAATCCCTGCCAACCCCTTGGCTTCTCGCACTATCAAAAAAAACTTACAACTCAGGATCATGGCTCCTCATGCCCATAATTAGAGTACTTCATAGTAGTATCTGCAGTTACTAACACAGTAGTATCCTGCCATGTACTATTGATTCTGATATCTCCACTATTTGATGAGTATATCCAGCCACCCGTTTCACCTTTAATATCAAGAGCCTCTGCATCTTCCGAGGTATTAATTACTATTACAGAATTAACACGGCTATTCTTTGCATTTCTCTTCAAAGTAGCGTATGGAATTCTCGCCAAATACTTTGGAACAAAAGCAGGCAATGGCTCTATCTCGTTTCCTGAGATTATATTATAGGTCACAGTATCCAGACTTCGTGGCCAATATCCCTTTGTGTCACCATAGTAAATAGCAATAGCTGATCGCAGGGCACCTAAGTTACCCCTTGCACCTGCTTCCCTTGCCTTATCAATTAAGGCTGCAAACCTTGGAATAGCAATAGCAGCAAGAATACCTATAATTGCTACCACAATCATCAATTCAATCAAAGTAAAACCTTTTTCTCTCTTCATTATTGTCACCTCCTCTACTATAACATTTAATAAATACACGCTATACTTATATATCAACAACACGGCTGTGTTGAATCCCAATTAAAACATGATTCAAAATCCGCTCCTTTACCCATACCGATAAAGCCCTTGTCAATGATTATACTACATTTTTTTGAATCCTGTTAAATTAAATACAAATAAATGATACCATATCTTCAACATTTTGTCAAGTCTTTTTTTGTTTTTAACAAAACTTTTGCAACATAACTGCAATTTTCATTTTTTCTCCTTGACATATTTTATTTTTCAGGTATACTTATTATTCATTATTCATTATTCATTATTCATTAATGATCAATTTCCTGGCCGTGCTAAATGGGGAGCTAGCGGTGCCTTGTTACCTGAAATCCGCTCATGCAGGGTTGAATTCCTATCGTGAGGCTTGTTCTGGTGAGAATGAATTAGAAGAAAGGATGATGATAGATGGGTTCTGTGCTATTTTTAATTGCCCAACCCCGTCAGATCCGGAAGGAAGCAGCGGTAAGTAGTTAGGGGTATGTCGCAGAAGTGCCTGTCTGGAGTCTGGACTTAGAATTATCACTCGTTAGAGCCTGTCGAAGATAGGTGCACGGCCATTAAATAAAATTAATAATTATTAATTGGAGAAGCTATCGATGTCCTATACCGTATTTGCCAGAAAATATAGACCCCAAATCTTTGAAGAGGTAATTGGACAGCCGCATATCAGCCAAACCCTTATTAACGCCATTAATACAGGAAGAATATCTCATTCATACTTGTTTTGCGGCTCTCGCGGAACCGGCAAGACAACCACTGCCCGAATCCTTGCTAAGTGCCTGAACTGTGAAACCGGTATTACCTCAACACCCTGTGGGAATTGTAGCCTTTGCATGGAGGTTGCCAGGGGAATGTCCATGGACATCATCGAGATAGATGGGGCATCAAATCGGGGGATTGATGAGATTCGTGATCTTCGTGAAAGGGTGATGTTTGCCCCGGCCAGAGGCAGGTATAAGGTATATATCATCGATGAGGTGCATATGCTTACCCCTGAAGCCTTTAACGCATTGCTGAAAACCCTCGAAGAGCCACCACCGCATGTAGTATTTATCTTTGCCACTACTGAACCACATAGGCTCCCTGCCACCATTCTTTCAAGGTGCCAGCGGTTTGATTTTAGAAGGATTAGTACTCAAAATATCCTTAAACAGCTTCAATATATCTGCGATAATGAAGGAATAACGACTGATAGTAATGGACTCTTGCTCATTGCACGGGCTGCTCAAGGCGGGATGAGGGATGCAGAGGGTATTCTGGATCAGGTTATGTCCTACACCGGAGGAAAAGAGATTACCAAGGATGATGTGCTTGTGGTTATGGGCATAGTCCCTGAGAATGTCCTCATCTCTATCACCAATGCTATCATCAATCAACAGGATAATTCTGTTGTTGAGATGGTTAATGCCCTGATAAACAAGGGCGTGGATATGTCTCAACTTACCAGAGATGTAATCTTACACCTGAGAAATCTGCTCATGATTAAAATAGGGTGCAACGAAGGTGTTCTGGATATAACAAGCGAAAGCAAGGAAACATTAAAGGAACAATCCGGACAGCTTTCGGCTGAGGCTATATTAAAAGCAATAGATTGTTTGAGAGCTGCAAATGAACAGATGAAATATGCCCATGCACAGGCAGGCACGATATTAGAAACAGCTATGGTTAGATTGTGCAGACTAAAGACAGAAATCCCCTTGTCTGAGATAGTAGAAAAACTGGTTCAGATAGAACAAAGGATGTCCATAGAAGGGGATGAAGACACCGAGGCATGTAGGGGCGGGTTCCAAACCCGCCCCAAAGGCACAGAGGAGGAACAGAGGGACAATCCTCAACCTACAATTCTCAAGCCCTCCCAACTCACATCTCGAGAGCTGTCATTGGAAAGAATTATTCAGGTATGGACTAATATTTCCGATATGATTCGTGAACAACGGCCTGCCGTAGCCTCTCACTTGGGTTGTGGGAAAATTGTCAGCCTTAATGATAATATCCTGACTATCGAGTTTGATTCTTCCTTTCATAAGTCAGGGGTAGATAAATTAGAGTATAAGGAATTAATAGAAGCTAAGATACATGAGGTCATAGGAAAAGCATTGAAGATAAAGACCCTACTTGCTCAAGGACAGGGAGCTTCGACAGATCATCAGACAAAAAAAATGCCGCCTGTTCATCCGGATAGAGCCGCAACGACTTGCGTCTCTTCAAACATAGAAAGGGTGATGGATATGTTTGAAGGGGGAAGGGTATCGTAGAGACACGAGGTAAAGTGAAAAGTGAAGAACTATAGTAACCGTTTACGGTGGACAGTTATTGGTTCACGGTTGAAAAACTGTGAACCGACAACCGTGAACAATTACAAATAATTTCGACCTGTGCGGTTGAAATTTGCCACATGAGTTTAAGCTATATGGAGTGCGAAAGCTTACTTGCTTTCGCTTTTGTCCTCACTTAGCTAAAGCGGCAGCAAGTAAGCTGCCGCATTCCAAAGCGAAAGCAAGTAAGCTTTCGCACTCCATAACTTATGCCATATAATTCCCTACAGTTCACTGATCTATTACAAAAAATATATCCTGTGGTAAATTTCAACTTCACAGGTCGAATAATTTTACAGGAGGAAATGTTATGCAGCAGAAGATGTTTCAAAACATGATGAAACAGGTCGAGAATATGGGAGCAAAGGTTACTCGACTTCAGGAAGAGCTGGCAGAAAAAACTGTGTCTGCCTCTTCAGGCGGTGGCATGGTTACTGTTACAGCTAATGGTCAAAAAGAGATCGTTTCTGTAAAGATTGAAAAAGATGTTGTAAATCCGGATGATATTGAGCTTCTTGAGGATCTGATATGTGCTGCTGTTAATGAGGCACTTTCCAGAGCTCAGGAGATGATATCCGGTGAGATGAGTAAGATTACAGGTGGCTTAAAGATACCGGGATTGATGTGATTTTTAGGCTGAAGGCTGTAGGTGTTTAGGCTGAAGGGTAGAAGATAGAAGCTATTTGGATACTTCAGCCTATTTCCCTTTCACCTTCAGCCTACAGTCTAAACACCTACAGCCTATCTACCTGAAAGGAGTATTGCCTATAATGTATCTTACACCGTCCATGGCTAAACTTGTACATGAATTGAATAAGCTTCCGGGCATAGGACCAAAAACCGCTCAGAGGCTGGCATTTCATATTCTTAAGATATCGGCAACAGAAGCAAGGGTACTTGCTTTGGCAATTATGGAGGTAAAGGATAGAATAAAAAATTGTCCCATATGCTACAACATTACAGAGGATTCTTCTTGCCACATCTGTCAGGATAGGACACGAGACCATGGACTGATTTGTGTTGTTGAACAAGCATCTGATATTATTGCTATGGAGAGAACAAAGACTTATAAGGGATCTTACCATGTACTACAAGGAGCCCTTTCTCCATTAGATGGCATTAGACCGGATGATTTGAGGATAGATGAGCTTTTGACAAGGATTCAACAAGAAGAAATAAGAGAGATTATTATTGCTACAGACTCGGATGTAGAGGGAGAGGCAACAGCTCTGTATCTCGAAAGACTATTGAAAACAATTGGAACAAGGGTCAGCAGAATCGCCCACGGCATTCCTGTAGGCGGCAATATTGAATACGCTGATGAGGTAACCCTGTCAAAAGCACTTGAGAGTAGAAGAATGTTGTGAAGGTAGGTCAGACATTCTTGTCTGACTGTCAGGCAAGAATGCCTGACCTACTCTTTCACAAATTAAAGGAAGGAAACAAATATGCTGCACGATCTATTTATTACGCTTATTAAAGGCAAGATATTTCCCCCTGTATTCTTTGCATGGTTGACTGCCCAACTATTCAAGGTTGCAATCTATGCAATGATAAATAAAAAATTCAATTTTAAGCTTTTGCTTGGCTCCGGCGGAATGCCGAGTTCTCATTCAGCTACAGTTATGGCATTAACAACCGCTGTAGGCAAAACTCAGGGATTGGAAAATCCATTGTGGGCAGTTACTCTTGTTTTTGCTTTAATCACCATGACTGATGCCGTTGGGGTAAGACGGGCTGCAGGACAACAGGCAAAGGTATTAAACAAGATGCTTGACGAGTTCTGTGCTGAGGGGAAAATAGGTGAGACCAGATTAAGAGAGCTGCTTGGACATACCCCGGTAGAGGTAATTGTTGGAGCATTGCTTGGAATTGGAATCGCTATTATTGGGACATAAATAGCTATCAGCTGTCAGCCTTAAAGACTGATAGCTGATAGCTATTTGCAAACAGGTGAAATATGTTCAAACATCTTTTATTATTCCTTGTATTATTCATGATAGCAAAGCCTGCAGAGGCAGATATTATGCTTAAGCATTACGAAATATCACTTGTTTGCTCTAAAAATACTGTCCAATGTGAAAGGGTAACTCTCAAATATACCTATGCAGAAAGAAATAAAAACATCCAGTCATTTCCTGGACAAAATACCTATAAGGTTAATGTAGTCTCTTCTGAAGGCAGAACATTAAAAACCCTATACCTTCTTGTCGATAAGAAGGCTTCATCCATAACTCAAAAAGATTCTATGTTTGAAGAGGAAGAGAAAGAGGTTAACCCAAAGCAAAAAAGCTATAAACTAATTCAGAGTAGCAATCTTTATAAGGGAGACAGCCTCTACAAGGTTAAACGGAAGGTTAAGCAAAACATTGAAGAGCAAGCTATTGAGGATGAAAAGATGAAGATATTGGATAAACAGTCGATTACCTTGAATATTCCCTATCTTGAGAATGCTTCAAGGATAGATATCTATAATACAGCAGGCCAAAAGGTGCAAACTATAAGGCTGGATGGTAAATAGGTAGTTCAGGTATCAGGTGTCAGCTTTTAAGAGAAGAAACTTAAGGGTAACCGTTCACGGTTTACAGTTATCGGTTTACGGTTACAAAAAAACAGAAGATAGATATCCAAAATACTTCAATCGTTGCATATACTTAACAAGGGTATAATCTGCGATTTTAAGACATAACTACGAAAGGTCGCGCAAAGTCTAATTAGTCAGCAAGCAATGAGGGAAATTACCAACCCGTCATTGCGAGGAGCTACTGCGACGAAGCAATCTCGCTGCGATGAGCTTGCTTCGTCGCAGTAGCTCCTCGCAATGACGCCTGAGTCACTCTTTGCGTAAAATCGGGCATGGTTCAAATCAGGGTAACAAACTGAGTGGGCAAGTGGATGGCTGTATTTCCCTAATTCCCCCTTAGAAAAGGGGGTTAGGGGGTTCTCCCCCTTAGTAAAGGGGGATTAAGGGGGTTGTTATTCTCTGTGTCTTTGTAACCCTGTGATGAACAGTTTTGAACCATGCCTAAAATCACTATTTGTGGCCTCGCTGAGTATAGTTTACTAAAAACTGTGAACCGTGAACTGACAACCGTAAACAGTTACCAAGGAGGTTATCTTGTCCAAACAATTCACACTATCAAAATTAATTGCTTCGTCTCAAATTCGCTGCATAATAAAAGCATGTTCAAGGACATCAGGGCTAAATATACGATTGATTAATGAAAGAGGGGAATCAATCGATAAAGGCAAGCTTCCTGGTTTTTGTGAGATTATCAACCATAATGAGGATGGTTCAAGGATATGTCTTGAATTTTATGCTGATACCTTAAAAAAGCTTTCTCTCACAAAAAAAGGCAGTCTATTTACATGCCCGGCAGGGAATCTATTCCTGATTGTACCGATTATGCTGAAAGATGTGCTTCTTGGAGGAATAGTCTCTGAGGGGATGTACTCAGAAAACAAGTTATTAAATGAGCTGGCGGTTAAGTGTGAAATTGATCTTACGCCATTACCTATCGATGCCTATAGAGTAAACAGATTACCAAAGGGAAGATTGAACACTATCTTGAGGGATATGGAAGACATAAGCAAACTCATCTCTGAGTTGTACACAAATAAGTTTTTGCTGGAGCAGAAAAATACAGAGATTGCTGCCATAAATCATATAAGTAAAACATTAATATCTCATGTTGATCTAAAAAATGTTTTATCTGCTATTGTTGATGGTGCAGCCAAAACCCTTAATACAAAAAAATGTTCCTTGCGGCTGTTTAATCATGAAAAAACCGAGCTGATTATGACTGTCTCCTGTGGGTTAAGCAAGAGATACCTCTATAAAAGACATGAAATAAAGATTGGCAAGAGCATTGTTGGACGGGTAGCAGAGACAAAGATGCCAGTAATTGTAGAGGATGTCCGAACAAACAGCCTTCTGGAAAACCCGCAGCAGGTAATAAATGAAGGGATAATTTCCTTCCTGTCTGTGCCATTATTGATGAAAAATACCGTACTTGGTGTGCTTACGGTTTATTCGCAAACCCCTCATAAATATACAATAGATGAGATTCAACTTTTAAGCAGTCTGGCTGTTCAGTCTGCAATAGCTATTGAAAACAAAAGATTGGTTGCCGCAATTAAAACCAATCTTATAAATATTACCCGCTCCTTAGCAGAGGCAATAGAGGCTAAGGATATCCATACCCGGGGACATTCAGAGCGAACCGTATGGTATGCTGTATCTACTGCCCGGGAAATGGGTATGACAGAATCAGCCATAGAAACCCTTGAGATTGCCACCCTTCTTCATGATATTGGAAAAATTGGCGTACCAGAAGAGATACTCCTTAAACCAGGCGGATTAACACAAGAAGAGTTTGGAAAGATACGAAATCACCCCACTACAAGCTTAAGAATCCTTTCTTCCGGAGAATTTCCAGATGAGATTGTGGTTGGGGTTTCACAACATCATGAAAGGATGGATGGAAAAGGCTACCCCCATGGACTATCCGGGGATGAAATATCCCTTGAGGCTCGAATCATTGAGGTAGCTGATTCCTTTGAGGCAATGGTTTCTAATAGACCATACAGGAAAGCCCTTGATGTCGAGACCGCAATCATGGAACTCAAAAGGTGTTCTGGTAAACAGTTTGATCCTGAGGTGGTTAATGCCTTCTTAAGGGTGCTGGAAAAGAGAAAAGAGAGGTTTGGGGTGTATATTTAGGCTGAAGGCTGAAGGTAATTAGGCTGAAGGTTCAGAGAAGAGACAGAGGCAATGTGGAGAAGGTGGAATAGGCGGAAGATGTTCTAATAACTTTCTTTCCTTTCTCCCTTCAGCCTTCAGCCTTCCCGACTATGGAGGTACTATGTTTGTTTCCTGGAACATG
Source organism: Candidatus Desantisiibacteriota bacterium (assembly GCA_016208205.1). The sequence continues at coordinate 5,655 of JACQYP010000088.1, read as the reverse complement.
ACCAAGGCGTGCAATCTGCGGTGTAAGCATTGCTATCGTGATGCTGGGGAAAGGGATGAGTATGAGTTGAATACCATTGAGGGTAAACACCTGTTGTTTGAGCTCAGGGAGAGTGGCTGTAGTCGCATCATCTTTTCCGGCGGAGAGACACTTCTCAGGGATGATATCTATGAATTGGTTGAATATGCTAATTCTCTTGGGATCAGGTGTGTTCTGGGCAGCAATGGGATGCTGATTGACTCAAAAACAGCGAAAAGGTTGCTTGATGCCGGAATTAGTCGGGTAGGGATAAGCCTTGACAGCAGCCAGCCGGAGAATCACGATGAATTCAGGCAATACATAGGGGCTTTTAAGCAAACTATGTCCGGCATCAATGCCTGTCTTCAGGCAGGGCTTGATTTTCAGATACATACTACGGTCATGGACTTTAATATGGATGAACTCTCCGAACTTTCCGACCTATCTCAAAGGCTTGGAGCAAAGGCACATCACATCTTTTTTCTGGTGCATACCGGACGAGCAAAGGATTTAACGACCAAGATATCTCCAAGGAAATATCATGCCCTGCTGAATGGCATTATAGAAAAGCAATTAAAAAATCCTGCCTTTGAATTAAAGCCAACCTGTGCCCCTCAATTCATGCCTCTTGCATCTAAGGCAGGTTGCCTATCCCCTCATTTTATGCGTGGTTGTCTGGCAGGGATAGGTTATTGCTGCATCCTGCCCAATGGGGATGTCTCTCCATGTCCATACCTGCCGCTGATAATAGGAAATATTAAGGAAACACCCTTCTCTGTTTTATGGAAGGAATCCCCCATACTTCGTAATCTTAGAAGCTCTGCTTACAAGGGAAAATGCAGGGGATGCGAACATCGGGAAATCTGCGGCGGCTGCCGAGCCAGGGCATACTACTATTCCAAAGAAACAGATTACATGGCTGCTGATCCATGGTGCGTGCTTAAAATTATCAATTATTAATTAGTAAGTATGTAACCGTTCACGGTCGTCGGTTCTGAATTGACACCGTATATTGCTGTCATTCCTGCCCCGTACTTGATACGGGGCAGGAATGACAGTGTGTTCTGTTCTTTTGTATCTATCCACTGTGAACGGTTACATAATTATCAATGATTGTTAATTGATAATTGATAATTATTAATTATAAAATAAGGGGCATAAATGCTGCAATTGTTACCCATGACAAAGCGAATCTTCTGGGGATTATTCAATCTTATCTTTCCAGCAGAATGCAGCCTTTGTCCTAATCCTTTGGAAACAATGAGGCAGCGATACATCTGTTCTGATTGTCTTAACAAAATAAAGCCCATAGAATTACCCATATGTGAGAAGTGTGGGAAACCGCTATCTCCATCCTTTAATCTCGTACAGCACCCTTTATGTCGCCAGTGTCGCACCATGAGGAGATATTTTACATCTGCACGGGCAGTCGGAACATATGAGAATGTATTAAAAAAGGCTATCTGGCTCTTTAAGTATGAGGGCAAAACAGGGCTGCAAGAGACGCTTGGTTCTTTGATGGTAGACCGTATCAGATGTTTGGGCTGGAATGAGGGGATAGATATTATTGTTCCTGTCCCCTTGCACAAAACCAAGCTTAAATCACGGGGATATAATCAATCGGATATCCTGGCTGCTTTTATGAGTAAAAAGCTGGGCATCCCTGTATCTCGAAATAATCTTAAACGGATAAAAGCAACCACCACTCAGGCTTCACTAAAAAGAAGCCAGCGAATAAAAAATATTCATAATGCCTTCAGTATCAAACAGCCTGAAAAATTTTCAGGAAAAAGGATACTCTTGATTGACGATGTTTTTACAACCGGTGCCACCTCAAATGAGTGCAGCCGAATCCTGAAACAGGCCAGCAGCAGTGGTATTTTTGTCCTTACGCTGGCAAGAGGGGTGTAATTAGAGAAAAGTGAAAAAAGAGAAGATTCCGCACATTTGGGATATGCAGCACTCTGTCAAGCTGCATTAGCAGTAACAGAAAAGGATAGGAAGGAAAATCGCAAATTAAATGGCAAGACTGTGTATGATTTCCCTGCTATTACCCCTCAACAGGTTGCTCTATAGCCGACGCGGACAAGTCATGTCGCTAAGCATATCGTTAGACAAAGAAAATTGGAATTGCATTGCTAACCTGAATATAAGGAGATGGGTATGATTCAGAAGATCGTAAGAAAAACCAACCTAAACAACTACTCCGAAGTCAAAGATAATCTTGCCTACTGGTTGTCTCAACCTCCGGAGAAACATGTTGCAGCTGTTGAGTTCTTAAGGAGACAATATAATGGAAGTTGTAGGATGGGTGAAGTGAAGCGTAACCCATCTATTTCTCTTATTTCTTTGCGTTTACCACTTATCATGTGGCTGATGATTGTGGATAGGATAGATGGGTTAGCACCCATCCTACAGGCTCTGTGCCTTCGTGCTTTTCGTGGTTATGTCTTAAAAATCGTAAACATTGCATCGACTTTGCAACGCTCTCTTCCCTGCATGTTGTTGCGTCTACGACTAAAACCTTACATCTGCATAGCCTTTCCTTTTTCCTACGACTCGATAATCAAAGGTAGCATCACTCGTACCGCTATGTTCTTTTACCTTAAAATAGATCGGATTGGTAGTCGTTTTTTCAGACACATACAGTCCATTGCAATCAGCAGTTGGTGTGAGGAATACTTTCATTAGATGTGCAGAGTCAAGAGTAATAGCATTAATGAAATCCCCGCTTAGATAAATCGTTGCTTCTTCATTTGCAATCACATCTCTTTTTACCCATAATACACCAGAACCGTCAACCTGTAGTACTATGTCACCAGTGTAATCGCATCCCTGAATCAGCTTGCCTATATCGGTTGCTTGATGGTACTCATTCTTAATTAAGATGGTTGGATCAGCATAAGAGTTGTTACGTCCAGAAAGTACATTTCCCCCAGCCATGCCAACATAAATACCGGTACTTGTAGCCATTCCAATAGATATCCCTTTTCCGCCGGCATAGTTTATTTGCATCCCATCTCCTATGGCAGTACCAATACGAATACCACTTCCGCCTGCATTCTCGATTTCCATGCCATCCTGTGTGGCTGTACCAATATGAATACCATCTACACCTGCCTGATGAATTACTATGCCAGATCCGTTGATTGCCTGATCTATCTCTATGCCTTCTCGTGTAGCTGTCCCAATATGAATACCATCCTCATGTGCTTCGTCAACTACTATACCATTCTTATTTGCCATTGCTATCTTCATGCCATTTTCCATGGCTACACCAAGGTGAATACCATTCTTTTCTGCCCAGTCAATCACCAGACCATCTGTATTTGCCTGCTTGATTTTTATACTAGCCTGTGTGGTTGAACCAATATAGATGCCGTTTGCACCAGCTTGACCAATCTCTATACCATCCTGTCGTGCTGTCCCGATATGAACCCCATCTCCATTTGCCTGATCAATCATCACACCATGCGTACCTGCCTGTCCAATCCTTATGCCGGCTTGTGTGGCTGAACCAATATAGATGCCGTTTGCACCAGCTTGACCAATCTCTATACCATCCTGTGATGCTGTCCCAATATGAACCCCATCTCCGCTTGCCTGATCAATCATCACACCATGCGTTCCTGTCTGTCCAATCCTTATTCCGGCTTGTGTGGCTGAACCAATATAGATGCCGTTTGCACCAGATTGACCAATCTCCATACCATCCTGTGATGCTGTCCCGATATGAACCCCATCTCCATTTACCTGATCAATCATCACACCATGCGTCCCTGTCTGTCCAATCCTTATTCCGGCTTGTGAGGCTGTTCCAATATAAATACCGTTCGCATCTGTTTGATCAATCACCATGCCGTTCGCACCGGCATGTTCAATCTCCACGCCATCCTGTGTGGCTGTGCCGATGTGGACACCATCCTTGCCTGCCTGTCCAATTAGAATACCATCTGCACCGGTATCTTTAATCTTAATCCCCTCTGTCACAGTTATTCCAATACTGATACCTACACCAGCATGTTCAACCTCTATGCCATCCTGTGTGGCTGTATTCACATGGATACCATCCTCAGCATGTAATATCTCTATGCCATAAGTGGATGTCCCAATACCAACTCCAGCCAGTCCAGCCTTATCAATTATGACACCAAATGCACCTGCATCCTTGATATCAATACCGCTTAGGAAGGTTGTACCAATACTGATGCCATTCCACCCTGTCTGTTTAATCTCAATACCATCTGCTGAGGTTGTACCAATACTGATGCCATGCCTGCCTGTTTGTTCAATATCTACACCATCCCATCCTGCTGCAATCATCAGCCCATTTCCTGTCCCAGCTGTTATCTTTACTAATGAATCTGTCTGGCTTATTGTTCCTGTAATAGTAACGCTGCCGGTAATGGTCAGACTGCCAAGCGAGTCTGCATCCTCAGCATAGGCAGATGTACCGGCTCGGTCTGCATAAGTAGTTGTACCTATGTGTAGTGCAAAGCTTGAGGTGCCAGCATATGTTGCTGTGCCGGCATTCCAGGCAAAGGTAGCCGTGCCTGCATCCATTGCATAGCTTGAGGTGCCCGCATAACTGGCAGTGCCGGCATATGTTGCTGTCCCGGCATTCCAGGCAAAGGTAGCTGTGCCAGCATCCATTGCATAGCTTGAGGTGCCTGCATAACTGGCAGTGCCGGCATATGTTGCTGTCCCAACATTCCAGGCAAAGGTAGCTGTGCCTGCATCCATTGCATAGCTTGAGGTACCGGCATAAGTAGCTGTACCGGCATATGTTGCTGTCCCGGCATTCAAGGCAAAGGTAGCTGTGCCGGCATTCATTGCATAGCTTGAGGTACCTGCATATGTAGCTGTTCCTGCATATGTAGCTGTTCCGGCATTCAAGGCAAAGGTAGCTGTTCCGGCATTCATTGCATAGCTTGAGGTGCCTGCATATGTAGCTGTTCCTGCATATGTAGCTGTTCCGGCATTCAAGGCAAAGGTAGCTGTTCCGGCATTCATTGCATAGCTTGAGGTACCTGCATATGTAGCTGTTCCTGCATATGTAGCTGTTCCGGCATTCCAGGCAAAGGTAGCTGTGCCGGCATTCATTGCATAGCTTGAGGTGCCTGCATAAGTAGCTGTACCTGCATATGTTGCTGTTCCGGCATTCAAGGCAAAAGTAGCTGTGCCGGCATTCATTGCATAGCTTGAGGTACCTGCATATGTAGCTGTTCCTGCATATGTAGCTGTTCCGGCCGTAATAGCGTATGTTGCATAAGTAACATTCTCAACACGAAGAGTATAATTGGATGTACCTGCTATATAGGCATAAGCAGATGTGCCGGCGACTACAGCATAACCCGAAGTACCGGCGTTCACAGCATATGTTGCTGTCCCGGCATCCCATGCATGGCTGGCAGTGCCGGCGATTGCAGCATATCCTGAGGTACTGGCAATTGCAGCATATGTAGATGTACCGGCAATTACAGCATAACCTGATGTGCCGGCGTTCACAGCATATGTTGCTGTCCCGGCATTCCAGGCATAACCGGCAGTGCCGGCGATTGCAGCATAACCTGATGTGCCGGCATTTACGGCGTATGTAGCAGTGCCGGCATTCCATGCATAGCTGGCTGTGCCGGC
>JACQYP010000087.1 GCA_016208205.1 Candidatus Desantisiibacteriota bacterium | reverse complement strand
CTGTTTTGCTGTCCATGGAGACAAGATTTCTATAACTATATCAGGGGCACCCCTACCTCCTCTGTCATCAAGCTTATCCCTATCGCAAACAACTACAATGTCCGGCTGAACTACGGTTATTATCTCTTCATCAGCTGCCAGGGGTGCTACCCCCTCATCGACCTCAGGCAATCGGACATCAAATGGGGCAACATACACCTCGCAAGATTTGTCTTTCAGGTAACTATGGAACTGAGCAAATAGCTCCCCCACAACCTTCTGATGCTTTCTTGAAGGTGCAGGGCTCATATCATATGCTACCCCATCTATCAATTCCCACCGCTGGTCATCTGGCCACTTCAAGTAATCCCCATAAGTAAACCTTTCTTCTTTTTTTCTTGCCTCAAAACCCATAAATGATACCTCCTTTCAGGTAGTTACAAATATCGTCCTCAAATCTATTTCAAAATCCGTAAACATATCCACTCTTATTCTATCATCTTTATTATACTCTTCAGGTTCGCCATATCTATCATCTTTAAGCTTAAATATAGTCACCTCTTCCATTTCCGGATCAACTATCCAGTACTGGACTACCCTATGCCTTTCATATAAATTGTATTTGGTTCGAAGATCCTTTTTTGCTGTCCATGGAGACAAGATTTCTATAACTATATCAGGGGCACCCTTGCATCCTCTGTCATCCAGCTTATCTCTATCGCAAACAACGACAATATCCGGCTGAACCACGGTTTCTATTTCCTCATCAGCTGCCAGATATGCCATATCTTCATCAAATTCAGGCAATCGGACATCAAAGGGGGCAACATACACCTTGCAGGGTTTCTCTTTTAAGTAATCATGAAATTGGCTTGCAATCTCCAGAACAATCTCCTGATGTCTTCTTGAAGGTGCGGGGCTCATATCATAAGCCACCCCATCTATCAATTCCCACCGCTGGTCATCCGGCCACTTCAAGTAATCCCCATAAGTAAACCTTTCTTCTTTTTCCCTTGCTGCAAAACCCATAAGTAATACCTCCTTGTATCTACCCACCTAAGTTGTTACAAATACCGTCCTCAATTCTATTTCAAAATCCGCAAACATATCCACTCTTACTCTATGCCTTTCATATAAATTGTATTTGGTTCGAAGATCCTTTTTTGCTGTCCATGGAGACAAAATTTCTATAACTATATCAGGGGCACCCCTACCTCCTTTGTCATCAAGTTTGTCTCTATCGCAAACAACTATAATATCCGGCTGAACCACAGTTATTATATCTTCATCAGCCTCATCACATTCAGGCAATCGGACATCAAATGGGGCAACATACACCTTACAAGATTTGCCCAATAAATAAGTTGCAAACTGCCTGAATAATTCTCCCACAACCTCCTGATGTCTCCTTGAAGGTGCGGGGCTCATATCATAAGCCACGCCATCTATCAATTCCCACCGCTCTTCATCCGGCCACTTCAAGTAATCTCCATAAGTAAACCTTTCTTCTTTTTTTCTTGCTGCAAAACCCATAAATGATACCTCCTTGTAATTGCTTAAGAGATAACCGTTCACGGTTGTCGGTTCACAGTTTACAGTTTTTTTTTTTTTTTAAACCGATAATTGTCCACCATAAACGGTTACGCTTCAAGCATCCGTTCCACTTGTGTACGAATAATATCCTGCTGTTGGACAGCATCGCAGTGTTTATCCACAACAACCATGCTATATTCATCTATTAATCGGCAATATTCCTCTACCACCCGTGATTGAAAGGCAGTAAATCCCTTTGCCATGATTGCTTGCGAAATCTTTCCATCATAATAAAGCCTGAGCCCATCTGCCAGAGGTGCTACCTCCTTAACATCCATGAGCATATCCATGCCTGATTCCCAAAATTGCAGTTTTCGGGTGTTCTGGATACGAGCAAGAGCAGTATCAACATCAGCCTCAAGAAAAAAGGTTATATCCGGCACAGGTGCATCCTGATAGAGGAGCCTGACAAATTCAGGGCTTGCCCCACGGGCAACATCCTTAGCCATAGGGGTATAGATATACTTTTCACACAGGATAATATATCCCTGGTCAAGTGCCGGTTTCAGAACATACTCAAGCCTTGATGCAAACTCAGCAGCTACCAGAATAAAGGCTGTTTTTGCATCTATTTCATCAGCCAGATTGAGCTGCATATTGAGATTATAGATAGCCTTAGTTCGGTACCATTCTGATTTTATTACTGGCAGCTCCTTATGCTCAAGCCATGCCTTGAGCATATCTGTCTGTGTAGTCTTACCAGCCCCATCCATACCCTCAATCGCAATCAGCAATCCCTTGCCCTTGTTCATATCTTATCCCCTTTGTTAGCTTATTATTATACTACAATCTTGAAGATTTTGCAAGAAAATTTGTGAGCTGTGCAATCAATATAACCGTTTCTCTACCAATCACCAACCAACTGCACTAAACTAAAAGATTAATGTTGACATAAGGCTGAATAAATGGTATTATATACTTAAATAAATCAGAGGATGGCTAAAAGTAGAAATTTGCAACTTGTGCTAATATTAAGGTAACTACTCAGCGAGGGGAATTTACCACGAAGTTTGGAGTGCGAGAGCTTACTTGCTCTCGCTTTGCCTTGCGAAAGCTTACTTGCTTTCGCTCTGCAAGTTGCTGTACCACAAAAACGGCAGCAAGTAAGCTGCCGTAAAAACAAAGCGAAAGCAAGTAAGCTTTCGCACTCTAAATAAGCGGACTTTTGCATACAAGCTGAGTAGTTACATATTAAGTATATTTAATCTGTGAAAATCTGTGTAATCTGTGGATAAAAATCTGTGGATCTAAGGAGATAATGAATGACTGAAGAAGAAAAATATCATCGGGTCAGTCCGGATTTAGCAGAGGAAGAGTTTATATTGTTTCAGCGATATATTGCAGATAATGCAGGGCTCTTTCTTGATGACAGTAAATTTGATACCCTGAGAACAGCCCTTCTGGCAAGAACTACTGCCCTGAATTTGAAGGATTATCGAGAATACTATCGTTTCATCAATTTTAATCCGAGGGGCGAGGAAGAGTTTAAGGAATTGATGAATCTTCTAACTGTTGGAGAGACATATTTCTTTCGTGATGCCAAACACTTTGAGATCCTTGAGAAATATATCCTGCCGGATATTATTAAGTATAAAAAAGAAAGGGGAGATAATAGTATCAGGATATGGAGTGCAGGCTGTTCAACAGGGGAAGAGCCTTATTCTATATCTATGTTTCTTCTTGGAAATCTGACTATCCCTTCCTTGTGGGATATAGAGATTCTGGCTACAGATGTGAGTACCAAGGCACTGCAAAAGGCAAGGGATGCTATCTATACCAAATGGTCGCTTCGGGCAATAGACAGAAAGTATGTGCAGAAATATTTTACTACAACGGAGAATAGATATATCCTGAATGATGAAATAAAACGGATGGTCAAGTTTGAATATTTCAACCTTATCCGTGAGCCATATCCACTTACAAAGATGGGTAATTATTGGGATATTATTCTTTGCAAGAATGTAACCATATACTTTAAGGTAGATTCTACTAAAAGGGTTATTCATAATTTCTACCAGAGCTTGCGTGATGGCGGCACCCTTTTTATAGGGATGTCAGAGTCACTCTTTCAGATATCAGATGAGTTTAACCTGATTGAACATGATAGTTGTTTCCTTTATAAAAAATTTGCCGGTCAGGAAAAACTTACCGGGTATAAACGGGAGATAAAGATACCAGTAGTCAAAAAGATTGATGTTGAAGATGCAGAAATTACCTTTAAGCGAGCTAAGGAGCATTTTAAGGCAAAGCATTATGACCGGGCAGTTGTAGAGTTAGGGAAGGTTATTCGTCTTAAATCCACACATACGGATGCCAGATTAATGCTGGCAGATATTTATGCTAATGAGGAAAGATATGCAGAGGCAGAGGATGAGTGCCGCAAGGTAATTGAAGTAAACTCATTGTTGCCGACTGCCCATTGCCTTTTGGGAGTGGTGATGGGTAAACAGAAGAGGATAACAGAGGCTATCCCTGAACTGAAAAAGGCTATTTATCTTGATCAAAATCTGGCCATTGCCCATCTTCACTTGGCTAATTTGTATTATGATAATAAAGATTATAATCACTCGGCCAGGGAATTTAAGAATGTGCTCAGAATATTGGAAAAGGACATGGATACAGAGGTTGGGCTGTCAGATGGCGGATTTTCACAGGAGATTCTTCTTCTTCAGGCAAAGAAGGGAATTTCTAAGCTGAGTATGGAACAGTAATAAATAGGCTATTAGACTGAAGGCTGTCAGGCTATAGGTTTGGAGGACAACCCCCTCGCCTTTATTTCCTAATACTCGATGTTCAAGTTTTTTGTAAGCGTTCAGGCTATCACAGGGGACAAAGACGAAGAACTGTAAAATGAAAGAACTCCAGAAGAATGCTAAAACCATGCAAAATACACTAATTTTCAATTTTTCATTATCTATTTTACAGTTTACAGTTATTCATAATGAAAAACTTGAACATCGAGTAATAGCCTACAGCCTATTCACCTTCAGCCTGTATTCACAGATTATATTTTTTTAACTTCCAGTAAAGGGAAGACCGTCCGATACCCAGGTCTTGAGCTGTTTTTTGTTTATTGCCGTTATTTAAGGCAAGCATTTTTTGTATAGCCTCTTTTTCCATATCATGCAGGGATGTTTCATCAGAGAAGGCTAACCATGATGGTGAATTCAAGGGTTCTTCTGATTCAGAAGTTACAATATCAGGCAAAATAGCAACTATCTCATCAAGGGGAATAAAATCATTTTTTGCCTTTATTGCAGTCTGATAGATAACATTCTTAAACTCTCTCACATTTCCGGGCCAGTCATAATTCTGCAACCATTTAAGACCACTACTTGTTATATGAGTAATATTTTTATTAAATTGAGAATTTACCTGATAAAGGAAATACTCAACTAAGGCAGGAATATCCTCTTTTCGCTCTTTTAATAATGGAAGATGTATCTGAAACAGAGTAAGTCGATAATAAAGGTCTTCACGAAATGTTTCATCCTCAATTGCTTGCTGCAGGTTCTTATTCGTAGCAGCAATTATCCTGACATCAATCTTAATTGATTTTTCACTTCCAACCCGCATAATCGTGTTATCTTCTAAAACTCGCAATAATTTAGCCTGCAGAAACATTTCCATATCTCCAATTTCATCAAGCAGGACTGTTCCCCCTTGAGCCAACTCTATTTTTCCCTTTCTTGTTCGATGAGCTGAGGTAAAAGCTCCTTTCTCATGTCCAAACAATTCACTTTCTGCCAATTCATGAGGTATTGCAGCACAATTAATTGATACAAAAGCCTCCTTCTTTCTTGGGCTGTAATTATGAATAGCCCTTGATACAAGCTCCTTTCCTGTTCCTGTTTCTCCCTGGATGAGGACAGGAACATTTATATTTGCTGCCAATTCTATGGCCTGATAAACCTCACGCATTCGATGAGAATCTCCAATCATTCCATAAAATTCCTGCATTTTTCGTCTCTCTCCTTATCCTATCTTGTCAAGGTGTTTACAAATCGTAACTACTCAGGTTACTTTCTTACACAAAGGGCAATCGATTTCCAACCCCTCATGGAACACATCCCCAAAATCTTTCTCCCACGGCAGTTGATAAAGATATGAATGTCCGGAGGAAATAAATTGTTCTGCAGTTTTCTTTGCTGTACTAAAATTATGCTCAAATTCCATGGTATATTTGGAATTTGGAGAAAATGGCATAAAAACTTGCCTGAGAAAGGAATTATTTGCCTGAAGGGTTAGCAGCCAGACATTAAATTTTGTCCGGTCAAAACACATCATCAATGTATTCCAGGTCATGTCATTACCTTCAGTGTTTACCCTGTTATACACCTCAAACAACATTTGAGCAATATCCCCGTCAAGCAAGTACAGAGGAATCTGCATCTGAGCATCATAGCTATTAGGCTTAAGATGATACTTCATGGCAATATGCAGATCTTGATGAGCATATACCTTCAATAATCTCAAATTATGCTCTTTCTGATTGCTTATGCGATGTGCCAATGGATGACCATGAATGTCCCCGGCAATATGGGTCAAATAACCATAGGCGTATGCCCTTAGTTTATCCTTTTTTTCCCCATCCTTTATTAACTTGACATAGTCTAACATCCTTACAGCAAACCTTGTTAATAAGCTATGATGAAGGATGCGACTAAATGGGGTTTTATTGAAAAGGTCAGGACCAATTGCCCCAAGTGCTAAATATGTCCAATAAATATCTAATATTGACTTAGCCTCTGCTCCCAATATCTTTATCGTCTGGGTAGCAAGCTCAATATGGGTTAATAACCCATAGGCAAAACTATCCTCAGCCAGAGATAGAATGCCAATTACTGTTATAATAATAAGGGATATTTTCTTCATTATTACCTCAGCTTATTAGGCTATTAGGCTGTAGGCTGTAGACTATTAGGATACAGAAAACTTCGTCGCTTTTGTTCCCCTAACAGCCTAATAGCCTACAGTCTATTCACATACAGCCTATCTACCTGAGCACCGCCCCTGTACTGCCAGAGGTAACCTGGGCCGCATATCTTGCCAATACCCCTGTAGTTACCTTTGGTTTTGGCTGTTTCCATTGTTTTCTTCTTTCAGCCATTTCTTCTGGGGAAACTGCTACATCAATCGTTCGATTATGGATATCAATATCTATCGTATCACCGTTTTGTATTAAGGCAATTGGACCGCCTTCGGCTGCCTCTGGCGAGATATGACCAATGGCTGCCCCCCTTGTCCCGCCTGAAAACCTGCCGTCTGTAATCAAGGCTACATGGCTGTCAAGCTCCATGCCGACAATAGCTGAGGTAGGGGTAAGCATCTCTCTCATGCCAGGTCCACCCTTTGGCCCCTCATAGCGGATAACCACAACATCACCCTTTTTTATCTGATGGGTAATAATAGCATCCGTTGCCTCTTCCTCTGAGCCAAACACCTTTGCTGTCCCGGAAAACACCATCATCTCCGGCAGAACCGCAGATTGTTTAACCACACACCCGTCCGGGGCAAGATTGCCCTTCATAATAGCAATCCCGCCTACAGGATGATAGGGATTATCAATGCTGCGAATAACATCATGCCTGAGTATCTTCCTGCCTCTCAGGTTTTCACCCATACTATAACCTGTACATGTCATTGCGTCAAGGTTCAGCAACCCTAATTTAGTTAATTCAGCCATTACAGCCGGAACCCCACCAGCCTCATTCAAATCCTGAAGAAAGTGTGGGCCGGCAGGGCACATATCGCAAAGATGAGGCGTTTTTCTACCTATCTCATCAAATTTATTTAGATCAAGACTGATCCCTGCCTCATGAGCAATAGCAGGAAGGTGCAATACTGTATTAGTTGAACACCCAAGTGCCATGTCCACGGCAATAGCATTAGACAGTGATTTTTCAGTGATAATATCCCTTGGACGGATATTATTCTGCAACAATTCCATTATTTTTTTCCCAGCCTCTTTTGCCAATCGTATCCTTGCTGCCTCAACAGCAGGGATTGTCCCATTGCCCGCAAGTCCCATGCCTATAGCCTCTGTCAGGCAATTCATTGAATTTGCGGTAAACATGCCTGCACATGAGCCACATCCGGGACAGGCAGCATCCTCTAATGCATTTAACTCGGATTCCTTCATCTTATTGGTCAGAACCTTTCCTATGCCCTCAAACATAGAGATAAGTTGAACCGGATGTCCCTCAAACCTTCCAGCCAGCATTGGTCCGCCGCTGATAAAGATAGAAGGAATGTTAAGCCGGACAGCAGCCATCATCATGCCGGGCACTATCTTATCACAATTAGGAACAAACACCATGGCGTCAAATGGATGAGCCTTAGCCATTATCTCAACAGAATCAGCAATTATCTCCCGGCTGACCAATGAATACTTCATGCCCTCATGATTCATGGCAATCCCATCGCAAACACCAATAGTAGAAAATTCTATCGGTGTTCCTCCAGCCATCCTTATTCCATTTGCCACAGCCTCAGCTATTTTGTCAAGATGAATATGACCCGGCACTATTTGATTGGCTGAATTTGCAATACCAATCAATGGCCTGTTAATCTCTTCAGTTGTATAACCCATCGCCTTAAACAGGGAACGATGAGGAGCAGCCTTAAGCCCCTTTTTCATCACATCACTACGCATATAATTATGCCTCCTTTATTATGTAGGACAGTCATTCCTGCCTGTCCTATCGGTGTTTTCTTTGTGCCTTTGTGCCTGTTTGAGACTGAGGCGGGTTTGGAACCCGCCCCTACATATTATTGCACAATCACCTGAAAAAGCACTTCAGGTATTTGTCCCTCAATCAACATTGAATTTATCTTTTCCTTAATCTCTTCCCTTAATTCTTCTTTTCCTTTAACACTATTGACCTCTGAGGTTTTGCCAATAAGGATGGTATTAATAGCATCCTTGATCTCAGAATCCCTTTCTCCCAGCTCTGCTGCTAACAGCTTATATTTTATGGGGTCATATTTTAGTGTTAAGTCTGTAATCTTGACATAATGTGCTTCTTCGATATCAGCCAATTTTGCGGTAAAGTCTCCTATATAGTTATCATGGAGTGGCTTTTCAGCCTCTTCCTTTGCCTCTTCTTTCTCTACCTTTTCCGGTTCAAACTCTTCATCCGGCGGGGCAATAGACTTTTTAGCCACATTTGAGGCAACAATGATTACAACAACTATTAAGACAAGCACTAAGGCAACCATACCCAATACCTTGATTATTCCACCCATGTCTTTTTTTTCTTTTTTTCCCTTTTCCTCACCCTCAGTTGTTTCTTCTTCAGCTTCTTTTTTATGTGGATCAGCCATTTTTTATTCCTCCTTAGATCATTTGTTCTTATAGCAACACAGGCTTTCAGCCTGTATGCAAGCTGGAAGCTTGCTCTACCTTCAATCGATATCATTCCCCGGCGGCAAACAGGTTGGAGCAACTGTGCGTCGATACTTGATAATCAAGCCAAGCAATTCGTCAACCTTTTCCTTCACTATATATTTTTGACCATTAATCAAGGTAATAACCGTATCAGGTGTTGCCTGAATATGTTCAATCTGGTGTGGATTAATATGAAATTCTACGCCATTAAGACGGGTTACCTTAACCACTTTGTCACATCCTCGTATAAAGCGTTAGCATAATCACAAATGAATAGGGTAACCGTTCACGGTTGTCGGTTCTGAACTGACACCGTATATTGCTGTCATTCCTGCGTATCACTGCCATTCCTGCGTATGCAGGAATCTCCCCCTCAGGTGTCCTAACCCTTCATTTTGGTCTCTACGGGCATAAGAGCTGTTTTTTTTGTATCTATCCACTGTGAACGGTTACTGAATAGGATACCATATTTTACATTATTTTGCTAAGTCTGTCAAGGAAAAACCGCTTAAGTTCGTAGTAACCGCATTTAGCGGATACTTTCAAGCTGGAAGCTTGAGCTACTTTTCACCCAACTGCATCCCAACCGACAATCGATGTGTATCTCCCATCCTCTTAGTAGGGACAAAGGCATAGTCTATCATATATGGTCCAAGCGGAAATCCAAGCCCAAGGTTCAGTCCGCCGCCATTTAAGTCTTCAAATAGCTGAGAATCAAACCCTCCCCGAATAGCAATGGTATCCATCAGCTTACACTCAAACCCGGCATTTATCTTCCACTTATTATCCGAAGGCTTGGTCCAATCACAATCCATTAGAATCGGATAGTCTGGAAAACGATAAGCAATTCCAAGCTTGTAACATGTGGGCAGCTTGTATCCTGCATCCTTAAACCTCATGGTTGGTCCTACATTTTGAACAACCGAGCTTAAAGACAATCCATCAATGGGTGTGCGATATAATTGTCCAAAATCAATTGCAAACCCGCCTGCCTCTTCATTATCTATCTTTTCGCAAATACCCTTGATATTCATACCAAAGGAAATGCCCCTGGTAAAGTGAAAGGCATAGGTACAATTAAGACTCATATCATATGCCTTGTATTCTCCTGATGAAGTGAGGGAATCTTTTTCATCATACCTCTGGATGCCACCTGTTCTCAGATAGACTGCACTTATCCCGATGGCTGATTGCTTGAAGCATGGATTAACATAGGTTACTGCACCATGCATAAGACCGCCAATCCATTGGTTGTACATGGTAGATATGCATGGAGATGAGATGTGGACAAGTCCGGCTGGATTGTAATGAATAGCTGAGGTATCATCAGCTATGGCTGAAAATCCTTCGCCCATACCAATTGCTCTGGCACCAACACCAACCTTTAAGAAGGCAACCCCGTTTTTGCCGGGGCTTATTTCTGCTCGCAGAGCTGTGGCTGTCAGTAATACACAGGCTAACGCTATTAGCTTCCCCCAGTTTTTTATGCCTTTCATGATATTTCCCCCCTCCCAATAGATAAGCAGATTCTGCGTCCTCATTCACATTTAGTCTTCCGGACAGGTACGAAGCGAGACGCTTCGTCTACTTTTACCTGATAATCCCAATCACCCTTGTTACTCGTTCCTTCTGCTCATTCTCAATCACACACACATAAATCCCGCTTGCCACCGGCTCGCCATTGCTATTTTTGGTGTCCCATTCCGGCTCCCCACCAGTCACATAAAGGGTACGCACCAGCTCACCGGCAGTATTGTATATCCAGATGTTACCGCTCGCATTACAAAATTTTACCGATGTATTTCCTCTTACCGGATTTGGTTTCACCACAATATTATCAACGCTGCTATCTACCCTAGCCACAGCATAGAATGAAAGTGAGGGCACATTCACGGTAATGGTATCATTCACTGGAGAAACCACCTGGCTGCCTGGAACTATTCTCCATTCATTTCCGGTTAATTTGAATATGCGATAGTTATAATCCTCAGCCTCATTAAATGTATCAGGGTCAGGGTATGGCAGTGTCAAGGTAATGGGCTTTATCGGCTGAGTATTTGAGCCATAATAAGCCTCTGGCAAGGCAGTCAGCTCAACAATTGATTCATTAAATATAGCTGAATTCATGCCTGGAGCATAAATCGCAGCTGGATTGGTAACCTTACGGATAACAAAGGTTACATTATCAACAAAGGCATCATTTGGAATACTCACCCTGCACCTGTCTTTTGTTACGGTTGATATTGTCCCTGCTTTTACTACCCCAAAGGAATCTACAATCTTTATACCATCAGAGGATGGGGTAAAATCACTCCAGAATCCGGCATGATTTCTTGCCTTGAGCCGATAATAGTAGGTATTCCCCTTACCTTTGCCTGAAATATTATAACTCAATTGTGTTCCACTGATACTATCGCTTACAGTTCCCCAATTTTTCATGTCCACCCCCTCCTGAAGGCAATACATACCCACACCTGACTCATTATCATACCACTGCTTCCAGAAGATTGTATATGCCCCATCTATATCTGCATCCTCATCCTGATTAGCAATTGTTCCCTCAACAGGGATCAAGCCAACAATCGGCGGGCTGATATCCACATTGGTATACACAGGATCAATCCTGTAAGTACCTGTCCCTGTTGATGCTGTTCCCCAGTAGATAATGGCATTATTGGTTACTGTGCCTATGCCGGGCAAAAGTTGTGCCTTAAACCTCAGTGTTGTGCTTGAGCCGGCAGGTATATCGCCAATATCCCAGCTTAAATCTCTGGTAATGGTATCATATCTTGCCATTGAATCACAATAAACGCCAGGGGGAATCTTTATACATGAGAAAAACGGCAGAAGCCCTGTTTCTTTAAGCTCTATTAGATGACCATTGTTGCGGCATTCAAGGATAAACCTATCCTGATCATATCTCAGTGTTACCTTAGCCGGGCCGGTGTTTATCTCTCTTTGCAGGGTCAACACATTTGGATAATTGGCAAGGTTTATCTCTTTTGATGTATATGTCCCATTGTTTGTCCGAATGGTAATGTTTCCATCAACCAAGCCTGAATCAAACTGATTCCAGTTACCATGCAGATCCACTGAAGCGACCTTCTCCTGACTGGTCAGAGAACCAAGAGAAAGGTAGCTGCTTAAAGAATCCACGATCATTGTCGTAGTAGCAGTCGCATCCCCGCTATTAACACAAGTAATGGTATATTCCATAACATCATACGGCCCTGTCCCATCCCTCGGGGATACATCAATGCTTGAATAATTAAACTCGGGCCTGTTATCCGCAGTAACTGTGCCTCCTACTACCGGATACGGTGTTTCCATCTGCCTACAGGATATTGCAGCATTATTAGTAATCTGTGTTTTGTTATCTATGGGGGAATTGACAATAGCCTTATAGGACAGTGTCCCTGATTTATTTGCTTCAATCTGCCCCAATCTCCATGTAATCAGATGATAATCAGGGTCATAAACCCCAAGCTGAGAGATACTTGGGCTAACAACAGACAGGTTATTGTCCACCTTATCAACCACAATAACATCTGTGGCCATGGTTCCAGAATTGGTGTAGGTAATATCATAGGTGATAATTGCTCCGGAGCGAACAACATTGGGTGACGCCAATCTATTAGATTGTCCAAAATCCGGGGCAACAATAGTAACAGAACCAGGTACTGCTGTTACACTGCCTCCTCCAGTATCAATCGACCAGAATGAGGCAGTATTATTCATGATCCTGCTTTTATTGGGTGCAGTTGGTAATACATTCGCACGGAATCCAACCGTTAGCTCTTTCCCATTGGCAAAACTTTCGCCAATTTGCCATGTTATCCGTCTGGTTTTGTCATCATATACGCCATTATTCAAGGGAACAATAGCTGTCAATTTAGAATTAATCTCATCTGATATGGTCAGTTTGTGAATGGTTGTGCCCATAATATTTTTGCAGGTAATGGTATACTCAATCGCCTCGCCCGGGGAAAATTCCTGCTTAGCAGGGATCATTCTCTTCACAGTTGTTACTGTCCCGGCTACACGAATATGAACGTTAGGGATAGTGTAAGAACCTGCCGTCCACTCAATTCGAGCAGTATTGTTAATTATTGCCCCTGGCAAGGCATCCGATGAGACGCTGATATCAAACCTCAACAAGTTGACTGATTGCGGGTCAATATTATTCCAGATAATAACCGTTTGTCCGTTTTGAGTAGTAGTTGTCCCATTGCCTGATATATTCACCGGATTAATAAGGCTTGCATCAAGCTCATCAATTACGCTAACTGTATTTGTGCCTATGGCATTGCTGATATTAATGGTATAACTCAGTGTCCCTCCAGGGGGCACAGGTCCATTGACAGAGGCAGTCTTTGATGAACCAAGAAACCGCTTTGGTCCAAAAATATAGCAATTCCCATCCTCTGAGGCTACAAACAGGCGATTGCCTGCCACGGCTGGTGAACTGGATACCTTACCCTTAGTCTGATAGCTCCAGATAAGCCTGTTCCTTGAGTTTGCCTCAGTGCTTAAGGCATAGATAGTGCCGTTGTCTGCACCAACGAAAATAATGCCGTTTGCAACGATTGGGGATGAATGAATCGGGCTGCCGATGTAGTATGACCATTTTGCCTTTCCGGTTAAAGCCTCCATGGCATAGAAACACCCATCTTCTCCGCCAAAATACAGGGTGTCCGTATCTATAGCCGGTGATGAACCCTTCGATGCCTGAGAGCTCCAGAGCAAGCCGCCGGTATCTGTCTTTATGGCATAAACCCTGCCGTTATCTGCCCCGACATAAAGGATATTGTTTCTTATACACGCTGTAGAGTGAATGGCTGAACCGATATTATACTCCCACTTTAATGCCCCATTGACCGCATCAAGGCAATATACCCTGCCATCCATGCTGCCGAAATAAACCCTGCCGTTTACCACTGTAGGGGAAGACTCGAGTCTCCCTCCAGTCTTATAACTCCAGAGAAACTCGCCGGTATCTGCACTTAAGCAATACAACCGTTCGTCACTACAGCCGATATAAAGCCTGCCGTTAACAATCATGGGGGATGACCACTGGATAGAGCCATTTGTTTGATATGCCCATTGCTCTGCCAGGGTCCCCAGATTGAGGCAGCGGATTATTCCATCATGCCCGGCAACATAGATATTTTCACCAACCATAATCGGGGTTGAGTCAAAGGAGGTAGTTATCTTCTTAGTAATGCTTCCATTGCCCGTCGTATCGATACAAGAAATCACCCCATCCTTGCTGCAAACCGCTACCGTACCCCCCAGAACTACAGGTGAGGAAACAACAGAGGATCCTGTGCCATATGGCCAATAAAGATCCAGCGGCGGTATCAGTGTCTCAGTCGGGTCATTCCCATCCCTTGATGCATTATACCTGAATGCCGGCCAGTCATAAACACCTGTCTTCAGGGTAATGGACTCATCTATCCACACAATTGCTGTACCGGTTGCTGAAGTAAATAACCAGACAATGCCCTCTTTGTTTCCTGATAACAAATCCAGAGTCTCATCATTATTCCAGTCAGTAATACATGGGGCAGCACACACGCCTGCATCTATATCTGTTATCTGCGTATCAATTGTTTGTGTCTCATTCTCACCAGATCCATATTCCGGCTTTTGTTCATTGCCTATATTAAGATAAACCTTGATATTACCATCACCATTGCCTACTATCAAATCATCTAACCAGTCCACATTATAATCAACCACCCATGGTCTTGCAAACCTGCCTACATCAATATCACCAATAATATTACGGAGAATAGTCGATGTTCCCAGTGCCTGCGTGCCGTTAGCTGTGCTGATATTTGGAAAAAGTAAACAGTAGCCATTCTCATTGCCGACAATCAGATCCTTTTGTCCATCATGATTCCAGTCACAAACAAAGGGTGCGGCATACTGACCAACATCAAGCGGAGTATTATTCGATAACATCTGTGTTGGTGTGCCGAATACAGGTGCAGCATCAGTGCCGATATTCCTGAAAAACCACACCTTGCCATGAAAATCACCCACAATCAGATCCTTGCTGCCATCCATATCCCAATCAAAGGCAACAGGGACAGCATAACCGCCATCTACCTTGACATCCATCATCCCCTGCGGACCTGTTCTTTGTGGTCTGAATCCTGATGAAAACTTAGGGTTGTTTGTATTTGTCCCTGAGTTGCGAAAATAGGTAACGAACCCATCCACATCACCAATAATGAGATCTTTCTTATGGTCATTATCCCAGTCAACCACAAAGGGGACAGAAAATTCACCCAATTGTAGGGGCGAATCTATGTGTTTGTCTGTCAATTGCTCACGAACATTGAAAGAGGCGTTGAATGAAGGCTCTTCACCGGGCCATGTTTTGGTATTCAAAAATATGCTGAGCTTGCCATCCTCATTGCCAATAATCAAGTCCAATCCGTTATCATTATTCCAGTCGCCAACCATTGGACATGACCGTCTGCCAACATCAATATCACGACCAGAGACCTTGATGGTTTTGGCAGGCTTAAAGGCAAGGTACCTGTTGCGGGTGGCAAGCGGAATTAATCCCTCAATACTGTCTGTTGGCAGGGGGATGGTCTCATACCCCTCATAGAACAGCACATTCCCTGTTTCATTGCCGACAATCAAATCCTTTATCCCATCGCCATTCCAATCAACTATCCAGGGGGTTGAATACTGCCCGGCATCAAGCAGTCCACTGCTTGATGAGCCGCGAATCCTGAAGCCGTCATTAAACGAAGGGTTAGACAATGCCCCCTGATTATGGAAAAACCAGACATAGCCATGCTCATCACCAGAGAGCATGTCGCAAAAACCATCCTCATCAAGGTCAAAGATATGGGGCGTGGAAAAAAAGGCATTAACGCTTACAAAGTTTCGAGCTTGTAGGTTTGGCGGGTTATAATCATCAAAGATAGCCATGCCGGCCATGCGGTCGGCTGCATAGATATAATTATCCTGCACCCAGACGGCTGAGGTGTAGTCTTTGGTATTGTATGATGCACCAGGCATGCGAACAGGGGTGGTTGGGTCAGTAACATCAACCATCTGAAAGCCATTTGCTCCATCAGATACATAGGCAATGGTAGATCCATCCTGTTGTCGTTTCACAAACACATTTTGAGCATCCTCAAAGGAAATGCTGTTTGGGACAAGGGCAGCATCAGCCATAGTCGTATTGCTTACAGTAAAGCCGGCACCAACATCAATTATCTGCAATCCACCCTTTTCATCTGCAACATAGACATACCGCGCAGAGACATCAGGATTTATCCAGACATCCATAGCACATCCAGGGGTATCTACCACCCCAAGCTGGAAAATACCATTTGAGCCGGTTGTGCCAATGCTGGAGGTTGTCCCAACAGTAGGGAAAAAGTCTCGCACCTCAAGAACCTGAAGCCCGGCATTACCACAGGCAACATAAACATGATTACCAACCACATAAACCCCATTGGCAATCCCGCCAATGGGCACATCAAAGCCATGCCTGTCATCCTTACCTGCATTAGGCTTGGTTGGATCTGTTACATCCACAATCTGCAGCCCGCCTATGCCGCAGGCAACGAAGGCATAATTCCCAACCACATAAACATCTGTTGCCCCCGGCTGAATACTATCTTGTGGTTTTTTTACCCCTTGCGGGTTTCTCGGAACAAGCCCGCCTGTTTCTTTTGGAGATTTAGGATCAGTAATATCAACAACCCTTAATCCTTCCTTACCATCAGCAAGATAGGCATAATTCCCTCGAACAAATACCCCCTGAGCAGAGCCGGCTGAATCAAAGCCGCCAACAAGGCTGGGCTTATACGGATTAGAGATATCAAATATCTGCAGTCCCATTTCACCTGCAGCTACATAGGCATATTTACCAATAACAAAGATATCCTGAGCACTGCCTACGGTTGAGGTTTGAGCTACAAGCACTGGACCCCTTGACAACTCTATGCCTGTCTGAAACCTATGAACCTCGTCCACAAGCTTGTTCTCATAATAGTAAAATGTCCCCTTTGAGTTGCCGACAATCAGATCCAGATCACAATCCCTGTCCCAATCAATCAGAAATGGGGTAGCATTGTGCCCAACATTGACTGTGGGACCATCTGCTGTTTCCATCTGTAATCTAAAGCCCGTATCAACTACAGGCTCCTTCTCTGTCCCAATATTCTCATAAAACCAGACATTCCCATCCTTATCACCAATGAATAAATCCTTTAACCCATCACGATTAATAGTGTGATCGCCTGAGGTAAATGGACCAAAATCCATCCAGCATGGGGCAGAGTTCCACCCTGTGCCGGCAGGATCACCATCACGGCCAACATCCAATTCACTCATCTGAAGCCTTGTTCCAAGGGTATTAAAAGCAGGAGATGCAGCAGAAGTAATATGGCAAGACGCAAGAATAATAATTGCAGACAATAAAAATGCTTGTTTCACTGTTCCCTCCCAGAGTTCGTGCAAGCAATACACATAAAGGCACAAAGTTTATTATACAATACCCTTCCAAAAAAGTCAAGGCTTTTGTATCACCTTTGGCAATTTTTTTTTCGAGCTGTGCAAACAGACAAATGACAGGCTGGAAGCCCGGCAATTCTTATTGTCCCTCTCCCATGAGGAGAGGGAGAGAAATGGAGAATATGGAGAATTGGAGAAAATATAACCACTAATGAACACTGATTTTTACACAATTTCTGTCATAATGAGATTTCCAGGAATTTTTTTATTGACAATCTGACAAATGTAGTATATAATTCATACTGTAAAATAGTCAATTTATCTTTTATGAAAAAAATGAGGTTAATTTGTGGCTGCAACATCTGTGATACCTGTGGAAAGAAATGAGGGTGTGGAAGATGGCAAGTTCTCTAATAAGGGTAGACGCCGTCTTGGAGAGATGCTGGTAGAAAAGGGTATTATAAACTATACCCAATTAAAACAAGCAATAGATATCCAAAAAAAAGGGGGCGAAAGATTAGCTTGTGTTCTGGTTGAGTTAGGAATCATTAAGGATACGGAAATCGCTGATTTTTTAGCATCAGAAACAAAGACACCAAGGGTAACAAGAGAACAATTAAATGCTATAGACTCCTCAATAAAAGGTATTATTCCTGAAAGTATTATCCAGAAGGATCTGGTTTTGCCATTAAGTAAGAAAGATAAAACATTAACGGTTGCTCTCACGGATCCATTAAATATCTTTCTCATAGATAGCTTATCTTCCAGGACCAAGTGCGTTATTCAGCCGGTAATTGCCACAGAATCAGAGATAAAAAAGATAATTGAAAAAATTTATGGCAAGATACTCTCTGTTGAAAATATTATAAGAAAGTTAGAGGGACAGGGAGGGGTTGAGGTTGTTCAACAACAGAATGAAAAAGATGACATTACCTTATTGGTTCAGGAGAGCAAGGATGCTTCTGTAGTCAGCTTAGTTAATTACATGCTGATGGATGCAATCCGCAACAGAGCTTCTGATATTCATATAGAGCCTTTTGAAAATCAGGTAAGGATCAGGACAAGGATTGATGGAATATTATATGAGGTGCCCTCTCCACCCAAAAAGTATCAAAATGCTATTGTTTCTCGAATAAAGATTATGTCTGGTCTTGATATTGCAGAAAAGAGGCTGCCTCAGGATGGAAGGTTTAAGGTAAAATACGAGAACAGGGATATTGACTTTCGTGTTTCTATGATTCCCACAGCATTTGGGGAAAAGGTGGTCATGCGTATCCTTGATTCCTCAGCCCTATGCTTAGACCTTCATGACCTTGGGTTTGAACAAAAGACATTAGAAATATTTAAGAAGTGTATCCATGCCCCGTATGGGATAATTCTTGTGACCGGACCAACAGGTTCAGGGAAATCAACGACGCTTTATTCTACATTAAAATCTATAGATGCTGTAGCAAAAAATATTATGACGATTGAGGACCCAATAGAATATGTTCTGCCTGGGGTAAATCAGGTTCAGATAAAACCGGAAATAGGATTTGAGTTTACAGATGGATTAAGGGCGTTTTTAAGGCAGGATCCGGATATTATTATGGTGGGTGAGATACGGGATAAAGAAACAGCTGAGGTTTCTATTAATGCATCCTTAACAGGACATCTGGTCTTTACTACCCTGCATACCAATGATTCAGCCGGTGCGATTACAAGATTGATTAATATGGGTATAGAGCCGTTTTTAATCTCATCAACCGTTATCATGTCTATTGCCCAGAGGTTGGTCAGGAAGATATGCCCTGAGTGCAGAGAGGCATATCAGGAAACAGCAAAGAATTTGCAGGCTATTGGGGTAAGGATAGATTCAAAACGAGAGGTAACTCTTTATCGAGGAAAGGGATGCGATAGGTGTAATGGTATTGGATACAGAGGAAGATTGGCTGTTTTTGAGACAATGATTCTGACAGAGGAGATAAGACAGCTTGTTTTAAGTCGTGAACCATCCCAGATAATTAAACAAGCTGCCATACAAAATGGTATGATCAGCCTGCGTGAGGCTGCCCTGAGAAAGGTTGTTGCCGGATTAACGACCGTTGAAGAGGTATTGCGCTTAACCTTTGAAGAAAAGATGGAGTATTAGTAGCCCAACATTCTATCTTGGCTTAACTACTCAGCTTAGGAGTCAGGAGTCAGAATAAGAGAACCTGCTCACATTACTCGCCCTCTCCCATGAGGAGAGGAGGAATGTCTATTCTGAATATCTGAGTAGTTACTATTTGTGCTTAATATTTTCCTGTATTTTGACGATAATAAGAGATAGGTTGTAGGCAGGTAGACTGTAGGCTGTTAGTAGGAAAATAAATGCAACCTGACAACCTACTGTCTGACAGCCTAAATCAATAAGGGTAAGCGTTCAGTATCATCTTCCACCCTTGATAGCGGTGGAATCATTTCCTATGCCGACAGCTGAACGATCACCAATAAGGGAGTACAAAGACTATGTATAGCATGGAATCTCTGGTACATCTAATGGTAGAAAGAGAGGCATCTGATATCCATTTATTGATTGGTGCCCCGCCACAGCTTCGAATTGACGGCTCGATTTCCCCAATAGAGGACTGTGAAAGATTAACCCCTGAATCCTGTCAACAGTTGGTCTACAGTATCCTGACTGATGATCACAAGAGAAGGTTTGAGGAAGAAAACGAATTAGACCTTTCTTTTGGAGTAAAGGATGTGGGTAGAATCAGAATGAATGTTTTTCGTCAAAGGGGAACAGTTGGTGCTGCATTAAGGAGTATTCCAAATGAAATACCAACCCTTGAAAAGTTAAATCTGCCACCTGTTGTTCGGGATATTGCTGAGTTGCCATCCGGTCTTGTGCTGGTTACCGGCCCTACAGGGTCAGGAAAATCAACAACCCTGGCAGCTATGATTGATTATATTAATACTAATCGACGAGAGCATATTATTACTATTGAGGACCCTATTGAATTCCTGCATCGTCATAAAAACGCTATTGTTTGTCAGAGAGAGGTAGGGAGTGATACCAGAAGCTTTGCTACAGCACTAAAGTATGTCTTGCGACAGGATCCAGATGTAATACTGATAGGGGAAATGCGTGATCTGGAAACTATAGGTGCTGCCTTAACCATTGCAGAAACAGGGCATTTAGTGTTTGCTACACTCCACACAGCTGATGCTATTCAGTCAGTTAACCGTATTATCGATGTTTTTCCCGGTCATCAACAGCCGCAGATAAGGGGACAGCTTTCCTTTGTTTTACAAGCTATATTCTCGCAGGTACTCCTGCCCCATGCTATGGGTAAGGGAAGGGTACTTGCCTCTGAGATTTTAATTGCTACGGCTGCTATGCGAAATCTTATCAGAGACGGCAAGATACATCAAGCATATACGGTTATGCAATCCGGCAGACAACATGGTATGCAAAGCATGAATATGGCTTTAGTTGACCTCTATAATACAGGACAGGTAACCTATGAAGATTGTCTGAACTATTCCCCGGATGCAGAAAGCTTAAAACAACTGCTTGGTGGGAGCAGAGGTAGAATGAGTGGTTAGCAGACAGAACACAGATAAGAAACTACTAAAGAAAGGTTAGTCTGTTTCTGTGCTCTAAATTTAACGGAGAGAATTATGCCAATTTATATTTATAAAGCCCGAAATATGGATGGAACTGTAGTTGCCGGGAAGATAGATGCTGAGACTCAACGAGCAGTAATTATGAAACTGAAGCAGCAGCATCTGATGGTAATCTCGGCTGAAGAAGAAAAAACAAATGTCTTTGCTAAGAGTATAGAATTTTTGAAATTTAAGGACAGGGTTGGGCTCAAGGATCTGGTGTTATTCAGCCGTCAGTTGGCAACCTTGATAAATGCAGGTATTCCTATTGTTCAATGTTTGAATGTATTGATTGATCAGGTAGATAATAAAAATTTTAAGAAGATAATTATGAATGTTCGTGAGGATATAGAAAAGGGTGCATCTATTACCATGGCCATGGTTAAACATCCAGGTGTGTTTAATCAACTCTATACCAGTATGATAAAATCAGGAGAATCAGGCGGTGTGCTTGATGAGGTCTTAGAAAGAATTGCGTCCTATCTGGAGTCTGTTCAATCACTCAGAAGAAAGGTACAGACAGCTATGGCTTATCCTGGAGTGGTTAGTTGTATTGCCGTAGGAATCGTTATGTTCTTATTAATCTTTGTTATCCCTGCTTTCAAGGATGTATTTGAAAGTTTTGGAGCAAAACTGCCGCTTCCTACCATGCTGTTGATTAAACTATCTGACCTTATCAAGGCTTATATCATCTGGTTTATCCTCTTTGCTGCAGCTATCTTTGTTGTATTAAGGCTTCTTGTTACCAAAACAGAAAAAGGAAGGCTGACATTTGATACCTTTCTTTTAAAAATACCTGTTTTTGGTACATTGTTTCGAAAGATA
This sequence comes from Candidatus Desantisiibacteriota bacterium, assembly GCA_016208205.1. Next base: position 6,143 of record JACQYP010000087.1, on the reverse strand, counting down.
GCTGTTACCAGATTTGCCCGAACACTTGGAACGCTCGTGAGAAGTGGTGTATCTATCTTAGAGGCATTAGAGATTGTGGCAAAAACATCAGGGAATAAGGTTGTCGAAATGGCGGTTATGGGTGCCCGTACCTCTATTCGAGAAGGGGAAAGGATTACTGACCCATTAAGAGAGTGTGGTGTATTTCCGCCTATGGTCATCCAGATGGTCTCAGTAGGGGAAGAAACAGGTGCCCTTGATACCATGTTGATGAAGATAGCTGATTACTATGACCGAGAGGTTGATGCCGCTGTTTCAGCTCTGGCATCCTTAATAGAACCTCTCTTGATGGTTGTCCTGGGTATTGTTGTCGGAGGAATCGTTATTTGTATGTATCTGCCAATCTTTATGATTGCAACCCTTGTCTCTGGACAATGAGAACAAGAATAATATGAAAAAACAAAATGGTTTTACACTCATTGAATTAATTATTGTATGTGCAATTATTGGTTTATTATCTGCTATTTGTATTGTCAGATTCGTTGAATTAATCGATAAGGCAAGAGAAATGGTGGCTAAGGCAAATCTATGCTCTTTGCGTGCAGCAATTGCCATTTATTATGGTGATACAAAAGGACTATTTCCTGTATCATTAGATAATGTTCGCAGGATACGGGGCGGTGAAACCATACCGGAATTTGTTCCCCGTTATATACAACAGATACCTATGGCAAGTCTTAGAAGAAAGGTTACACATAATCGATCTGCAAATGTTACGGTGGTTGATACAGAGAATGTAGATAAAGGGATAACAACAGAGATTTCGGATGAGGGAGGCTGGATTTATTCCTCTGTCTCCGGGGATATCAGAATTAATTGTACTTGCAAGGATTCAGATAGTTTGCATAAGATACCGTGTATTTATTATTCCAATTATGGACATGAGGAATAGCTCTCAGGCAAATAGACTGTAGGCTGTTAGTAGTAAGCGTTCAGCTATCATGTATCAGCTGCAGGACAACCAATAATGGCAAAAAAGAAAACAACACCTGTTAATAAATCCCTTAAAAAAATACCTGAATTTGTGCCCTCTCCAATCAGCCCGTGGATGGGAGCAGTGGGGATATTAGTCTTTTTATCTGCATTCCTTGTCTATTTAAGGACACTTACCCCAAGCATTGAGCTTCATGATAGCGGCGAATTAGTCTCTGCAGCTCATGTCTTGGGGATATGCCATCCTCCGGGCTATCCACTTTATTGCCTGATGGGCAAGTTTCTTACACTTATTCTCCCTTTGTCCAATATTGCTTTCAGGATGAATATCTTCTCCAGCCTTGCTGCCTCTGCGACTGTGATGATGGTTTATTTTATAACCCTGAAAATTTCTCTCCCCTTCTGGAATATGCCTGTGCAGGCTGCAAAAAAGGATACAAGCCTGCCTCCTTCTCCCTCTGTGCCTTTGAGGCGGGTTTGGAACCCGCCACTACATGCCTTTGTGCCTTCGTGTATCCCCGGAATAGTAGCAGCCGGTATGCTTACATTTGCCACTACCTTTTGGCAGCAGGCTGTTATTGCAGAGAAATATACCCTCAATGCCTTGTTTGCTGCCTTGCTTATCTTTGTTCTGATTAAATGGTGGGAGAGGATAGCTCAAAATATTCCCCATCAATCGTATCTGTACCTGTTTTTCGGCTTGCTTGGGCTTGCCTTTACGCACCATCTCCAGACTATTTTTCTGGCAGCATCGGGTGTGTGTTTCATCCTGATAATTGGTTGGCATAAAAAGCAAACCTTTCTTAATCCTCAAGTACTCTTAAGGGCAGGGATATTTTTGGGACTGCCTTTCCTTTTGTACCTTTATCTCCCTATTCGGGCATCAGCTCATCCGGTAATTAACTGGGGTGCTCCGGATACATGGGAACGGTTCATCAATCATGTGACGGTTAAGGAATATGGCTATTATTTTTCTTCCTCAATTGGTGAACTCCTCAATCGATTATTTGTTAAACACCCTTCCTTTTTTGTGATGCAGTTTAGTCCATACATAATAGGCTTTGGATTTATTGGAATAATCTGGCTGTTTCGTAATTGCTGGAGGTTTCTATTACTAACCTGTTTGATTGTGGCCATAGACTTTGCTCATTCCGTCAGATATGGGATACACAATATTGAGGATTATTATATTCCGTCATATATAATCTTTTCCATCTGGATAGGGTTAAGTATTGTCCCTATCAGCCAACTAATCATAAAGCGGTTTCCAAAGGCTGCCATGATTCCCTTAGCCTTTTTACTCTTGCCAATAATTGCCTTTTCCCATAATCTTTATTATGCCAATAACCATAAGAGCTTTTATGCCTATGACTATGCCCGCAATATTCTTATGCCGCTTCAGGATAAAGCTTGCTTGTTTGTCAAGGGTGATACCTTTTCCTTTCCGCTCTGGTATTTGTATAATGTAGAAGGGATGCGGGACGATGTTTATATGATTGACCATCATTCCCTGTATCTTGATTGGTATGCCTCTCAGCTAAAAGAGCGATACCCAGGTCTTAATTTTACCTTTACGCCACAAAACAAGGTAACCCGCCTTTCCCCGGAGGCTGAAGGCTATATCTATGAAAGGCTGAATAATATTGTGGATAATAATCCCAATCTGACAAGTTATCTGCCCTTTGACCCAAAGGTAGAGGAACGATATGCCTTAGTGCCTGATAATATTTGTCATCGAATATTTCCCAAAGATACACCAATCAGCGAACAAATCAAGGCAACTGATCCAAACCTTAGCTTTGCTTGCCGTTATATCCTTGACAAAAATATTTACAAGCCGGAAAGGGTTGTCTCAAATGTATCCAATTATGGTATTTCTTATAACAATCTGGGCAAGTTTTATCAGGATAATCAGATGTATCCAGAGGCAATCATGGAGTTTAAGAAGGCTCTGGCTGTCTCCCCTGAATATATTACTGCATATTACCAATTAGGATTGGCTTACAAGGATACAGGCAAATACAAGGAGGCAATGGAACAGTTTGAAAGAATAAAAGCCATCTCTCCTGATGATGCCAGGGCAGACTATGGCATGGGTATGGTTTTTCACAAGCAGGGCTCTTTATCTAAGGCGATTGAAGGTTATCAAAGGGCAATTAAACTTGACCCGGACAGGGATTTTCTCTACGCCGCACTCGGAAGTGCCTGCCTTGAGGCTAATGAGCCGCTTGAAGCAGTTAAGGCATTTCAAAAAACTGTGGAATTAAGCTCGGGCAGTCCGGATGCCTATTATAACTTGGGCATAGCCTACAGCCACTTGAGGGATAAAAATAACGCTATTGATTCCTATCAAAAGGCATTAAGCCTGAATCCCAATTATCTGCCTGCTCGTGCTGCGTTACAACAGATACAATAGTAAACAGAACTAACCATAAAGACACGAAGGCACAAAGAGAGAAAAATCTTAGTATCTTAGTGCCTTAGTGGTGAAGAGAAAGATTAACTACATAGCTCAGTGGTAAATCCTAACTTGAGCCGGCAGGGAATATAATCCGATGAAAATTACAGGTATAAATATAAGTGAGAAAGCAATCCAGATTGCCGTATTACAACAGGCATGGTCTTCATCAGTGGTAAAAACATATATTTCAGAGATTGTCCCTGCTGGAGAGACATGTCAATATGTCCTTTCCTCACTGAGCCTTCAGCTTTCTTCATCCAAAGATATAATTATTTCTATCCCAAGACGATATGTGTTTATGAAGATCATTGAGATGCCTTCATTAAAGGATATTGATCTGAAAAAGGCATTAGGGTACGAGGTTGAGGAGCATATCCCCTACCCTATCCAGGATGTGGTTTATGATTTTTGTATCCTCAGACAGGCAGAAAAAACAAGGGTTTTATTGGTTGCAGTTCAAAAAGCTGTTGTTGAATCCTATCTTGAAATGGTAAAAGGGGTTAGTGCTATTGATATTTCTGTATCTATCTCATCCCTTGCCTTACTCAGCCTTTGTCTTTCACAGGAGCAGGAAAAGGATTGGATGTTGTGCTACAGGGAAGAAAACTGTCATGAGATATTTGTCGTCAAAGATGGTTGCTTAAGCCTTGTCCAAACCATCCATGAACAAGAAGTGGAAAAGGAAATAATCAAGGTTATTGAGAATCATCTGGTAAAAAAAATAATTTCTTCCGGCAATGTTTCAAAGCAGCTAAAAACTATCTCAGGTGTCAGAATGGAGGAATTCGTTCTGCCGGATTCCATAAAAATACCATCACAAATTAAACATCCATCCCCTATACCAATTGCCCTTGCCTTAAATAAGCTTCCCAAAGCACGATTAAGGATAAACCTGTATCCTGAAAGGGACTTGCAAAAGAAAAGAGCATTGAACAAGCAACTCAAAACTACTATTCTTCTCCTGTTTCTGATGGTATTCTGTATGAATCTATTATTTTTGATAAACATCAGAAGAATGGAGAACACATTGCAGCTCATAAGGCTTGAGATTAACAGGATTCAACCAAAGGTTGTCCATCTCGTGAATAACAAGACATCTATTGAGCATCTTACAAAAAACATGGAAAAACTTAAATCAGCAATTCTTGATACCCCATGCTATTTAGATGCACTTAACGAATTGGCTACGATTATTTCCACAGAAACACGAATAGAAGGTGTGAATATCCAGGGAAGGAAATGCCTGATTACAGGCTATACACCAGCTGTTACTGCTCTTCTTACAGCTATCGAAAAATCTGGCTCCTTTGAACAAGTAGAGCTTGTGGGAGGCATTACTAAAGAGATGGGTATGGAACGGTTTGAGATACAGATGTTGGTGGGAGAGTAATATGGATTTCAGAAAATAACCGTTGATTTGGTAGCAGGCAAAGGTGCGTTTGGGAAACGCACCCTACATTTCGGGTTCCTATATGTAGGGCTCGTTTCCCAAACGAGCCCATAAGTTGTCAGCTATTAGCTATCAGCTCCAGAAAAGGGTTAAAAAATGAAAAAAATTATTCAAAACAAAACAATACTTAAGGTATCAGGGATATTTATTCTGGTAATTTTTCTTATGCTTATGTTGTGGAAGCATGAGATAAATCAATATGTCAGGATAAACCGTGAAATTAAGCAGGCTGCTGATAAATTGGAAAGCTACAGGGATTGTCTACAAAATGCAGGGTCTTATACCCAGCAATGGCAACAAATTCAGGAGATATTATCTAAATTTGAGCAGAGATGCTATCAGGCTAAAACACCTATTGTTTCCACAACCTGCCTGCTTGAAGATATTCAAGAAATCATTGGCGATAAAGGAAATCCAATAATCAGGATAGAGATATTGCCTGAAAAAGAGATGGATTCAAGATATGTTCAAATAGGGGTTAACCTCAAGTTAAAGACCTCTTCACAAGGATTAATAGATATTTTGTATAAATTAAAAAATAGTGCTAAGCTTTATCAGGTAAAAGGGCTATCTGTGCATGTATCATCTGATGGACTGCTTGATGTTGAGATGCAGGTTGTTGCTGTTCATAGAGGCACAAAGGCACAAAGTTAGGAAATGCCCGGAGGAAAAAAGCAGGATGATAACCACTATGTTAAACAAAACAAAATTAACAAACAAAATATTAGCCGTTATTATTGGCTTATTGCTATTGTGCTGTATAATCCTTTCCCTTGCTCCTGTTCACATATCAGGTAGCAAGAGGCAAGGGATAAAGACTACAGAGATAAAACTATCTGGGTCATTGGTAGCTCCAACCAAAAAGCAGGAAGAATATACTATGCTCTCTTCAGGCAGGTTGTTTGGGCTGATGAAACAAACATCAGTTGCTCCCTTACCAGGGATAGAGGGACATGTAATCATAGAAGAAAAGCAGTCATGTCCTCCAGAGGTAACATATTCGCTTCAGGGGGTAATACATGGGGAGCAAGGGGCAATAGCTGTAGTAAGGGCATCAAATCAGGCACAGAATGTGTTTATCAAGTGTAACGATACCATCGACTCTTATCAGGTTGTAAGAGTTACAAAGGATTCATTGGTATTGAAAAGGGATGGCCAGGAAAGAATAGTTTATCTTGAATATCCGCATTGAGAGCGGTAAACAGCATGGTACAGACGCAATATCTTGCGTCTCTACTGCCAAAAAGGAGAATCAGATGG
>JACQYP010000086.1 GCA_016208205.1 Candidatus Desantisiibacteriota bacterium | reverse complement strand
TCCTAATAATGTTCGTCTTGCAGAGGCACCAAGCTTTGGAAAGCCTGTTATTCTTTATGATATTAGTTCTAAGGGGGCAGAGGGTTATATGGCACTTGCCAGGGAGTTTTTGACAAAACAGGGTGGATAATTCACTGCAGAGACGCAGAGAATAAAAGGGAATGTCTCACGCGGAGACGCGGAGAACGCGGAGGGTGGAGAACAGTTCATCGCAGAGATGCAGAAAATAACATTAAAATTACACAATGGGAGGGAATTTTGTGGGAAAGATAAAGAAGAAAAAAATTGAATCATCGCAGGCAATCTCTAAGGTAAAGCTGAATAAAGAGACATGGGTTATCCTCGGAGCAGGAATTCTGGCGGCTTTGCTGTATCTATCTACCATGCTTTTTTATACAGAGGGACACCTTTCCTTACCGGCATCAAAGGCATTTTACCAGTTTCAATATGCCAAACAAATAGTTGCAGGTGAATTCTTTCGATTTGCATCAGGGGATGTCTCCAGCACTGGTGCAGGTGGTTTATTATATCCCCTGCTTTTGGTCCCTGCCTTTATACTTGGAATAAAAGGGGCTGGAATAATTTTCTACGCTTTTTTCCTCGGGATAGTACTTCTTTTACTTTCAGCATGGTTGCTTTTCTTGATCGGGCAAAGGATTGCAGGCAAGGAGACAGGGATGCTCGCAGCCTTGCTCTTTCTATTAAACGGACCAATCCTGTGGACATACCTTGGTGGTACGGAAACACTTCTGTTTGCAACACTTATCTTGCTTACCACATACTATTTTCTTAAGGCAATAAGCACTAATAGCTACACAGGAGTGATAATTTTTGCATCTCTTTTGGCACTTGTCCGATTTGAGGGGATTGTTCTGGTTTGGATACTAACCCTAATTTTTTTCATCAACATGATCATCTTCAAACAAATGGAGTTTTCAAGGGGTGTTTTAGCCATTATTCCGGCTATAATCGGTGGATTACATCTATTTATGAATTTTCTGTTTACAGGTAACCTCCTGCCAAATACCATTCATTCAGAATCAATCCTTTTTCAGGCAAACACCCCCCTTCCAGAGATAATAGGACAGGTTTGCAAGTATTACTTTTTCCTTATCAAGGACATATTCTCTGGATTTAGTGGGGAATATTTTAATATTAATAACCCTGATCAGGGACAGGTCTCTGCCTATTTCCCACCCTTTGCTCTTTTCTTTGGGCTGGTTGGATTGTCCCTTGCTGCAAGAGAGGCAATTGCAAGGCATCTGGGCGGAATATTCTTAATCGTTCTCTGGTTTTTTGGGGGGATATTACTTTCCTCGATTCTGTATCCAACACATTCCTTATGGAATATAGCTGTAATCCCTTATTATCCTATTTTCATAATTTTAATCAGCCTGGGTACATACCAGTTTTCTCAGGCAATTGCTTCTTTGCTCCCTAAACCCCCTATTGGAAATGCTGCCTCGCATAAGGAGATCTTTTATGGATTCTGCTGTTTCTTTTTGCTCTTCTCTTTGTGCAGCACAATTTGCTTTAGCGTAATCTATGGCAAAAGTTGTTATAATACCTATTATCATGAAATTACCCTTGGAAGGATGATAAACGAAAAATTTCCTGCGGATGCTATTATTGCTACTAATGGGATGAGCCCTCTGGCATACTTTGGTGAGAGAAGGTTTATTGATATTTCAGGAATAGGCAGCAATGAATTGGCTGCATCCTTCAGGCATGGACAAGGGAGTATTTTTGAGGCATTGGAATCAAGAGATATTTATCCTCAGTTCTTTATCCTGCCAGAGAATGAGCTTGGATTTGAACAGTCTGGTTTGCTTGGCAAAAGGGTATATTCCTCTAAGATGGTAACCATTGAACAGATTTCACCCCTTGTTGTTTATGAGGCAGAAAAGGCGTGGCTACATAAAGGGGATTCTTGCGTGTCTGTCTTAAAAGAGGTGGATGGATGGTTATTAATTGATAGCCTTGATGTAGCCGATATTGTAGATGAAAAGATTCATAATTATAGATTCTGGGAAACAGAACACAAACCAGGGGCAGTCACCTATGCCTTGAAACTTCCATTTTTCTCCAATCAGGAATTGATTGTTGCTGACGGTGGAAGGGTTCTTACCGGTGGAGAGGAGATGGTGATAAAGACAAGGCCGTCAACAAACATGAAGATGATTGTTCGACACAGGGGCAAGTTTAATATTCGGTTATTAGTTAATGACAAATATAAAAAGATGTGGAATGAAGACAGGGGGGCTGAGAATGTATGGACAGAAGCTATTCTGGATATTCCAGCTGAATGGATAACTACGGAACGGACAAAAATAGGTGTCCTGACTATGGATAAGAATGAATATCTTCCGGCACATTATTGGTTTTATCAGAGGTAGACGAGCCGTCTCGGCTCGTTGAAATAGACAAGTCCATCTGGTTATCTTCATTGGCACGAAATAAGAAGAGGGAAAGTATACAATGCGAATACGATACATAATATTATTCAGCACAATAGCCATTCTTCTCGGCGGCATTTTTTTAATGTCCATGCTTTTTTACACAGATGGCCATCTTGCCCCACCCTTAGACGATACCTTTATCTTTTTTCAGTATGCCAAACAAATCTGTCATGGCGTTCCCTTTCAATACAATACCGGGGATAGTCCGACAACAGGGGCAACCAGTCTTTTATACCCATTTATTTTGGCCATAGGATTTTTATTGGGCATTGGCAAGACAGGTATCCTTGCCTACTCACTTGGGCTGGGATTGATATGTTTAATCGTTTCCTCGCTGTTAATCTTCAACATTGGCAGAAGGCTATTTGACGAAACAACCGGGCTTGTTCTGGGGCTACTTTTTCTATTTAATGGTCAAATCCTCTGGAGCTTTTTTTGTGGGATGGAGACAGGATTTTTTATGTGTATGATATTAGCTGTCCTGTATGCCTTTCTCCTTGAGTCGGAAAAGAAAAAATATGTCTGGACCATAGTCTTTGCCAGTATCATGGCATTGACCAGACCAGAGGGATTAATCCTTTCTGGGGTGCTTTTTGGCTTCATCTTTTTTCTGCGACGGGAGAAAAACTATTATCTTCTCCTCCCTGTTGGGTTTGGTATGATATTTGTGATTATGAATTATGCCTTTACAGGCAGTCTGACCCTTAACACCATGATTGCCAAATCCCCCCTTTCCAGACCAAATTCAAATCTATTTGACATAGCCGCTACAGCAGGCAAGTATTATTTCTACATAATGAAAGACATCTTTGCAGGATTTGCCGGTAAATACAGCCCGGCCATGTATGCCAATGAGGATCAAGAGGCAGTTTATTTCGCCCCATTTTTTCTTTTCTTTGGTCTTCTTGGCGTCTTATCCCTTGTAACAAAAGAGATAAAAGAGAAAATACTGGGGGTTGGGACATTGACCCTTTGTCTAATGATGATAGGCATTTTTTCCCTTTGCGTTTCGCTTCCGGTCAAATGGCACTGGCATCGCTATCTTATCCCCTTTTACCCCTTGTTTTTATTATTTGTGGTTGCCGGACTTTTATTGTTTGTCAAACTAATATGTCAGGGAAGCACACTGATAAAGCCTGCCTTTATTTCCTTAGCCTCTTTCTTCCTATTGTTTGGCATATTAAATACCGCATACTTCTCAGTGGCATATGGAAAGAATTGTAAAGACATCTATAATCAACAAATGGCTCTGGGAGCATGGATAGAAAAAAATATACCAAAGGATGCAGTGGTTGCTGTTAATGAC
>JACQYP010000025.1 GCA_016208205.1 Candidatus Desantisiibacteriota bacterium | reverse complement strand
TACGAAAAACATATTGTTTTTCAAAGGATTGGGAGATGCATGAAGCAGCAACTTATTTTACAATGTATAGTTACAATTTTTGTTGGCCGGTAAGGACACTTCGTGAAAAAGTAGGAACAGAAACATATAATAAACGGACTCCAGCAATGATGGCTGGACTTAGTAACCATGTTTGGACAATGCAGGAATGGGCAACCTTTCCTGTAGAAACTTCAGGAATTAAGGGACACAAGGCGATATTTCCATAGAGGATATTTGTGTTCTCTATGGGCTTATTTTTAGAGGAATTACAAGGAAAACGAGAACAGGTATGCTTGTTTTCTACTAATTTAATATTTTATTATAGGAGATTTCATATGAGTGTAAGTTACAAAGAAATTGGATTGGTTACCACTAAAATAATGTTTAAGGTAGCGATGGAGAAAGGGTTTGCCATTCCGGCGTATAATTTTAACAACATGGAACAACTTCAGTCAATTGTTCGCGGCTGTATCGAGAGTGATTCGCCGGTGATATTGCAGGTATCCAGTGGAGCCCGCAAGTATGCTGACCCAATCTTGCTGCGGTACATGGCACTGGGGGCAGTGGAGATGGTTAAGGCAAGTGGGGCAAGTATTCCCATTACCCTGCATCTTGATCACGGCGATACCTTTGAATTATGTAAGTCTTGCATTGATAGTGGGTTCAGTTCTGTAATGATTGACGGCTCACATCTCAGCTTTGAGGAAAACATTCAGCTTACGAAAAGAGTAGTAGAATATGCTCACGAAAGGGATGTTGTTGTTGAGGGTGAGCTTGGGGTATTGGCTGGGATTGAGGATGATGTTGTTGCAGAAAAAAGTCATTATACCCAACCGGAAGAGGTAGAGGAATTTGTAGCTAAAACCGGTGTTGATTCCTTAGCCATATCGATTGGTACAAGCCATGGGGCGTATAAGTTTAAGCTTAAAGAAGGTGAGCAGGTGCCGCCATTGCGGTTTGATATCCTTGATAAGATTGAGAAAAGATTGCCTGGTTTTCCGATTGTCTTGCATGGAGCAAGCTCTGTGCTGCCGGTGTATGTAGATATGATCAATCAATATGGCGGCAGGCTTGAGGGTGCAGTAGGCATCCCTGAGGATCAGTTACGCAAGGCAGCAAAGAGTGCGGTGTGTAAGATAAATATCGATTCTGATGGACGGCTTGTGGTTACGGCTGTAGTACGGAAGGTGCTGGCTGAAAATCCAAAAGAATTTGACCCAAGAAAGTATCTCGGGCCAGCCAGAGAAGAGCTGCAATCCATGATTGCACGCAAGAATAAAGATGTTCTCGGATCTGCAGGGCAGGGGAGAAAGATAGTGGAGGCATCTGTATAGATGGGTTGCGCTCCGTTTCACCCATCCTACAGGAGGCAAAAGAGAGTAGGATGGGTAAACCCATCAATACTGGTTCACGGCTTAAGGGTTAAGAGAGCAAATTATCAACCGTGAAGAAAGACAACCTGAGTAATTACGATTTCACCATACCACAAGCAATATCCCCATACAGAAGAAAAACAGAGAAATAGCAAGCTTTATGTTCGCAGCATGTTTTTCTGCAAATCCAGAGAATGTTTTTGATTTTACACCATTATAACTCAATAGAAAGATAATAATCAGGGGAGCAACAAACACCAGATTGTACAGAATCAGATAACCAAATGCCATCATCTTTAACCCGGATATTTTTGTCATGTACATCAGGGTAGGCACATATATCTGACCGGTACACGAAAACTCTAAGGCAGAAATAGTCAGTCCCAACCCAAAAGACGAAAGGATATATCCGCCTGCCTTGCCATGTTTATAAATACTCTCATGAATCCTTGTTTTTGGCAGATTACAGACTCCTCCAAGGCAGATAATTTCATCAGCAGGTGGTGTAGGGGGTATAGTGTTACTGCCTGTTATCTGTTTTGTAATAGCTTGAGTGATATCTTCTGATAATTTGCCCTGTTTGATTTTTAAGTAATCTCTCAGGGACAGTATCCCAAGGATAATGGTCATAGATGCAATCAAGTAATGAATAATTCGGAAGTTTGCTATCTTCAAGACATGAAATATTCCAAGTCCAATCAGCAGATATGTTAAAAATACTGCTGTAGTAAACGATATTCCAACCAGCAATATTTCTTTGCGGCCGCGTCCGGCAAGTACAAGATACGACAGAAAGAATATTATAGTGGCAAAGGCACAGGGATTGATTCCATCTATTAAGCCGGCAACAAGGATAGGAATAAGCTTGATAGAGACAAATTTTTCTTTTATATACACAGGTTTATCTACTGATATATCAGGCATTAATTCGCATCCGCCGCGAGATACACATTGTTTAATCTCATTTTCCAGATGCAACCGTATTTGTTTTTTGCCATAGAGCATATGATTATCAATAAATATAACCGGTAATCTGGTGTCTTGAGTCCCCATCTGCTTTTCTAATAAAAGCAGTTTCTTGTAATTTTCGCTTTTGTTTATTTCAAACATCTTAAGCTTAATGTTTGCCCCATGTTTCTTGCCAATCTGTGGGATTATCTCTGATCTTAATTGCTGACAGTATTTGCAGTTTGGTGTAGAAAAGAGAGCAAGACAGACACTTACACTACCCTTGCTTATGCCGGAGGTAGATATCTGTGCTGATAGGTGATTATCAGATATGGAGGTGCTGCCTTTTACCATACCCTCAACCACCAGGGTAACATGCGGATTAACAGGGTCGTTTGAATCTACAAATATATATTCGCCTATCTTGCCGGCACGATCCTGGGTGTCAAATTTAAGTAGTACTGCCTGAATATTATTGGAAGTAATTGTGGCTACAGACGGGGTTATGCTGAGGCATTCACAGGACGAACGCAGATGGACATTCATTATTCCCTTGCCAACATTCTTAATTGCAAGTGTTTGTTGAAGCTGTTGGTGTTGCTTTGCCTCGTGGAATTTAATGCTTGATGGTCTAAATCTGATTGATGGTTGATCCGCAGCAAGTACTACTGCCGGCAATAATATCATAAAGAGAATGATAAATTTTCTCAGCAAGTTTTTTTGGCTGCAATGACTTTTGCAAAGCATATGCTATTCTTTCCCATGGACATTGGAGAGCCTTATTGTGCTGGTTCACCGTGAAACATAATTTTTCATTCAAAAAATAAGCTACTTTTTCTGTATTTCCGCTACAGATACAGAAGGTTTTTTAGGCATAAAAGAAAGCTCAAGATTATTATATTAAGCACCTTATTTAGCTGGTGGTGGATATGTCGCTTATAACGATAATCCGTTGTTTTCTCTCATGCCTCCAAAAACCTCAAATAAATCCTGCTTTCATTTTACTGGACTATAGCTTAACTTTATTGAAGAAAATTATGTTTCCGTCTGAAGCAGAACATTATGAGTTCGTAACCGTTCACGGTAGTATATGAGGTTGCATATGTTACGCAGGCTAAAGCCTGCAACTACCAGAAGATGATATTGTTGAAACGCTATACTAAAACAGTAGCAAGTAAGCTATCGCACTCGGAAATAAATTTCGCAGCCATGAACGCTTCATCCATATTAAGTATTTATTCTGGAGCAGGTTTTGCCACAGCTTTTCGTGTAGTACGCAGACAGGATGTACAAATATCCCTATAGTTAGTTGTTCCATTAATCGTTAATTTCATATGCTGAATATTTGGCAACCATCTTCTCTTTGTCTTCCGATTGGAATGACTGACATTATTACCAGTCATTGGACCCTTCCCGCAAAATTCACATGCCTTAGCCATGATACATTCTCCTTATTTTAATTTATTAAGATTATTTGCAACCATTTTCTCATTTATTTTGAAATCACAATTACATTATTATATTTTAGCATAAAAGAAGACATTTTGCAAGTATTTTTTTAGCTTGTTCAGCAATTTGACTTTTAACCGCAGAGGTCGCAAAGAAAACGCAAAGGAGATATAAATCTTCGCGTAATCTCTGCTGAACTCTTGCGTTAAAAAAGTTGCTTGCACAGGTGGAAAAACTCTTGACATTCTTTTTAATTGTGATATAGTTAATGTATACTCAACATGGTTGTAGAGGTAATCCTTTATGTTAGAGATTTATTTTATCGCTACAATATGGCTTGCATTGGCAATACTTGCCACTATTTTAGCCAATCGTTTCAAAATGTCGATGGCTTTAATGGAAATTTTAATCGGTGCGATTGCAGGTTACACGGCTAATTACTTCTTTGGTCCCAATTCATTGAAAGCAGATTCTGAATGGTTGAAATTTATTGCCGGTACTGGAGCAATAATTTTAACATTCTTAGCTGGAGCTGAATTGGACCCTGTTTCATTAAAAGCCAAAATAAAAGAATCATCAATCGTCGGGATTATTGGGCTTTTAGCTCCGTTCATTATCTGTACCTTACTGGCAAAATTTGTTTTCGGATGGAATTTGCAAGCCGGTTTATTGGCAGGGATAGTTTTATCAACCACATCAATGGCTATCATTTATACTGTAATGATGGAATATGGTTTCAATAAAACTGAATTTGGAAAAGGGGTACTGGTCTCATGCTTTATTAACGATCTTGGAACCGTAATCGTTCTTGGGCTGATATTTACACCTTTCAGCTATAAAACAATTATTTTTATCCTTGTTTCAGGACTATCTTTTTTTATTATACCATCTGTTACTTCATTTTTAACTCGTACTTATGGATTTAGAACTGTGGCAATAAGAACAAAATGGGTATTATTTCTTCTGTTTGGGTTAGGAACCCTTGCATTATGGGCTGGAAGCGAAGCAGTTTTACCTGCTTATATTACAGGGATGGTTCTTGCAGGAACAATAAGCAAGGATAACTTTTTCATAAAAAGGATACGGACTCTAACAATCGGATTTTTAACCCCTTTCTATTTTCTCAGAGCAGGTAGCTTAGTATCAATACCTGCTGTCATTTCCGCTCCAGTGATATTTTTAGTATTTTTTGCAGGAAAAGTCTTGCCAAAAATATTTTGTTTGTATCCTGTAATCAAACAGTTTAGAAATAATCATAAAAAAGAAACATGGTATTATACCCTGTTGATGTCTACCGGACTTACTTTTGGAACAATATCAGCCCTATACGGCTTAACACATAATATAATTACAAAAGAACAATATTCATATCTGGTAGCCGTAGTAATAGGTAGTGCCATTATTCCAACGATAGTAGCCAATATGGCATTTCTGCCGAAACATTTGCTTGAAGCACCTGTAGGGGAAGAGGAAGAAATGCCGTAGACATCAGACGACAGACACAAAATATCTGAGCAATTACTTATTTTTTAGGAGCAATTATATGACTATTACCAATGATAGAGGTTCTGCCCCCCGTCTTTTAGTTACTTATCAAATAGAGGCATCTTGTGAAACTATACAGGAGATAGCTGAGGATATCTGTATTGAACAGACTGTTGAGGTGGTAAGACAGCTGGCTCAGGATAGCTGGATACGGGAGAATATCCTGGGCAGTGTAGAGGAGATAAGCCTGATAGAGGCAGCACCTCTATCAGAGGATAATATCTACGAGGTTATTATCAGCTATCCTGATAGAATCATTGATTACCAGTTACCGCAGCTGTTAAGTGTGATATATGGGAATATATCCCTTAAGTCTGGTATAAAGGTGGTTGCGATTAAGCTTTCTGATGATTTTTTATCCCATTTTTCCGGTCCTGGTTTTGGTGTCCATGGTATCAGACAACTCCTTGCTGTAGAGAATCGCCCATTATTGGCTACAGCCCTTAAGCCTATGGGTAAAACACCGGAGGAGCTGGCAGGGTTGGCATACAAGCTTGCTCTGGGCGGCATAGATATTATCAAGGATGATCATGGTCTGGTTGACCATAGCTTTTGTCCATTCAAGGAAAGGGTAGGAAGCTGCATTTCTGCTATAAACAAAGTAGAGGAGAAAACAGGCAAAAGGGTACTTTATTTTCCCAATATTACCGATAGATATGAGAAGATGTTGGAACATGCCGAATGGGCAAAGAGAAAAGGGGTTGGAGGTTTTCTTGTCTCACCATTAATTGTTGGGCTGGATATGATGCGGTATCTGGCAGATAATCTTGGTTTGCCTATAATGGCTCATCCGGCACTGATGGGGACATTATTTTCCGGTATTCAGGCAGAGATCGTTCTGGGTGACTTGATGCGTCTATCTGGGGCAGACATGATTGTCTACCCAAACTATGGCGGAAGGTTTCCATTTACTGAAGAAATTTGTCAAAAAATAGGGCATGCCCTAAAAAAGGAAATTGGAAGGCTGAAAACTGCCTTTCCTGTTCCAGCTGGAGGGATTGACATTAAAAGTATCCAGACATTGAAGCAGTTTTATGGTAATGACACTGTATTCTTGATTGGCTCCAGCCTGTATGTTTGTTCAAGTAACCTGACTGCAAATGTTAAGGATTGCATACAGAGAATACTTGATCAGGAGTAGCCCGGATTTTAACCACAAAGGACACAAAGAAATGAAAGATGGTTATCGGTTATCAGGTGATCAGGATGTAGGCTTGTCCCTGCGAATGCAGGGGATGGGTTGAGGTAACCGAAACCCATCAATACCTTTTCGTATTCTTTGTATTTTCTTCATGCCTTTGTGGTGAAAATTTAAGTAAAAAATAATTGCAAAAAAGTCAAAAAAATAGTATAATATACCATACGGTATTTTAATCTAAATTACGAGGAGGGGAAATCATGAGTAATAAGGAGCAACATGTTAAAAAGGAAGTCAAGAAAAAACCGGCAAAAAGTATGAAGGAAAAAAAAGCAGAGAAAAGAGACAAGAAAGATGGAAAGAAGTAGGTAAGGGTGATTGAATCGGGGTAACTATTTACTACTCTGGTTCACGGTTCAAAGGTTCACGGTTCAAGGGTTAAGAGAGCAAACCATCAACCGTGAACCTTGAACCGTGAAGAGAGACAACCTGAGTAGTTACATCTAATCTTATCTCCTATCCCAATCATGAATGCAAGCATTATCAAGCAACCAATAGATATAGCACCCCCAAGCTTAAATGAAAATGGTGAGTATCTAAATTCCACTACATGTTCCCCTTGCATAAGATAGACTGCCCTTAAGGTATAATCTGCACAAAAGATATTACCCCTTTTGCCATCTACAACTACCTGCCAGCCAGGGTAATAGGTATCACTCAGGATTAGAAAGCCGCCGGATTGCGGGGTAACTGTAGCCTTAATAACTACATCCTCCGGGGTGTATTTTGTTATCCCGGCAGATGAGCTTGTTTCTCCATGCACAATAGATTGAGCGTCTCTGCGTCTATGCGTCTCTGCGTGAGTCATATCAGGCATCTCCTCTAATATCACATATTCTTCAGGATTAAATTTATTCGATAGAAGCTCCTTAAAGACGGCATCCTTTCCCTTTATAACCCTTGCCTGCGGAACAATAAATGCCCTTGGTAAGGCTTTCAGGTCTTCATAGATTTTTACATCGCCATCAAATACAAGCCTTAAATCAGGGGCAGCTATCTTTTTAGAGGTAAGGATATACTTAGTATTAAGGAGGCATAATAGCTTGCGGTTAGCAGTATAATCCACCTCCTTGACATTCTCCCATCCGGAAGAATATGGGTCAACCAGGTTCATGAATTCGTCATATCTTTTAGGAAACATTGCATCATAGCCTTCCGGGGTCTCAAGACCATAAGCAATATTTATGCTTGGTGGAAGTATGTGCTCAAAGGCTGCGATCCTGCCTTTTTCTTCGCAATTTTGCAGCCTGTCGGATAAGAATTTTAGCTCAGGCGTAGCAGGATATAGCTCATATCTTGGAACAAAGGGATTATATTTTAATCCAAAAGAAAACAGGTCAAATACAATTATTATAAGGATAGCTGTCTTAATGATAGAGCCACGAATCCTGCTGATATTCAAAAGGATTATACCGCCGGCAAGGAGTAACAAAAGTGGTGTTAAAAGGGATGGATTTAAGAATTGGAAATAATCTGCTGAAACATACTTATTACCCAGATAAAGGCTGATGGCAATTATAAGCCCAAATAAGAGGATAATACCTCCGGAATATCGCTTAATTCCCTTAGTATTGAGCATATTGCTGCCAAGAGCAGCTGTTACGGCTACCCCAAAGGTGTAAAGGAAGATGAACCTGCTGATGATCAATCTGTTACACCCGGGAACACCTACAAATAGCAGATGGTATAAGGGACTGCCCAGGGCAAGCAGGAGGCTTATCAATGCAGCAGAGGCAAAAAACAGGGCATTCTTATCCCTTTTTAAGAAGATGAGCAATGCTAATATTAGTGGTAAAATACCTATATATCCGCAAAGCTCATTATAATTATCCTCCATTATCCCCCTTCTTGGGTGTGGTGGCGGCAATTTGAGCCCGGATTCTTCAAAGATAGCACGAAATTTTCCTCTGATGAACCTATAATTATAATCTACAGGATTGCCATAATAATCAGGTATTAGAAAGGTGATTAAATTTTGCCATGGTAATGGGGATAGCATTCGATAATTCTCTATGGGCTGACGATGAGAGTGTTTTATTAATTCATAAGAAGGGATTAACTGAACAGCTGCAAGTCCAATTCCAAAGACAAAGATAAGGGCTGCATACCTGATAGCCTTAATATCCCGTTGTGAGAATATTCTGAACAGGCAATAGGCTGCTGCAGCCAATAAAACAAATAAACCTATTTGCAGAAATGCTGATAAAAGCTGTATTCCCAGCACTATCGCGGCTAACCCGGTGTAAAATATGCTCCTTTTAATAATTGCCCTATCAATAAAAAAAAGTATCAATGGCAATAAAAATCCACTTAATATCCCCATTTCTAACCAGACAATGAAAAATCCGGAAAATTCATAGACAATGCTGCCGATTAAAGCACCAAATGTACCAAGGCTAAGGGATCCCCGTAGAAAGATATACATAAATACACCTGAAAGCAGCATTTGAAGGATGAGTATCAGGCTATATGCTGTGAGCGGGTCAAGGAATAAAAATAAAAGGTTGAGCGGGCAAAAAGAAACCGAATTGGTGCTGAATAATGGGCTGCCGCAAAAAATATAGGGGTTCCAGAGCGTAATCTTGCCCTGTTTCAGTCTTTCACAGGCTAATTCCCTTAATGGATAGTGCAGGAAAACAGGATCAGACAATAACGGATTCTGGCTCTTTGTCTTTGCCTGATAATGATGATACCATGGTGGATAGGTGTAGGTAGCAATATCCCCACCCATAGGCACAAAGCCCAGAAAGAAAAATTTCCAGAAGTAGGCAATGGTTAGAATTATTAGTATCCCCATAGCCATAGAATCTTTTGTCTTCAGATTAACTTTCATTTTGTAACTACTCTCACGGTTTACGGTTCACGGTTGATGGCTTGCTCTCTTAACCCCTGTGAACCTTAATAGTTACATTTTATCATTGATTTATTCTTGTGTCAATGAATTTTTTCGACCTGTGCAACTAAAAATCACCACATAAGCAAGATTTTACCGCGATGGGGAAACCGGGGACAGCACCCGTTTTTTTCAAAAATCGTTTAATTTTTAACCGTTTTTTGCCAATACCGTGTGCTTCGTACCAATGGACTTCGGCTTGGCGTATTTTGTTATTCGAGAGATGAATCATAGCGGTTCCTTTAAGTTTACGCCAGCGTCCAACACCATAACTCTTTCATAGTCGTTCAAGGCGCAAAGAACGCAAAGAAAACGCAGAGAACATTCAGGATTTGTCTATGGCCAAGAACTTGACAGCTGTCCCTGCAACTTTACGCGGCTAATTTCAGCAATTCTTCCTTCATCCCTTCTATCATCTGCTCTACTTTTACAATCCTCATTTCTAACACATTATGTTCCTCTCGCCGGACAATTACCTCATAAAGTCTGTCCATTCGAACATTAGTCTTAAGTAGTTCATCCCTTAATTCTACCCTTAAATAGTCTATCCGTTTATTTGTTTCATCTATCCTCCTACTCTGATCAACAAGATGAGTGTTTATGTCATCAAGCCGTTTATTCGTAGAGTCAATTCGTTGATTTGTCCCATCAAGTACTGATTTAATTACCTTATATTCCTCTTTGATTGTCCCAATCTCAGGAAGTATAAGTTCCTGAATCACTTTTTTTACATTTTCAACTACATCCATTTTTTCCTCCTTTTTAATCCGTAGATTTCATAAAAATAGTATATCATTCCTCTTTTCTTTTGTCAAGGCATATATGGAAACCAACAGCAATTCTCATTCTATCATTTTAGGCATTTTTCACCGCAGAGACTCAGAGTTCGCAAGAGAAATCGCGGAGAAAAAAAGGCTACTGATAACCAATAAGGGATTCACAGCTGAGTTCTTGGTCTATAAAGAATTATGCAACATGCTTCTCTGTGTTTTTCTCTGCGTCCTCTGCGTCTCTGCGGTGAAATCTAAAAGTCAAAATGAGAATTGCTGACCTTGCAACTTTTTACTTGACTTGTGTAACTTTTATAAGGTATAATAGCATAAGTATTCAGGTATGATGATTAGGCACAGAAGGCACAAAGGCACAGAGGACAGAAAACAGATTTCTGTCCTCTGACCTCTTCTCTGTTCTCTGCTTTTCATCCTCTGTGTCTTTGTGCCTTTATTATAATAGAGGGCTTAAAAACAATGTCTGATCAAAAACAAAAGATTATAGTTGCTATCGTGTCTGTAATTTCTAACAGCATTCTGGTAATATTAAAACTATTAGTTGGTTGGGTAAGCGGTTCCATATCCATCCTTTCTGAATCTGTTCATTCTGGAATCGATTTATTAGCCAGTCTGATTGCTTTTTTTGCGGTAAAGAATTCAGGAAAGCCTGCGGATGAAAAGCATCCGTTCGGACATGATAAGATTGAAAATATTTCCGGGTTTGTGGAGGCTATACTCATTTTCATGGCTGCCGGATGGATTATCTATGAAGCTGTTAAGAAACTTATTAAGCCTCAAGCCTTAGAATTTCTGGGGCTGGGTATGGCAGTGATGCTGCTTTCATGTGTGGCAAATATTATTGTCTCAAGATTGCTCTTTAATATCGGTCGCAAAACCGAGTCTGTGGCGATTCAGGCAGATGCTTGTCATTTGCAAATGGATGTCTGGACCTCAGTAGGGGTAATGGTCGGGTTAGGAATTATCTGGTTAAGTGAGACCATCTGGAAGGGCATGCATTTTCATTGGATTGACCCGGTGTTTGCAATCATAGTAGCTGTACTGATTATTAAGGCTGCCTATGATTTAACACGCCAATCGATTCATGACCTGTTAGACAGCAGTCTGTCAGATGATGAGGTTAATTTCATTCGCACCATCATAACGAATGACTCTCAGATCCATGGTTTTCACCGACTTCGCACACGAAAAGCAGGGAAGAATCGTTTTGTAGAATTTCACTTGATCGTGAAAAGCGATATGACGGTTGAGGCATCTCACCAATTGACCACTATAATTACTAAGAAGATTCAAGAACAGATACCGTGTGCAAATGTCAATATACATATCGAACCGTGCAGCGATAAATATTGCAGCGACATTTGCATGGAAGGCTGTCTGATTGCCCATGAAAGAGCGGAAGACAGGGGGCAATAGGGTATGCGAGACAACAAAATTATTGCCGCAGCTATTTTACTGCTATCAGCTGTTTTTTTTGGTGTATTTATCCTTATGTCTCGTATGCCGATAAATCAATGCTTGTTTTATATGCAGGAGATTTACAGGTTTTGGTCATGGGGATTTCTTATTTCTAATATCCATGTTTTTTTTCTCCTCATTATCCTGCTTTTAAGCTCTGCCGGAATAGGCTGTAAGTTCCTGAAATTATTCAAGATAAACCCTGACAATCCTCTCATTGAATTTATCTTTTCAACAGGGCTTGGGCTTGGCTTCTTCTCTCTTACAACATTAGGCTTGGGTTTTCTACACCTGTTTTCCCCTTTTGTTTTCTATCCATTATTATTATGCTTATTCCTCTGCTCGTATCAAGAGATAAAATATTTCCTGCTTTCTTTGTTTACAGCTGCAGGAGAAACAAGATTAACCCCATCAGTCATCGTCTATTCGGGATGTCTCCTTGCAATCCTTTTCCTTGGTATAATATTAGCCATTGGCGGCCCTCCGATATTATTTGACAGCTTAGTTTATCACCTTGCCATTCCTGATATTTACATCAGAAATCACGGAATTGTTCATATCCCACACCTTGTCTTTGCAAACTATCCATTAAATACAGAGATGCTGTTTGCCCTGTCCATGATTTTAGGGGGGGATACGGTTGCCCAATTGATTCATCCCTTGTTTGGCATTCTGGCTGGATTAAGTATTTATGCCATGACCAGAGACTATGTTGTAGCTGAAGCGTCCTCGCTTCAGGCTGAAGGTATTCATACCATGATCAGTACAAGGGGAGGGTTGTTCGCAGCCCTGATATTCTTCAGTATGCCCTCTGTTATTTTTACCATGACCTTTGCCTTTAATGACCTTGCCTTGACCTATTATGTTATACTGGCTGTTTACGCTATGATTCATTGGATTAAGATACAGAATATCAGGTGGCTGATCCTATCAGGAATCTTTGCAGGGCTGGCTATGGGAACAAAATACTCAGGGATAATCTGTTTTGGTATTCTTTTGGGCTCTATTATGATAGTAGGGGCAGGCCCCTGTGCCTGCCCTGGTGATGGGCGGGGCAAACACACAGGTTCGCTTCTACGCAGATTACCCTTAAAGGAATTATTTCTCTTCTCTCTGGCAGCAGGATTACCTGTCCTGCCATGGCTGATTAAAAACCTTATCTTTGTAGGAAATCCGGTATACCCATTTCTTTATTGTGTTTTTGGGGGCGCAAATTGGGGTGAATTTGATGTGCAAAGATTTACCTGGGAGATGAATCATTATGGACCAACGCCTTCAGGGATATGGAGATACCTGTCATTACCCATGTTTATTACCTGTGATTGGAAGACTGGGGATATTCCTGTTGGGCCAATAATTCTTCTGTATCTTCCATTCTTATTTTTTATGAAAAATATTGACAAAACTGTCAAATATCTGCTTATCTTCTGCTCTCTTTACCTTCTCTTCTGGATAAATACATCCATGGTCATACGATTTTTGTTCCCATGTGTGGCATTATTGTGTCCGGTTGTGGGGTATGTTGTTGAGAGAGAGGGCACAAAGGGAGCAGGGGGCAGGAGTCAGGGGGAAGAGACAGAAACGGTGAGTGGACATACAGCATATTCCTTTTTTGCCTTTGAGCTACCAATACTTATTGCCCTTATCCTGAATATTTTTACACTCTATGCAGCCATTGGACAACATGCAGATTTTTACTTAGGAAATAAAACAAGGGAAGAAAAATTATTATCAGCCATGCCTGTTAAGAATTATTATCAGGCAATTAGATTCATCAATGAAAGCCTGGCGCAAGAAAATAAGATTTTATTTATCGGCGAGCCAAGGAGATATTATTGTAAAAAAGAGGTTTTAACCTCAAGTGAACTTGATACAGAGGTTATCTCTAAATTAGTCAGGGAATCAAAAGATATAAACCGGTTGATTCAGAGGCTTAAAGAGCGGAAAATAACGCATATTCTCTATAACAAACATGGTCTTGCCTGGCTGAATAAGCAATTTAATTGCCTGCACTGGGAAAATGAAGCCCAAAGATCTCGTTTTGAATCCTTTATAAACTCCTTACCTGTTATCTATGCAAGGGATAATGTTTATATATTTCGAATAGATTTTTGCCACGAAGAACACAAATGAACAGGTTCACGGTTCAAAGGTTCACAATTCAAGGTTGATTGCTGACTATGGTCAAAAATTCCTTGACAATATTTGGAAATTTGTTATAATACTATGATTAAGGCAGGTAAGATGATGGAAAAATTAACAAAAACATTGGCACAGATAGAGGATGTTGACTTCTCTCTCGCAGAGGCAGCACAGAGCCGTCTTGATAATCTCACCAAGCCACAGGCAAGCCTTGGCAGGCTTGAGGAATTGGCAAAACAGGTGGTCTCAATTACCGGTACGATGACACCTGTCTTGGGGAAAAAGGTTATTTTTACCATGGCGGGTGATCATGGGGTATGTGAAGAGGGTGTAAGCCTTTTTCCTACAGATGTAACACCACAGATGGTGTATAACTTTATTCGCGGCGGAGCAGGGATAAATGTCCTGGCAAATCATGTGGGTGCCAGGGTGATTGTAGTGGATATGGGGGTAGCAATTGACCTTGAACCGCAACCAGGGTTGGTTATAAAAAAGGTTGGTTATGGGACAAAAAATATATCTAATGGTCCAGCTATGAGCCGAGAGGATGCAATCCTTTGTATTGAGCGAGGAATAGAAGCCTTTGAGCAGGAGTTTGAGGCTAATGGATTGGATATTTGCGGGTGCGGTGATATGGGGATTGGAAACACAACCCCATCTTCAGCCATTGTTGCTGCAATAACCGGTATGGCAGTAGAGGAAATCACCGGCAGGGGGACAGGGATTGGGGACGCTGCCTGGCTGAAAAAGGTAGCTGTTATCAAAAAGGCACTCTCTATAAATCAGCCTTCTTCAGCCGATGGGATTGATGTTCTGTCTAAGGTTGGCGGGTTTGAGATAGGCGGGCTATGCGGCATGATTCTTGCCTCAGCTGCAAACAGAAAACCGGTGGTTATTGATGGCTTTATCTCTACTGCCGCTGCCTTGATTGCTTATTTATTAAAACCTGTTGCTGTCAAATACATGATTGCCGGACATGCCTCTGTGGAAAGAGGGCAGCAGGCTGCCTTGAAGATGATGGGCCTTTTTCCTATCCTGGATCTACAGATGAGACTCGGGGAAGGCACAGGAGCAGCACTGGCCATGGGTATTGTTGATGCCGGGGTAAAGATATTGACACAAATGGCAACCTTTGGTGAGGCTGGGGTTTCAGAGGCAAATGCTTGATTGGTAACTACGCATGCTGTTAGGCTTCAAGAGGATTATATATGCAGCCACCTTCATGGGTTGAGGTTAATTTAGATAATATTACGCATAATATAACAGAGATTCAGAGAATTATTGGAAATTCCTGTCAGATGATGGTGATTGTCAAGGCAGATGCTTATGGTCATGGGGCTGTGGCTGTAGCAAAAACAGCTATTAATGCCGGAGTGCAAAGGCTTGGGGTGGTCTGCCTGTCTGAAGGGGTGAATTTAAGGGATGCAGGGATTAATTGCCCTATCCTGAGCCTTGGTCCACCTATGCCAGATGAGACTCAAGACTATATTCATTATAGGATTACGCCAAGTATTTTTTCATTGGAACAGGCAAAGGCATTTTCCGAGCAAGCAGTAGAAAGGGGTATTTCTGTAAAGATCCATATCAAGATAGATACCGGTATGGGCAGGCTGGGCGTGTTATATCCTGAGGCGTTTGAGCTTATAAAAAAGATTCATTCATTGCCGGGCATAGAGATAGAGGGGATTTTTTCTCATCTGGGCTCATCTGATTCTGCCTGCAAGGCATATGCTTATGAGCAATTTCGACGGTTTACGGTGGTTATCAATCGTCTAAAAAAAACAGGTATTTCCGTACCAATTACCCATATCGCTAATTCAGGTGCAATTATTGACCTGCTGGAGATGAGATTAGATATGGTACGGCCCGGAATAGCCGTTTATGGACTTTTTCCATCAAAATCGGTTTCACAGAGTGTTTCTCTTCAACCGGCCATGTCGTTTAAGACAAGGATAATCCATTTGAAGGAGATGCCAAAGGATTTACCTGTGCAGGGGTTTCTTCCTGTTTATGGCGGCATTTCATATGGCAGAACATATGTGAAAAAAAAGATTAAGGTAGCTACCATACCGGTTGGTTATGCAGATGGCTACTCAAGAGCATTATCAAACAAGGCTGAGGTTTTGATTCAAGGAAAACGGGCACCAATTATTGGCCGAATAACCATGAATTTTTGCATGATAGATGTCTCACACATCCCTGATGTCAAAATAGGTGATGAGGTTGTTTTGTTTGGTAAACAATTAATCGCAGGAGCTTCCATGACAGAGGAAGTATCACTGTCAGTGGATGAATTGGCTGATATTTGTGGCACAATCAGTTATGAGATACTATGCGGAATTAATCCCCGTATTTTGCGGGTATATGTTGCTGAGGAGGAAAATAAATAATGTTTCGTATCATGTGCAAGTCAAAGATCCATCGGGTAGCTATTACTGAGGCAAACCTTCATTACACAGGAAGCATTACCATTGATGAGGCATTAATGGAGGCAGCCGATATCCTGCCCGGGGAACGGGTACAGATAGTCAATGTGAATAACGGATCAAGGGTGGAAACATATGTGCTGGCAGGAATTAGAAATTCAGGGTGTATTTGTCTGAATGGTGCAGCAGCAAGATGGGGTATGCCCGGCGATATAGTTATCATCATCTCCTATGCCATGTTAGAAGACAAAGAGGCAAGAGGATTCATGCCAAAGGTTATATTTGTAAATGAACGAAATGAGATGATTAATAGCTGATGCTTGCTTAGTAATTCTTACCTTTTGGAATTATTTCTCCGTGTCTTTGTGGTGAATTGCTGCTTGCAACCTCGGAAGGTTTTTATCTTTTTCAGAAATAATCGGATCTTTAATTGGCCAATTGATATTAATCTCAGGGTCATTCCAGATGATCCCACGGTCATGCTCAGAGGAATACTCCTCTGTACACTTGTAAACAACCTCAGCCATCTCACTCAAAACGAGAAATCCATGTGCAAAACCAGCTGGAATGTAAAGTATGTGGTAATTTTCTTCAGACAGCTCAACGCCAACCCATTGTGCATAGCTGTGTGATCCTTTTCTTATATCAACAGCCACATCAAATATCCTTCCCTTTAAGCAACGAACCAATTTACCCTGTGCCTTAGGATTTTCCTGATAATGAAGACCCCTTAACACAGACTTTATAGACATTGAATGATTATCCTGAACAAATTTTTCCCTTATCCCCATTTTAACAAAATCAGAGTACTTATAGGTTTCCATAAAAGAACCTCTTTCGTCTACAAGCACTCCTGGCTCGATAAGGATGAGCTTAGGTATGGATAGTTGTTTGAAATCAAATGGCATATTCCCCCCCAATTAATATATTGTAACTGTTCACGGTTGTCGGTTCACAGTTTTTCAGTAAACCGTGAACAGTTGCTAATAGGTATCCTTAATCAACCCCAGCAGATATTGTCCATACTCATTCTTACGCAAAGGTTCTGCAAGCCTTAACACTTGATCCTTATCGATATATCCAAGTAGATAGGCTATCTCTTCTATACAGGCTATCTTTAGCCCCTGCCTTCTTTCGATAGCCTCGACAAATCCTGCGGCATCAAAAAGACTTTCATGTGTTCCTGTATCAAGCCAGGCATATCCCCTTCCCATAAGCTCAACACGGAGGTTATTATTATCTAAATATCTCTTGTTTACATCTGTTATCTCAAGCTCTCCCCGCCACGAAGGCTTAATATCCTTAGCAATTTCAACAACATGCCTGTCATAAAAATATAACCCGGTAACAGCATAGTTGGATTTAGGTGTCAAAGGTTTTTCCTCAATAGACAAAACCCTTCCACCCTTATCAAATTCAACCACCCCATATCGCTCTGGATCTGTCACATAGTAGCCAAATACTGTTGCCCCCCTTTGATTGGCTACATCCATAACTGCCTTTTTCAGCAGCTCGATTAATCCATGACCATAAAAGATATTATCCCCTAGGATAAGGCAGACATCATCATCCCCGATAAATTCCTCACCAAGGATAAATGCCTCTGCCAGTCCATTTGGGGAAGGCTGTTCCTTAAACTTAAGATTTAACCCCAGATGACTGCCGTTACCGAATATCTCCTTAAACCTTGGCAAATCCTGAGGGGTTGAGATTATCAGAATATCTTTTATGCCGGCAAGCATGAGTATCGAAAGTGGATAGTAGATCATGGGCTTATTATAAATAGGCAAAAGCTGTTTGCAAATACTAATGGTTACAGGATAGAGCCTTGACCCGCTTCCTCCGGCAAGAATAATCCCTTTCATCTGTGTTCCTCCCTTACCCTTTTAATATCCGACTCGATCATCATCCTTGCCAGCTCTTCAAACTTTGTCTTTGGCTGCCAGAGGAGTTTTTCTTTAGCCTTGGATGGATTACCCAGTAATAACTTTACTTCAGCAGGCCGATAAAATTCTGGTGATACCTCTATCAATATCTTACCTGTTTTTTTGTCAATCCCTTTTGTGTAGACGCCTTGCCCTTCCCACTCTATCTTAAACCCTGCACAATCAAAGGCATATTCTATGAATTCCCTTACCGTATGAGTCTCTCCAGTAGCTAAGATGTAATCATCTGCCTCCTCTTGCTGAAGCATAAGCCACATCCCTTCTACATACTCCTTAGCATACCCCCAATCCCTTTTGGCATCTAAGTTGCCCACTACAATCTTTTCCTGCAACCCACATATTATCTTTGCAATACCATAGGTTATTTTTCTGGTGATAAATTCTAATCCTCGCAGAGGAGACTCATGGTTGAACAATATCCCTGAACAGGCAAACATACCATAGGATTCCCTGTAATTTACTGTAGCCCAATGAGCAAATAACTTTGAAACCCCATAAGGGCTTCTCGGATAAAATGGTGTTTTTTCTGTTTGAGGAATCTCGCAAACCTCACCAAACATCTCACTTGTGGAAGCCTGATAGAATCTTGCATCTGGTTTCAGTGTCCTGATTATCTCTAACAATCGCAAGACAC
Organism: Candidatus Desantisiibacteriota bacterium; assembly: GCA_016208205.1. Next base: position 9,281 of record JACQYP010000025.1, on the reverse strand, counting down.
CAATGGCATTCACCTCTGAGGTCAGGATTGGCTGTTCAAAAGATGTATGAACAAAGCTTTGAGCAGCTAAGTTATAGATCTCATTCGGCTGGATTTTTTCTATTATTCTATAGACATTTTCAAATTCCAGTAGATCCATATAAACAATCTTAAGATTGCCTTCTATCCCTATCTCCTTTAGCCTCCAATTGCTTGAATCACCGCTTCTTCTGTCAGCCCCAAAAACCGTATACCCCTTTTCCAACAAAAGCTTTCCAAGATATGCCCCATCCTGTCCACGAATACCTGTAATTAATGCTGTTTTATTCATCATTGCCTCCTTGATAAAGAGGATAGAACGCAGATAACGCGGATGAGACGGATTTTCACGGATAAATTTTTAAATAAAAGGTAACCATGAACCGTAAACAGTTATAAATCTGTGTTAATCCGTTCCATCCGTGTTATCTGCGTTCTATTCTTCTCTTAATTACATTCACTTAATTAACTTAAGATGCCTCCTGATAAAGATATACAGCCCGACAACAAGAAGAATGCCTATTGCCAGATCAAACTTATGGAATATTGGTGAAACAATGGAATGATATTTTTCACCAAATTTCATCCCCAGATATGTAAGACCAAAATTCCAGGGAATAGAGCCAATAGCTGTGTAAAGACAAAACTTAAAGAAGTTCATCCTGGCTATGCCTGCCGGCAGAGAGATAAATGTTCTGATAACCGGCATATTTCTGGTAATAAATATTGCCCATTCCCCATATTTACCAAACCATCTTTCTGCTACCTCTATATCATGATGGGTCATTAAGATATACCTGCCATATTTCTCAATAAACGGCCTGCCGCCAACCGCACCAACTTGGTAAGCAATTATTGACCCAACCAGATTACCCATTGTCCCGGCAAATACTACCCAGAACATTGAGAATTTTCCCTCAGCAATCAGGCAGCCTGCAAATGGCATTATTATCTCAGAGGGTAAAGGAATGCAAGCACTTTCTATTGTCATGGCTATCCCTACCCCAAAATAACCTGTTGCATCAATAATATTCTTTACAATAACAGCTAAGAATTCAAGTATCGTAGTGATCATGGTAGCTCCTTCTTAAAATTAGTAATCGGTAATCAGTAATCGGTTATCGGTAACTGTTTACCTGATAACCGATAACCCTTTCCCCATCAAGCATTACATCCCCCTCTGTTCCTTAAACAATATCAAATCTCCTACCTCTACCTTGCCTGTATGTGCCCTGCCTGCAGGTAGTTCAAGCACATATTTGGCTAATCGTTGAGAGGTGTATGCCTTCCATGTCCCTGGTTTGACAGGGCTGAAAGGGGCAACATCCTCTGCAATATCTACAACCTTAAAGCTTGAATCAAGCCAGATTATATCAAGTGATATTGGGACAAAAAGCATGTGAACCGACACCCTTGTCCCTGTTGGATGTGGATATTCCATCAGAAGAGGATCGGGTGATTTTGTAAACATCAGTCCTTTTGCCCTCTTTAAGAAGCTGCGGGCAATCCCTATTCTGGCAGATATCTGGACATTCTTAGTCATATTATGTCCTGTAACTATATCCAGATATTCTACAGCCATTACCGAGTCCTTGATCATTGAGGCATAGCTCTCACCACGCCACAAAAGCTCATAAATCCCAACCTTTGTTCCATCCGTCAGCAATCTTTTTGAACCAAAGTAACGAAACTTAAAAGGTGTCTCCTTGCCTTTTATTATCTTATAGGTATTTTCTCCGGCAAGGATTTGTCCTGCATTAGACAGCCAGATTTACCTCAATACTTGTAAGCGATGTTTGAGGTTGAGGATTACCTGAAACCATTCCAATCCGCATATAAAGCTTTCGACTTGGCTGTCTGAGATTATACTCATCTATTGCCTTCTGCACCTTGACTGCTGCATCAATCGCATGATCAGGCTCTTCAAACAGGGCAACGAATGTTCCGCCGGTAAACTTAAGTATCTTTCCCTGACAATCAGTTACCGTGTGCTTGATAATATTATTATAAACCTGTAACCCGGTTAATCCCCTTGTTTCACCAATCTGTCTGATTAATTCCAGGGATCTTTTTATGCTCATAAAGGCTATTGTTATCTTGCCTGCAGGCAAAGGTTCAGGCATAATCTTAGGGTGAGGTGCGACTGATGGAGGGATAATTTCAATCTCTTTCTTTTTCTCCCCTTTTATCGGCACAACCTTTGGAAGAATATCTTCTTGCATTTGAGGAAAGGAAATCTTGACATTTTCTCTTTCCCTTCTCTCTATTTCAATAATAGCTTCAAAGGCAGCATTGTATACAGATGGAGACTCGTCTGCAAGCAATCTCTCAAGATATGGAATAACCTCTCTATCGCATACCTTACCCAATGCTCGGGCAGATTTTTCCTGCCGTATCCAGTCCTCGTCACTAATCCTCTGGATGAAGATATCAATTGCCTTATCCTTGCCTGTTCCGTCTAAATAATCCTTTGCCATTTTATCTGACAGTGATGCCTGTTTGCGAACCGCACGGCCGGCTATTCGGGCAAGCCCATAAAGTGCCTCTCTTTGATTATACCAATATCGATCGTTTAATCTCTCCCTTAATAATCCTACCACCTTATTTTCAATTGCTTCCTCTACATCACCGCTTGCCACGCATTCAGCGGCTAAGAATAGCGGATTACGATACTTATACGGCATATTCAGTATTGTCTTGACTAAACCCGAGGTATTGGCAATATCCATTAACCCTGACAGATAAACAAGCACATCCTCCCATCGGGGATGGTTGTAAATAGTAGACAAATCGATATTCTGCAAAAATAGTCGTTTTAAGTGCTCTGCGGCAAAATACTCCCTGAATGACTGGTAGAAAAATTTTACCTCATTCTTTTGAATCCTGACAATACCAAGCTGGGTACAGAGATGAAGCAGCTTTTCCGGCGGATTGTCGTTATATCCACTTTGATTAGCAATATTCTTAAATAGGGTAACAACCTCTTGCTTATCTAAAACAGTAGCATTATGCATCTGAAGTGTAAACCCCATCATAGCCAGACCTTGTGCAATTATCTTCTTATCTGTTTCAACGAGTTTTCCCATTTTTTCAAAAAGGTCATAAAGGCAGTTTATGTATGCAGAATAAACATCTGTCTTGTTTCTGGGTATTTTTTTATAACGGATAAAGGTTGCCATCATCAGCAGGAGAAGGAGTGGGCTTTCAGCAATATCTTTCAGGCTTGGATCTTCTATAATAGCGTTGAAAACTACATCCCTTTTTTCTGTATCCTTGATATAATGACCAAGATATTCTCTTACATCATCCTCTGTTAATTCTAATAATTCTATAACCTTGTAATTTGCCGGAAAGCTGGTATAGCAAACCCCTTTACGGCAGCTTAAGATGTAATTATTTTTGGGGAATTGACTGATAAATCTCTGAATAGATTCTACAGGATTAAACCCTTCATAAGGGCAAAGGAGATCAAGCCCATCAATGAGAACTAAAAACAAATTTTGTTCAAATAATGCCCTTAATTGATCAGGGGTCAGGGAAAGTTTTCTATTATTTAATTCATCAAGGAGATAGTCTGTAAAATTTCCGGAACGAAAGCCGCCCATATCCAAAAAAATAGGGATTAATGCCGTAGGGGCAGGCCCCCGTGCCTGCCCTGATGTAGAGGAGTTATCTTGTCCGCTTTTTTCAATCTCCTTGAGACATTTTGTGGCATACAAACCTGTTAAGTATCTTAAGGATGTGGTTTTACCTGAGCCGGATTCACCTATTAAAATAAGTGGAAGCCTTGTCCCATTTTTCATCCCTGACGAGGGTGAGGATAGATCCTGTTCTGTTTGCAATCCTTCTATCAATTCCTGTATAGTCTGCCTCTTCTTTGTCCAGGCAAGCCCTTCCGGCAAAGAAACACCCTCTTTAATCATCCCCTCTGTTTCTTCTAAGATTATATGACGAAGACAGGGGATAACAGGCAAATCCTCAGCACTTTCTGTAATATGAAGAGGCACATAAAGGGCACTCCATTTGCCTATTTCGCTATCAGATAATAGATTATTCAAATATGACTTGAAATCCAATTTATCCTCCTTTAATACAGAATACAGAATCTGTATTCTGTGCTCTGTGCAACGAGCCATCATCTCACGCTAAGTTGCCTTTTCGTAAGGCTGAATAGTCTGTAATCATGGAATAAAGCAATAATGTTTTTGGTTGAATGTGTATAATGGTGTTCTTACCGATACTGCTGTTTGACCGATGAGCACATCGAGTAGTCCAGCGTTGTGACTGAGACGATATTCAGTGAAAATATTGAGTGCCTTATCTCAATCCGTTGGCACGAGCCACGCTACTCCATAAATCGCCAACTCGCGTTGCAGTCTTTCTTGCTCCACTTTGTTCCTGCAACCTTGAATCAGTTCCATTACGACATATCCAGGCAAGAGTAGCTCTTCTTCGTCTAAAGCATCAAGCCATTGCACTGCTGGTGGATATTGACGCAGTGGATCAATCATCACATCACTATCTAACAAAATCATAGTCAATGTCTCCTCGCTTTTGAGCTCGTTCTCTCAAGCAACGAGCATAGGTTGCACTGTCTCGAATGTCGTCACGATCTTTCCATAAGCCAATTAGCCCTGATTGTCGCAATTGACGGACAGTTAAATGCGGATGTGATGTGGTTTTCAAAGATTGAGATAACACAATAACTTCAACGACTTGTCCCCTTTCGAAAGGTATTCCCTTGACTAATACTTCACCATCTTTTGCAATAATTCTGTTGAACTCGAATCGCTTCCACAGATACCACCTCCTACATTCTAATACAGAGCACAGATTACAGATTACAAAATAGATGCGGGTTTTTCATTCTGACTCCTGACTTCTAACTCCTGTATTCTGTGCTCTGCCTTATCACTCAAGGCATTCAGCCGCTGTTTCAATATATCACACTCTTGCTGCATGGATGTATCAATCCCTACTTTATATGGCTGACCAAAAGCAATCAATCCATGGCTGAATGGTTTTGGTAATACATATTTATCCCATGCTGCCTCAAATGTCCATTTATGTCTGGTTGCTGAAACCAATGGAACGATGTATGCCCCTGTTTTTCTTGCTAAGGCTATTATCCCTTCCTTTGGTTCATAGATTGGACCTGTTGGACCATCAACAGCCAGTCCGCAATCATGTCCATCCCTCATCCCCTTGATCAGCCCTATCAAGCCACGCATACCGCCCTTAGCCGAAGAGCCTCTTACAATCTTGTATCCAAACCTCTGTAATATCCTTGCCTGATACTCCCCATCCCTGCTCAGGCTGCTCATTAATATAATATCTCTATGACTCATGTATGGTACAAGCAGGAATTGCTGTCCATGCCAGAAGGCGTAAATAACCTGAATCTTCGAGTCCTGAGTTTGACCTTCCGCATTTTCCTCTCCAACAACCCTTAGCCTGATAGTACAAAATAAGAGACGGATAAGGATTTTAGCTATCAGAGGCAAAATTATATACAATATTTTTTCTTTAATCTGCTCAAGCATTATCTCAACCTATTGCATCATAACCGTTCACGATTCGTAGGATGGGTGAAACCAATCAATTATGTCGGTGTGCAACATGCCTCAAACTGTATCTCATAAAGCCTCTTATACAATCCACCAGAGGACAGAAGCTCATCGTGTGTCCCTATTTCTGCAATACCACCTTGACTGATAGTAATAATCCTGTCTGCATGAATAATAGTTGAAAGCCTGTGAGCAATAATAATAGTTGTTTGCTGACGCATAATCCTGAGAAGAGCAGCCTGGATAAGGTTTTCCGACTCTGTATCAAGGGATGCTGTTGCCTCATCCAATATTAATATCCCGGGTTTTTTGAGTAATGCCCTGGCAATGGCTATCCTTTGCCGCTCCCCACCTGAAAGCCTGACCCCATGCTCTCCGATATGGGTGTTATAGCTTAAGGAAAGACGAGTAATAAAATCATGGGCATTGGCACCAGAAGCTGATTCAATTATCTCTTCCATTGTTGCATCCGGCATGCCATAGGCAATATTGGAAACAATACTGCCGGAGAAGAGGAATGTATGCTGAGGAACTATGCCTATTTGTCTTCGCAAACTTTTTAAGGTTACATCCCGAATATCTATCCCATCTATCCTGATTATCCCTGACGCAGGGTCATACAGCCGTGGGATAAGATTAACCAGGGTGGTTTTTCCACCACCAGACGGACCAACAAGAGCCAAAACCTCACCCGGGGTAATCGTCAGGTTTATCCCGGAAAGCACAGGCTTATCATCATATATAAACGATACATCCACAAACTCTATCTTCCCTCTAATGCCTTGAGTTTCCGCCTCCTGCCTCCTGCCTTCTTCCCCCTTTGTGCCTTTGTGCCTCTCTCCCTCTCCTGATGGGAGAGGGATGGGGAGAGGGTTCAACTGTGCCTCTGTGCCTCCTGCAATATCCGGCATCTCAATGGCACCAGGCGACTCTTTCACCGTAAGCTTAGTATCAAGAAGCTCAAATATTCGCTGGCTTGCTGCTGCTGCTTGCTGAACAAGAATATTTGCCTGAGAAAAATCCTGGATTGGTCTGGATATGGTCAGTAAATACGCCACAAAAGACATCAATGCCCCGGGGGTTAATCGTTCATGAGCAACCTCATACCCACCATACCAGACAACCAAGAGCATGCCTGCTATCCCAATAAGCCAAACAAGTGGTCCGGACAGCGACATCAATTTTATTCCCTTAAGATACAGATAAAAATATTTTTCATTTTCTCTGAAAAACCGTTTTGACTCTATCTCTTCAGCACAAAATAGTTTAACTATGGATACGCCGGAGATGGTTTCCTGCAAAATATTAGTAACATCTGCCATCTTTTCCTGAATCTGATGGGTTATCTGCCGCATCTTTTTTCCTATTTGAACAATAGCCACAGCAATAAGCGGAGCAACAACCGTGGTTAACAGGGCAAGCTTCCAGTGGATATAAAAAATAATACATACCCCGCCTATCAAGATAAATGGGGACTTAATCAAAACCACTGCCCCGGAGATAATAAGGTTTTGCAAGATATTAACATCATTTATTGTTCTTGAGATCAGTTCACCACACCTGCTATCCTTGTGAAATTTCATGGAAAGATGGACAAGGTGTTCAAATATCTGATTTCGAATAACAAAAAGTACTCGTTGTCCGATATAATTCATAATAAAGCTGTGGACATATTGAGACACAGCCTGAATAACAGCGATTACAAGGGCTACTGCTAAGATAATATTTAATTGAAAAAGATCTTTTTTATTTAAGGCATCCTCTATTAATCCCTTGATCAGCCATGGAAATGTCAGGGCACACCCGGAAACAATCAAGATACAGCAAAGGGCTGCAAATAAACGCAGCTTATATCCAAAAACATATTTTAGTAATCGAGATATCGCAATCATGAAGAACCTACTTCCTCAGAATACAGAATACAGGAGTCAGGAGTCAGGAGTCAGGAGTCAGGAGTCAGGAATCAGAATACAGAATTCAGAATACAGAATTCGGTATTCTGAATGTTTTAACTCCTGACTTCTGTATTCTTCCTCAAATCCTTGCCTTTATCTGCCCTAAAACATCCATGGTTATCCTTAATGCAGTCAAATCATCCTCTGGTGTAGTTAAGGGTTTGGTTCCACCCGCAATACAGCTTAAGAAATGTAATAACTCTAATTTTAACGGGTTGTCTTTATGGACAAATACCCTTTCAATAACTGACCTTTGCTGATACAGGGCAGTATCATGGGTCAGGATATAATTACCGGTTGTTTGACGGTGAATATGAATATCCTGCTCCGCATAATCAAGAAAAATATAGGCATCTGGCTGGGTAATGGCTAATGTTCGTATCTTATTTTCTGTTGCCCTTGATGCTGTGAGATTGGCTATGCATCCATTGGCAAAAATAATCTGAACATTGGCAATATCCTCATACGATGAATAAACCCGTGTTCCAACAGCATGAAGCTCAACAACAGGAGAATCAATAAGATTAAGAACAATATCAATGTCATGAATAAGCAGGTCAAGGACAACCCCAGCGTCGTCTATTCTGGAATTAACCGGTCCCAGTCGTCTGCATTCAACAAACAAAGGGTTATTCAGCACCTTTTTTAATTCCCAGATAGCCGCATTAAAGCGTTCCACATGTCCTACTTGTAAGACAAGGTTATTTTTTTGGGCTATGGACATCAACTCCTCAGCCTCTTTTATATCCTGCGTTATCGGCTTTTCAAGAAGAACATGAATCCCTGCATTCAAAAAATCTCTGGCTACTGAATAATGAAATCTGGTAGGAACAGCAATACTTACAGCCTCAACCTTATCATAAAGTTGCCAGTAATCAGAATATGAAGCAGCACCATATTCTTTTGCCACATCAGGAAGGGCGTTTATGTTAACATCTGCAATTGCAGTTAATCTTGCCTCAGGAATATTATGGTAGCATTTTACATGGTATTTACCCATATGCCCAATCCCAACAACCCCAACCTTAATCGGTTTCATTTCGCTTCCTTCCCTCTGATAATCCTTAACTTGTGTAAAGATACTATATCATATAAAAATTTATTTGTCAAGGGAAAGATTCGCGGATTTCAGTGTTCGATATAAGCAAAAGTCAAATTCATACTACTGCTTCATTTCATTTGATTTTGTAGTTATGTCTGCTGAATTCTCTCTTTTCTTTCACTCAGTTTTTTTCTTCGCATTCCGGGTCTATCCGGCCAAATTTCATCCAGGGTTTCCCTTGCCTTTTCAAGCTGTTCCTCTATTTCCTTTGTTTTTTTATTGTATGGCTGCAGCTTATCGCGGAAAATAATACTAATTCTAATGGCAAGGAGTATGCCAATAATTACCAAAATATCAGGCCATGTTTTATCCAATTCAAACATTTTTCTTGTCTCCATACCCGTTCAGAGTTGTTAGTTTACAGTTTTTTTAACCGTGAACCGATAACTGTCCACTGTGAACAGTTACTCATAGTGTGCTGGTTCACCGTGAAACATAATTTTTCATTCAAAAAATAAGCTACTTTTTCTGTATTTCCGACTCCAGATACAGAAGGTTTTTTAGGCATAAAAGAAAGCTCAAGATTCTCATATTAAGCACCCTTGTTCAGCTGGTGGTGGATATACTAATCCACCACCGTTTATGACGATAATCCGTCGACATCTTATCTGATTATCCCTCGGCAGGTTGCTCCTCAGC
>JACQYP010000078.1 GCA_016208205.1 Candidatus Desantisiibacteriota bacterium | reverse complement strand
CTTTACATCCATAATCCCCTCCCGTTTGACTATTAGAATGTCAAGAGGGAGTTTATAACATTTTTGGTGCTTTTGCAAGAATTTTCTTGCTGATAATGGAATAATCCTTGTTGTTACTGGGGCTGGCTTGCAACGCTCTCCAAACGCAGTCTTATATCTCCCGCCAGCATGGGACATGGAATGTAACACAGACATTCTTGTCTGTGCTTCACTGCTCAGGCAAAAGGGGGCGATGGTTTTGAATCACAGACAGGAATGTCTGTGCTACCTTATATCCCTCGTTGGCGAGGAACATGGATTTGTAGGGACAGGGCAAGGCTCTGTCCCTACCTATATTTATTCTACACTGCTGGAATATGTTCAGGCAGACTATTATCTGTACCTGTATGAATAAATTCAGGGTGCGTTTGCCCTGGGTCTATTCAAAAAAATAATTGCATTTTATTTGTCAATATGCTATAATTTAGCAAATGAGGAAAAGGATATGAAGTGATATTAGTTTCAAACAGTTCAAAATGTATAGGAATAGCTGTCTTACAACCTATTTATCTTCCTTAATTTCTTTTTTCACAGTCTAAAAGTCTACAGTCTGTCTACATGAATAGTTACTTCTATCTTTCCAAAAAATTATAGAGAAAGCGATGATATGAACTATTCCGTTATCTTAAATTATTAAGGAGCAACAAATGTTAGATTCACTATTAAAAAAGCTATTTGGAACAAAGCATGAGAGGGATGTAAAGCGATTACTCCCTATCGTAGAAGAGGTAAACGGCTTTGAGCCGCAGATAAGCGTATTGAGCGATGAAGAGCTCAAGCAAAAGACCGATGAGTTCAAGAAGCGGCTTGCTGACGGACAAACCCTTGAGGATATTCTGACCGAGGCTTTTGCTGTGGTTCGGGAGGCAGGGAAGCGGGCTGTTAATATGCGACACTTTGATGTTCAGATCATGGGTGGGATAGCCCTGCATGAGGGCAATATCGCTGAGATGAAGACCGGTGAGGGAAAAACATTAGTAGCTACCCTAGCCATTTACCTTAATGCCCTTACAGGTAAAGGGGTTCATGTGGTTACCATAAACGATTATCTGGCAAAAAGGGATAAAAATTGGATGTGTCCTATCTATGAATTTCTCGGGCTTACGGTTGGTGCCATTCAGCACGATATGACCCCGCCCGGGCGCCAGCAGGCATATGCCTGCGACATAACCTATGGGACAAATAATGAGTTTGGTTTTGATTATCTGAGAGATAATATGTCACCACATAAGATGATGAAGGTACAGAGGGGGCATTATTTTGCTATTGTTGATGAGGTAGATTCTATCCTTATTGATGAGGCAAGAACACCGCTTATTATCTCCGGACCGGCTGAGGAATCCACAGATAAGTACTATCGGGTAGATAAGATTATTCCCTACTTGCAAAAGGAAAAGGATTATCAGATAGAGGAAAAATTACGCAATATTGCCTTGACTGAAGATGGGGTAAAGCATGCTGAAAAGCTACTCAAGATACCCAATCTTTATGCTCCACAAAACATGGATCTGGTACATCATATAAATCAAGCCTTGAGATCGCATTTCTTGTTTCATCGGGATGTAGATTATATGATAAAGGATGGTCAGGTAGTAGGCGGTTTTCAGATGGATTGCATCAGGCATTAGAGGCAAAGGAAGGGGTAAGGATCCGTCAAGAAAATCAAACCCTGGCAAGCATTACCTTTCAGAATTACTTCAGGATGTATGAAAAATTGGGTGGTATGACCGGTACTGCTGATACTGAGGCAGAGGAGTTTGATAAGATTTATAAGTTAGAGGTTGTTACTATCCCGCCAAACAGGGTTATGATTCGAACGGATAACCCAGATGTTATCTACAAAACCCAAAAAGAAAAATATAAGGCAATTATTCAGGAAATCTGTGATATGTATGAAAGTGGCAGACCATGTCTGGTTGGAACCATATCAGTAGCAAAATCAGAGACAATTTCAAGCTTGCTCAAGGAAAAGGGTATCCCTCATCAGGTACTGAATGCTAAGTATCATGAGATGGAGGCACAAATAATTGCTAAGGCAGGTGGGCGCAAGGCAGTAACCGTGGCAACCAATATGGCCGGCAGGGGAACGGATATTGTTCTGGGCGAGGGTGTTGCTGAGGCAGGTGGGCTGCACATCCTTGGGACCGAACGGCATGAGTCCAGACGCATTGATAATCAGCTGCGTGGTAGAGCCGGAAGACAGGGGGATAAGGGTTCGTCAAGGTTTTTCCTTTCGCTGGAGGATGACCTGATGCGTATCTTTGGTTCAGATAGAATAGCAGGACTCATGGAGAGGCTCGGATTGGAGGATGATCAGGTTATAGAGCATCCGTGGATTACAAAGGCAATTGAGCGGGCACAAAAACAGGTTGAGGCACATAACTTTGATGTCAGGAAAAGATTGCTTGAATACGATGATATCATGAATCAACAGAGAACCATTATCTATGCTGAACGGGATAGAATACTTGAGGATGAGAATCTGGCAGCTCATGCTCAGGAAATGATAGAAGAGGTTGTCCAATCAATCGTAGATACGAATGCTCCACCCAAAAGCTATCCGGACGAATGGGATATTGATGGATTAAAGAATCAGCTCTTGCAGATATTTAATATTATTCCCAAATCATTGGATGGATGCAGGAATGTAACAGATCTGTTTGAGGAATTATTGATAGAGGCAAAAGAGGTCTTTCAAAAGAGGACAGATATGATCGGCAATGACAATACAAATCAACTCTGCCGTGGGATTATGCTGCATGTACTTGACACCATGTGGAAGGAACATTTGCATAATATGGACTATCTGAAGGAAGGTATCCATCTAAGGGCATACGGGCAAAAGGATCCATTAATAGAATATAAGCATGAGAGCTTTGGAATGTTTGAAAACCTTGTACACAGGATGAAGTCAGAGATCATGGAATACCTCTTTAAGGTACAATTAGTGGAAGCTGCTGCACCTGTGCAGCATGAAACGGTTTCTACCCATCAGCAGCCTAAAGGGGTTCATTCACAATCACATCCAGCCTCACATTCAGCTAAAGGTGAAAAAAAGGCAGCAAATGAGGATGAAAAGCATAAGATTGGTCGAAATGACCCATGTCCATGCGGAAGTGGACAGAAGTATAAGAAATGTCATGGGAAGTAGTGGAGGTATCCTGTTTTGAAACACAATGAAATAATCGTTATTCTTGATTTTGGTTCACAATACACCCAGTTGATTGCCCGCAGAATACGGGAGATGAATGTATATTGTGAGATATTGCCGTTTGATGCTTAGATTAAGCAGGTTGAAGGGGTTAAGGGGATAATCCTTTCCGGTGGTCCTGCCAGTGTTTATGATGAATATGCACCAAAGGGAAATCCTGAGATATTCCAATATGGGGTGCCGGTGCTGGGGATATGCTATGGGCTGCAATGGATGGTTCAGAGCCTTGGCGGAGAGATCCGTCAGGCAAGTAAAAGAGAATATGGACGGGCAGAGATGACCGTTTTAGTGGCCACTGACAAGCTTTTTTCTGGAATTCCATCGAATCTCTCCGTCTGGATGAGTCATGGGGATCAGGCTGCAAGACTGCCTGAAGGGTTTACTGTGCTGGCAAAAACAGAAAACGCTCCATATACTGCTATTCGAGGTAGCACCTCTGGCAGAGGAAAAGGAAATATTTATGGTGTTCAGTTCCATCCAGAGGTAGCCCATACCGAGCATGGCATGGATATATTAAAAAACTTCTTGTTTAAGGTATGCAATTGCACCGGGTCATGGACAATGGCATCATTTATCAAAGAGTCCATAGAAGATATTCGTGCCAGGGTAGGCAAAGAAAAGGTTATCTGTGCTCTGAGCGGCGGGATTGATTCATCTGCTGTAGCAGTGCTCCTGCGAGAGGCTATTGGTGAGCAGCTTACCTGTATCTTTGTTAATAATGGACTGTTGCGAAAGGGTGAGGTTGAAAGGGTTATCAAAACATTTCGCGATGATTATCATATCAACATGGATTTTGTTGATGCAGAGGAAAGGTTTTTGAGAAAACTGAAAAATATCGCCTCTCCGGAGAAAAAACGAAAAATAATCGGCAGAGAATTTATCAAGATATTCGAGGAAGAGTCAAAAAGGCTTGAAGGTGCTGCCTTTCTTGCCCAGGGCACATTGTATCCGGATGTAATCGAAAGTGTATCCACCAAGGGACCATCGGCTATAATTAAAACCCATCATAATGTAGGCGGACTGCCCAAAAGGATGAAGCTCAAGCTGATCGAGCCGTTTCGGGAATTGTTCAAGGATGAGGTAAGGGTAATCGCCAAAGAAATGGGTATGCCTGATGAGATTATCTGGCAGCATCCATTCCCTGGACCCGGATTGGCAGTCAGGATCATTGGGTCGGTTGACAAGGAAAAACTTGATACCTTAAGGGATGCGGATGCAATTATTATGCATGAAATAAAACGAGCCGGGCTTTATCGAGACATATGGCAGGCTTTTGGGGTCTTTTTGCCGATAAAAACAGTGGGTGTGATGGGTGATAAGAGGACATATGAAAATGTTGTCGCCCTTCGGGCAGTAATCAGTCAGGATGCCATGACCGCTGATTGGGCACCATTGCCACATGACCTTCTAAGCCTCATTGCTAATCGTATTGTTAATGAGGTTCCAAGGATAAACAGGGTGGTATATGATATTACCTCAAAGCCGCCCGGGACAATTGAGTGGGAATAGGAGAGGTGGCATTGCTCGTTTCCCTATGTAGGGCTCGTTTCCCTATGTAGGGCTCGTTTCCCTATGTAGGGCTCGTTTCCCAAACGAGCCCTGAGCTGGCAACATCCAAGGATACTTCCTGAAATCCGTATAATACCATAATTTGGTACTCGTTCATTGCACAGATTATTCTTTCTCAATCCCCAAATGGTTCTTTGGGATAGATTAGATACTCAACAGGGTTATAAATAGTGATTTTGCAAACTGATCTAATAGACCGCAGGTTGTAAGTTGTAGATTAATGATGTTATTTGTTCTACCTCTTCAACTTACAACCTACAACGGATAACGCAGATTATCTCGAGTTATTAAGGAGATACAAAATCGTAGATTATGCCGCTATTGATTATAACATGTCCAATGGGCTTTGTACCCCCATTCCACCTTTATTAATCACATGAGTATAAATCATAGTAGTAGATACATCTTTATGACCAAGCAATTCCTGTAAAGTGCGAATATCATACCCTGCCTCTAACAAATGTGTGGCAAAGCTGTGTCGAAATGTATGAGGACTTATTGGCTTTTCAAGACCAGCTGCACGAACAGCATCCTGAACTGCTCTTTGCAACCCACTTTCATTAACATGATGCCGCCGCATCTTATCACTACAGGGATCCTTAGATATCTGTTTTGATGGAAAAACATATTGCCAACCCCATTCTTTGGCAGCGTTAGGATATTTCCTTTCTAATGCAAAAGGCAGATAGACTTCTCCCATACCCTTTCGGATATCCTCTTCATGCAGAATCTTAACCCG
>JACQYP010000098.1 GCA_016208205.1 Candidatus Desantisiibacteriota bacterium | reverse complement strand
AAACCTACAACCTACAACTTACAACCTACAACTTACAACCTTATTTTTAATTATATCATGACAAGATTATTATTTCCATAAAAAAATATATATTTTAGATTAAATTTTTATTGAGATTTAGAAAATCAATAGTACAATATAAAAATCACATTCTGTAGGGGCAGGTTTGGAACCTGCCCCTACAGAATAATGAATATTTAACTAATAGGAGAAGGGGCGTTGATAATTGGAAGCGTTGGGTCGTCACTTGTTATTAGAATTATATGATTGTAATCCTGAGGCATTGGATAATGTGGATGGAATAACAGCCACAATGACACAAGCAGCCGAAGCATCGGGTGCAACTATCTTAAAGATAGAGTTTCATAAGTTTGCTCCGATAGGGGTAAGCGGTATGATTATCATTGCTGAATCTCATCTTTCGATTCATACTTGGCCGGAATATAGGTATGCTGCGTGTGATGTATTTACCTGCGGTAATACGATAGATCCATATTTAGCTGTGGACTATCTTATCACTCATCTGGATGCAAAATCATCTTCAATTATAGAAATGAAGCGAGGGATATTAAGGGATCAAAAATATCAGCCGCTGAAACATAAACAAGAGGAGGTTACCATAAGTGTCTGCTAATAAATATTATACATGGCATACTGAGCCAATGCATGCCTATGAACAGCACAGTATAGCTATTAAGGGAATGCCGGCTTCTGTTCAAACAAAATTCCAGCAAATGGCAATAATAGACAGCTTGCGATTTGGTCGGTGTCTGATATTGGACGGAAAGGTTCAATCTTCAGAGTCAGATGAGTATATCTATCACGATGCACTGGTACATCCCGGGATGATGGCACACCCTGCCCCACAAAATATTATGGTTGTTGGTGGTGGTGAAGGGGCAACAGTAAGAGAAATATTAAAATATCCCAGTATTGAGCATGTAGTTATGGTAGATATTGATGAAGAGGTTGTAGATAATTGTAAAAAATATTTACCTACATGGCATATGGGTGCATTTGATGATCCAAGGGTAGAGGTCCTGTATCTTGACGCAAGGAAATATTTAGAGGAAACAACTAAACGATTTGATGTAATTATTATAGATATTACTGAGCCTTTAGAAGGTGGTCCAGCATATTTATTGTTTACAAAAGAGTTTTATCAAACAGTTTATCAACGGCTTACCAATGATGGTGTACTGATTGTTCAATCAGGCTCTGCAGCCAATAATGATCTGCTTTGCTTCTCATCTATTAATAAAACACTTCGAACTGTCTTCCCTAAGGTCAGGGCATATCATACCTTTATTCCCTCAATTGCTTTGTTGTGGGGGTTTACGGTAAGCTTTGTTAATGGAAACAGGGATGTGCTGTCAGGGGATGAGCTAACTGATGGGTTAGAGAAAAGAGGGCTTGCATCCCTTAAATATTATGATCAGGAAACACACTTAAGTATGTTTTCTTTACATAAATACTTGAGAGAATCATTTGAAAAGGATGGAAAACTAATTCAGGATGATGTCCCGTTGACATATTAGTCGTGTTTGATAACTATACCTGGTAGGGCAATGAATAGTGATTTTTTTTCTAAACGGCTGCAGGTTGAAGATGTTGTAGGTTGTAAGTTAGGAGGTTGCAGGTTGAAGATGTTGTGGGAATAACATCCTAAACCTACAATATTCTAAACTTACAACTTACAATTTACAACCTACAACATTCTACTAAAAGTCGTAAGTTAAGTTAAGGAGGCAACGACAATGATGCAAGTTACTATAAAGCAGCTTCTTGAAGCTGGGGTTCATTTTGGGCATCAAACCCAAAAATGGAATCCTAAGATGGCACCCTATATCTTTACTCAGAGGAATGATATTCATATCATTGATCTGCAAAAGGCAATGAAGGGGTTAAAGGCAGCCTATTCCTTTGTAAAGGATGTGGCTACAAATGGGGGTAAGGTTTTGTTCGTAGGAACAAAAAAACAGGTTCAGGATGTTGTCCAGGAAGAGGCACAAGCCTGCGGAGCATTCCATATCACAAAAAGATGGTTAGGTGGAACCCTTACAAATTTAGTAACCATTAGAAAAAGTATCGCTAAGCTTCAGGAAATAGAAGAAATGGAGAGAGCAGGAAAATTTGAACACCTGACAAAAAAAGAGGTGTCTTTGTTAAAAAAAGAACAGTACAGGCTGGAGAAACTTCTTGACGGTATCAGGGATATGACTGCATATCCACAGGCTGTCTTTATTGTTGACACCAAAAAAGAAAAAATAGCAGTCTTAGAGGCACGAAGGCTACATATTCCCATTGTTGCTATTGTTGATACCAATGCTGATCCTGAAGAGGTTGATTATTGCATACCCGGTAATGATGATGCTATCAGAGCAGTTAAATTGATAGCCTCTGTGATAGGGGATGCAATTATTGATGGCAGAAAGGCATTTGAACAGGCAATCCTGCTGAAAGAAAAGCAGCAAGTAACTGACCAGGAGATGAAGGTTGTAGAGAAAGAGATGAAGAAGGATAGTGTAGAAATAGACGACGAAGAATACGACGATGATGATGCAGATGCTGATAGAAGAAGATAGGGATGAGTGATATGGAATGCGAAAGCTTACTTGCTTTCGCTTTTCTCTTGTGCCTTAGTTAAAAGCGCGGCAGCAAGTAAGCTGCCGCATTCCAAACACACTGAGCAAGTAGCAGGTAGGGTGCATTTCATGCCCCATGCGGTAAGGTTAAAAACTTGAACGATGAGTAACAGTCTACAGGCTACTCACACTCAGACTATAAACGAAAGTTTACAGCAGGCAGGACAGGCATTCTTGCCTGTCTTCCTTTACTGAATAATTACAAAAGGAGAATGTTAATGCAGATAACAGCAGCAATGGTTAGAGAATTAAGGGATGCAACAGATGCCCCTATGATGGAGTGCAAACAAGCACTCCAAAAGGCTGAGGGGGATATGGATAAGGCATTAAAAATATTGCGTACTCAGGGCATGGCAGCTGCTCAGAAAAAAGCAAGCAGGGAAGCTAAGGATGGGGCAGTGTATGCCTATATTCATATGGGCGGCAAGATAGGTGTTATGGTTGAGGTAAATTGTGAAACTGATTTTGTGGCCAGAACAGATGAGTTCAAGGATCTTTGCAAGGATATTGCCATGCATATCGCTGCAGCCAATCCCACTTGTGTTTCAAGGGATCAAATCTCTGCTGAAAAACTTGAAGAAGAAAAAAGCATCTACAAGGAACAGGCTGAGAAATCTGGAAAACCGGAAAAGGTATGGGATATGATGATCTCTGGCCGGGTGGAAAAATATTACAAGGATGTTTGCCTGTTAGAGCAACCATTTGTTAAAAATCCTGAGATAACCATAAACGACCATATCGTACCTCAAGTAACTAAGTACTTAAGATACAGCATATCATGGTATATATTGGTAGTCCCAAATGTCCAATTATCTTGCAACCCCTTGTGTTTCATTGATTTACCCTTTGACATTCGAAGCTAATTCACGAGGTCTGAATTAAGGAAATGCGGAAGTGAAATCAGAATACAGGAGTCAGAATTCAGAATTCAGAATAAATGCGGTTTTTTTTCATTCTGACTTCTGACTCCTGACTCCTGACTCCTGAATTCCGTATTTTATACAATGGAGAGCAAATGTCCAACTTAAAATATAAGCGGGTAATTCTAAAATTAAGCGGAGAGGTATTGCAAGGAAGGCAAACGCATGGAATTGCTCCGGATGTTATATCTGAAATATCCAGACAGATAAAAGAGGTAAAGGAATTAGGGGCAGAGATAGCTATCATTATTGGTGGCGGGAATATGTTTCGTGGGCTAAGCGAAGCAGCATCTCACATGGATCGTACCTCTGCAGATCATATGGGTATGCTGGCTACAGTTATAAATGCAATTGCTCTTCAGGATGCCTTAGAAAAGATAGGTCTTCATTGTCGGGTACAATCTGCCATTGAAATGCAGCGAGTAGCTGAGCCATATATCAGAAGAAAGGCAATAAGACACTTAGAAAAGGGCAGAATAGTTGTATTTGCTGCCGGCACAGGCAATCCATTTTTCTCTACAGATACAGCCGCAGCCTTACGAGCGGCAGAGATTGGGGCAGAGGTTATCTTGAAAGCAACAAAGGTTGATGGGGTTTATGACAGGGACCCTGTAAAATATCTTGATGCAGTCAAATATGAATCTATGAGATATATGGATGTTTTGAGTAAAGGATTAAAGATAATGGATAGCACGGCTATCTCTCTATGTATGGAAAATTCCCTGCCGATAATAGTGTTTAATCTTACACAGGAAGGGAATATTAAGAGGGTGATACAAGGGAAAGGGATTGGGACGATAGTATCGTAAAATTCAGGAGTCAGGAGTCAGGAGTCAGAATACAGGAGTCAGAATAAAAAAAATCCGCATTTATTCTGAATTCTGAATTCTGTATGTGGCTGAAAAGGGATGGGAAACCATGGTAAAAGAGATATATGATGAAACAAAAGATAGGATGGAAAAAACGATTCATGCATTTAAGCATGACTTGAGTATCATGAGGACCGGAAGGGCATCTATTGGTATGTTAGAGTCGGTTAAGGTAGATTATTATGGGGGTATGGTTCCTGTTAATCAGGTTGCTAATATCTCTATCCCTGAGCCGCGTTTAATTGTAATTGCCCCGTGGGATAAATCAATGATTGATACCATATCCAAGGCTATTATGAAATCAGACCTCGGGCTTACACCCTCAAGTGATGGGGTGGCAATCAGACTCTCTATTCCGCAACCAACCGAGGAACGCCGGAAGGACATGGTGAAAATAATCAAAAAAAAGGCAGAGGATGAAAAGGTATCTATTCGGAATATCAGACGGGATCAAAATCTGGCAGTAAAAGAGGCAGAGGATGAAAAACTTATTACCGAGGATGAACTGAAAAAGGCTAATGAAAAGATTCAGCATATAACAGATGAGTATATTAAAAAGATTGAGGATATGTTAGCTGTAAAAGAAAAAGAGATTATGGAAAAGTAGCGTTATGGATAGGGACAGACCTGTGTGTCTGCCAGGATGAATGTAGCACAGACATTCTTGTCTGTGTCTGATTAGATGATAATTAGGGCGAACACATAGGTTCGCCCCTACAATAAATATACGAGGAGGTGTAATAAAAATGGCTTATATTATTACTGATGAGTGTGTGGCGTGTGGTACATGTTTAGAGGCATGTCCAAACAATGCCATTGAGGAAGGAGAAGACAAGTATAAGATCACAGATGAATGTGTAGAATGTGGCGACTGTGTGGAGTCTTGTCCTGTAGGGGCAATTATAGAAGAGTAGAGTCGTATTGTAATATGCCTCTACCAGTAGAAAAAGGTAGAAAAAGAAATTATTTTTTAGGGGGTTGCAGTGGCATTATGCGTCGCTGCTGCTCCCTAAATCTTATTACTCGATATTCAAGTTTTTTGTAAGTGTTCAGGCTATCATAGGGGACAAGGGTGAAGAACTGTAAAATGAAAGGTAACTACTCAGCGATAGGTATTCTAAGCATATTGTACCTGTTTAGGAGTCAGAATAAGAGAACCTGCTCGCATTACTCGCAGAGGGAGTTGAACCCTCACCCTGTCCCTCTCCCATGAGGAGAGGGAGGAATGTTTATTCTGGATTCTGAATTCTGACTCCTGAATACCTGAGTAGTTACAATCACTTATAGTAAACATTCATTTAGCAAGTATCAGCTATTTGGTCGCTTTCATGCGGAGGCGTGGATTGAAACTGAAAACAAAGAATAAGGATAAAGAAATTCTTTCCTTGGTAGATAAAAGCCGTTTGCCTGAACATGTGGCTATTATTATGGATGGTAATGGCAGATGGGCGCAATCAAGAGGATTACCAAGAATAGCAGGGCATTCAGAAGGAATGAAGTCGGTAAAAAGGGTGATCAAGACAGCTAATGATCTGGGTATAAAGGCATTAACCCTATATGCCTTTTCGACAGAAAACTGGTCAAGACCACCAAAAGAGATTGAAGCCTTAATGGCATTGTTATGTAAGTATTTGAGAGCAGAGGTAAAAAATCTTAGCAAGCAGAATGTGCAGATAAGGTTTATGGGTAAAACTCATCAACTGCCTGAGTTGGTGCAAAGGGAATTAGTTAAAGCAATTGAGGAGACATCCAAAAATTCAGGACTCATACTGAATATCGCCTTAAACTATAGCGGCAGGGCTGATATTGTTGAAGGGGTGTCGAGACTTGCAGCTGATATTAAGGATGGAAAGATACAAGTAGATGAAATCAATGAGACGCTGTTTCAAGGGTATCTGTCTACCGCTGATTTGCCGGAGGTTGACCTGCTGATTCGTACATCAGGTGAGATGCGGATAAGCAACTTTTTATTGTGGGAGATTGCCTACACAGAACTTTGGATAACCCCTATATATTGGCCTGAGTTTAATCGGGAGCATTTTTACCAGGCATTGGTTGATTATCAAAAAAGAAAAAGACGATTTGGCGGCACTGTTGCTTTGTAGATTGTAGGTTGTAAGTTTAGGATGTTGTAAATTGTAGGGTTATGATGTTATTTCTTCAACCTCTTCAACCTACAACTTACAACATCCTTAACTTACAACCTAAATTGCCTCGAGTTATTAAAAGATACAAAATCGCAAACTATACCCACATTGAGTATGAAAGCTTACATTCGGAGACATACATGATAGCAAGACTGATAACTGCTTTATTATTTATTCCTTTTCTGACATATTCTATTTTCAGTAAATACAGCCTGTGTTTTGCTTTAATAATAGCTGGAATTATTATTATTGGATTGATAGAGATTATTCTGTTGAGCCAGCAAAGTGGTGCAAAACCATTCAAAATACTCTGTTTTGTTCTTGGAATTCCTTTAATAATCATTGCTTATATCAAACCATCCTGGTATCATCTCTTTTCCGGATGTTTTCTTATTCTATTCTGGTTATTATTTATTTGTGGGCTTTTATCTAAGAATGAATTTCTCAAGAGATTTGGTCCAACGTTGGCTGTAGTCATCTATGTGGTTTATCTTTTGAGTCATTTGATATTGATAAAACACCTGCCGCATAGCAGTTCCATGCTATTTTTTCTATTCATGGTGGTTTGGCTTACAGATACAGGTGCCTATATTTTTGGGACAAGGTTTGGCAAGCATAAACTTATACCTCAAATAAGCCCAAACAAATCTGTTGAAGGTGCAGTAGCCGGGTGTATCAGCGGTATAATAGCAGGTGTAATAGCATTTATTATTTGTCAAAGGTGCTATCCCCTTGATACATTTATTAGAATACCTATGGCTCAGGTTATTTTTCTTGGTTTTACTTTAAGTATCCTAAGCCAGATAAGTGATTTAATAGAATCATCCATTAAAAGAGTTGCCGGGGTAAAAGACTCTGGTAATTGGATACCGGGTCATGGTGGACTCCTTGATGTGTTTGACAGCGTAATTCTTACAGCACCATTTTTGTATTATTGGATGATTACAAAGTGAAAAGTGAAAAAATGCTGACGCATTTTTTGATTATTTCGTAATTACTCTGGTTTACAGTTCAGGTGTTAAGAGAACAAACCGTAAACCCAGCAATTCTAATTATGGCATTTTAGGCACTTTTTCACCGCAGAGACGCAGAGTTCGCAAGAGAAATCGCGGAGAAAAAAAGGCTAATGATAGCCAATAAGGAATTCACAGCTGAGTTCTTGGTCTATAAAGAATTATGCAACATGCTTCTCTGCGTTTTTCTCTGCGTCTCTGCGGTGAATCTAAAAGTCATAATGAGAATTACTGCCGTAAACCAGACAACCTGAGTAGTTATACTCAACAAGGGTATAATCTGCGATTTTAAGACATAACTACGAAAAGCACGAAAGGACGCGAAAAGTCTAATTGGTCAGCAAGCAATAAGGAAAATTACCAACCCGTCATTTCGAGGAGCTACTGCGACGAAGCAATCTCGCTGCGATGAGATTGCTTCGTCGCAGTAGCTCCTCGAAATGACACCTGAGTCGCTCTTTGCGTAAAATCGCTATTTGTGGCCTCGCTGAGTATATAAATAAGTTATGATTTTCACCTTCACTTTTCACTTTTAGTTTTTCGTTTTTCACTTATTCTGGAGAATTTTAATGAAAAGAATTGCCATCCTTGGCTCAACAGGCTCTATTGGGGTAAATTGTCTTCAGGTAATACAAGGGTATCCTGAAAGATTCAGGGTTGTGGCACTTTCAGCCGGCAGGAATGTCAATCTATTGGCTGAGCAGGTTATACAGTTTAAGCCTGAGGTAGTATCTGTTATGGATACAGATAGCGAGGTTCAGCTCAGAGAATTACTAAAAGGATATAATGTTGAGATATTAAGCGGAAAACAGGGAAATATCAAGATAGCAACCATGTCAGATGTTGACTTGCTTGTTTCAGCTATGGTTGGGGTTGTGGGGCTTGCTCCAACAGTTGCAGCAATTAAATTCGGCAAGAATATTGCCCTGGCAAACAAAGAGACATTAGTTGCTGCAGGCAGGATTATGATGGATATGGCAAAAGAGCATGGTGTGAAAATTCTGCCCATAGACAGCGAGCATAGTGCTATATTTCAATGTATTCACGGCAGGGGAGGTGAGATAAAGAAAATTATTCTTACAGCCTCAGGTGGGCCGTTTTGCCACAGAAAGGATCTTGAATCAATAACCCCTGATGATGCTTTGCAGCATCCTACATGGAACATGGGAGCAAAGATAACCATTGACTCAGCAACCTTGATGAATAAAGGGTTAGAGGTTATTGAGGCACATCATCTCTTTGGGATACCGGCAGAAGATATTGGGGTACTTGTTCATCCCCAATCCATTATCCATTCCATGGTTGAGTTGATAGATGGCGGGGTGATAGCCCAACTCTCTGTGCCTGATATGAAAGCACCCATTGCCTATTGCCTGTCATATCCAGAACGGCTTGATGGGGTAATTGAAAGGCTGAATCTATCTTCAATAGGAGCTTTAAGCTTTGAGGAACCGGATACAGATAGATTCCCCTGCTTGCAGCTTGCTTATGATGCCATCAAGATAGGTGGGACAATGCCGGCTGTTCTGAATGCAGCCAATGAGGTAGCTGTGAGTAGATTTTTAACGCGAAGGATTGGTTTTCTGGATATCCCAAGGGTGATAAAACAGGTTATGGATAGCCACAAACCGATTCCTAACCCCTCTCTGGATGATATATTTGCTGCTACTGAGTGGGGGAAGAATGCGGCTGATAATGTAAAATTATTGTAACTGCTCAGCGAGAGGAATTTACCACAAAGTTTGGAGTGCGAAAGCTTACTTGCTTTCGCTCTGTAAGTTGTGCTGTACTGCGAAAACGGTAGCAAGTAAACTACCGTAAAAACAAAGCGAAAGCAAGTAAGCTCATCGCTCCAAATGAGCAGGCTTTCACATGCAAGCTGAGTAGTTACATTATTAATTCTATTAAAGGATGTGAATCATGGATTTTAATACTGCTTTCTTGTATGTAATTGCACCGTTGGTTGCCTTTAGTGTGGTCATCTTTATACATGAGTTGGGACATTTTTTGGCTGCTAAGAAGATGGGGGTCAGGGTAGACAAGTTTTCCATAGGCTTTGGG
>JACQYP010000097.1 GCA_016208205.1 Candidatus Desantisiibacteriota bacterium | reverse complement strand
TGGGTTGCTACCTGGAGAAAGTTGGTTTTTAGCTCATCAAGTTTTTTTAACCGCTCGTTTGCATCCTTTAATTCAGAGGTGCGAGTCTCCACCATATTTTCAAGGTTTTGGGTATAATCTTCTATTTGTCTACTTGATTTGGCTAATTCTTCAGTCATAGTATTAAAGGAAGAGGCAAGATCTCCAATCTCATCATGCCTCCTTTTTCTATTTATACAATAGCATGAATAATCTCCTTCAGCTACACTTTTAGTCATCCTTGCCAATTGTTTTATTGGAATGGTAATCCTTCTGGTTAACAATACAGTCCATACTATTCCACCAAGTATAACGGAAAGAGAGATAAAAAAGGCGATCATTTGTATGTTTTTTACAGCTTTCTCTTTATTCTCAAGCAATACCCCTATTCGGGCAAACCCAATGTTAACATATTTTGTTTGACCAATCTTGTTATCATTGCTATCAAAGATTAACTCTTCACCTCTATTTATTTCCTTTGTGGTAAAGATAGGGGTACTAATGTCATAAACCCCAATCCCCTTATAAGAGTATTGATTGGCAGCAGAATGAGGGGTTTTGATAGTCTTGAGGAAATCCATCCACATGGTTGAATGGGCAGAATAGGAGATAATTTTACTATTTTGATCGCAAACAGCTACGAAAGCTATATCATTGTTTTTAAGTGTATCCTGAGCAAGCTTATCAAGCATTTCTTTATTCTTAAAAAGCAGCCCATACTCACTATTATAAGCCAGATTTTTAGACAAAGCCAACCCTCGATTTTGAAGTTCATTCTCAATAATCATCTTCTGATTGTAAACAAAAAAACTGCTCAAAACCACAGCAAGACTGATTACTAAAAGACTGACTGAGGTTATAAGCTTGAATCCAATGGTAGGTCGTAAGAACATGGTACACCTCATAAAGAATTAGGCTGAAGGTAGAATACGGAAAGTACAAGATAGACTGTTAGAACATTTCCTTCCTTCAGCCTAACCACCTTCAGCCTAATTCAGTTCACCACTTCATCCGCCGAGTTACGCACATCATCAGGGATAACAATATTCAGCAATTCAGCAGTTTTAAGATTAATAGTTAAAAGCAACTCTGCCGGCTCTTCTATGTATACTTCGTGCATACCATCAGTTAATATCCGCTGAATAAGTCTGACCGTCTGTTTGCCGATACGATCATAGCCGGCTGAAACTGAGAATAATGCCCCGTTTTTAACAAATGCCGGGGATGGGGCCATGACAGGGACATTAGCCTTCAATGTTGTCTCTAATATATACCTTGAAATTGATTGACTGGCAACTATTGGGTCAGGAATAAGCCAGAAGGCATCTATCTGCTGGTTAAGCATTTTTTCTAAGGCAGACATAATTTGTGACACAGAGCTGACAGGAGAGGCAACAAGAGAGATGCCTTCTTTTTTGGCAGCAGCGATCAAAGAGGCAGAAACTTTTGGATTATAAATAACGCCTATCTTCTTAGCATCAGGCAATATTTTTCGTAAGGCTTGCATCTGTGCCCTGGGTGAGACATCCATAGCTACTCCACTCATATTGAGCTTGAGAATGTATGGATTCAATACCATAGTAAAGATTGTTGGTATATCCTTAGTATTACCGGATACACTCTCAGCAGCCTCTGACCCAATAGCAACAATAATATCAGGCTGTTTGGATAGAATCTCATAGATAATCTTCTGAATGTTCCTTTTGTCTCCATTCAGGTTATATTCATAACAGACAGCATCTATTCCTGTCTTAATCTCATGGACAACAGCCATGTATGGGGATAGCTGTCTGGAGACAATTAGAATGGTAATCTTTTCCTTTGCTGCACAAACATTAGATGTCAGACAAAACAGGATTATTAGCAAGCATGTTAGTTGCAAATATAATTTCATGTTTTTTCACCTCAAATGTAGTGCGAACCTTCAGGTTCGTTAATAGCCACAGGGGGCTGCCCCTACAGCAATTCCCACCCTATCCTTATCATCACCGACTGTCTTCGTGTGGTCATAAAATCCGGACCCTCTTCATACTCCTCATCAAGCAGGTTTCGTCCAACTACAGACAGAGATACAGTATCACTCAGCCTCCATCTAAGATAGGAATCCAGCATAAAATAGGATGGCAGCATAACAGCAGTAGGATGTGCCCTTGTAATCATAGAACGCCTTTCCCCTACACTTGTTCCATTTAAGCCCATTTCCAGATTATCAACAGGATTATAATTCAGCTTCAAGCTAATCTTATCTTTGGGGATATAAGGGATATTATCAGTGATATTCAGTTTGGTATCTAATCGTGTATAAAAAAGTGATGCAAAAAGATTATCAGTCAAACTCTTTTTCATCTCCATTTCTATCCCTTTTGTTTCAGCTGACGACTGATTGGCATACTCCCTTCGGGTAGGTGTAGTACCAATAAATCCATGATAAGAAAAATCAATAAGATTTTCCATCTTGTTCTTAAATACAGCCACCCTAACCATTGTCTTTTTAGTTAACTGATGAAAAACCGCTGTCTCGTATGAGGTAATCTCCTCTGGCACCAATTCTTTACCCTCTTGTTTTTGAACCAGGGCAGAAAGAAAATATTGCTGATTGTAAAGCTCTGAAAAATCAGGTGGACGAAATGCCTTGCCGCAAGAAGCCTTGAAAACCGTGGGATGATTTTTAAGGTTGTAAACCATGCCAAGTCGAGGACTTACCATTGAGCCATAAACGCTGTGCATGTCATACCGTGCCCCCATGGTCAGGGTTAATTGATTATTTGGCTTAAACTCATCCTGAATATATAAGGCACTTGTATTGCCGGTATATCTCTTCGGGGTACTATTCTCATATACAACATAACTTCCTGTCTCTGAAGATGTATTATAACTTGGCAATTCTCCGACTGCTCGACGAAGATCGAGTCCCCAGATAAAAAAGTTTTGTTCATTTATTAACCAGTTGTGTTGAATCTCAAGACCGTTTACTGATTCAGGATAGCGGGGATATTCCATTGTAGTCGTTGTAGTTGAAGAAGATATGCGAATAGTAGGTAACTGAAGATTCAGCTCCATAATCCCGCTGTAAACCCGAATGGCTAAATCAGAGACCGGGTTAATGACATCATGATACAGCACATCTGAATATTGATTCCTCGGATTAGCCCTGCCAAGCTTTTGGCCATTCTCCAAAAAGTATTCAGTAAGTCCCATCTCTCCCTCAAACATACCCATTTGAAATATGAGGTTTGAAGAATCCGGAAGCGGAACCTTGAGTTTTGTTGTAATAATATCATTTTTCGTATCTGCATTAATCCTGGCACCATCTGCATCCAGATGACTTGCAGTTAAGAATAACGACATTTTATCCTCTATTTCATTTCCATAGCATACTTGACAATATCTTGAATCGCCAGAGGTTTCTTTTGCCGGGGACTTGGTTCTATCTATCATTTTATTTACCTCAATCGAGGTTGTAACCGATAAGGTATCCTTATTCACAGAACGGGTAATGATATTGATTATCCCGCTAAAGGCATTGGCCCCATACATGGCTGAACCAGGTCCATAAAGGATCTCTATTTGTTCAACATTATCCAGTCCAATCATTTTTGGTTCTACGCTTCCGAGGATTACGGCATTCAATGGCTTTCCATCTAACAAGAACAATATCCTTTCACTTCCGGATGTGCCGCCACAACCCCGTAGACTGGCAATGGTAAAAACTCTATTATTGGTAATATCAATATCATGTTGCAACCTGAGAAACTCATCAAGGCTCCTTACGCCCCAGGCTTCAATCTCTTTTCTGGTTATTACCCTGATGGTGGCAGGCGCCTCAATAACCCTTTGCTCGCGTTTTACCGCAGTTACTACCATCTCATCCTCACCAAAGAGCAATAATTCTAAGGGTTCTTGAGAAAAGACAGGGCAGGAATAAAGAATCAGGAAAGAGATAAGGAATAATTTAATCAATAGCTGCTTCATGGATAGAGCCTCCTGAGGGAAAAGTAGCACAGGCATTCCTGCCTGTATTTTTTACACATTCTCATAAATGGATCACAGGCAAGGATGCCTGTGCTACTTGCTACCTCTTTCGTATAATCTACAAGTGCTGTCGTTGCATTTTCAATCTCAACAGTTTCCATGAATTTATCATTTTGTAATTAATATACACCTATTTCTTAAAAAAAGCAAGAGCTATTTGCCCATTTTCTAAAAATAATTTGTAGTGATAGGATTTGCTTACTACATCTTCAACAGTACCTTTAACGC
This sequence comes from Candidatus Desantisiibacteriota bacterium, assembly GCA_016208205.1. The sequence continues at coordinate 27,224 of JACQYP010000097.1, read as the reverse complement.
CCCGGATGTCTTTGCTGCTTCAAAGGCAGCAAGCCCATCCTGCACAGGGTAAACAGCAGAGATTAACCCCTGGACATCAATGCTGCCTTGTTCTAACAAACGCAATGCCTTATCAAACGGTCCACACCTTGAACCAATGAGGGTTATCTCGTTGATGACCATATTGGCTGGATTAAAGGTAATATCTTCGGCAAATGTACTCTTGAGGACTATCCTTGCCATAGGCTTTGCGACCCTTTGGGCAAGGGCAAATCCAGACGGGCTTCCACTGCATTCGATCACAATATCTGCCTTGAGATTATCATCCACCTGATGAGCCAGCATGGTATGGATACCATTGCCGGGGGTGCTACTCTTTAGTGTAGGGTGCATTGTACGCACCTTACCTAACTTGGATAGATGGTGTCCGACAACCGTAAGCAAGCATCCTGTTTGGCTGATAACCTGAGCGGTTAACAAGCCAAGCTTGCCATCACCAATAATTATCACGCTATTGTCCGACTTAATCTCAACCTGTTCTAATATCTGAAGTGCAGCCGCAAGGGGCTCAGTAAATACAGCTTCCTCATCACTTAATGAATCAGGGACAATGTGCAGGTTTTTGATGGGAAGGATAAGGTAATTGGCAAATGCACCATCTTGTTGGACAATGCCGATAACATTTCGACTGGGACAATGCCTTGATTGTCCTGCCTGGCAATATTGACACTTGCCACACCCGCAGTTTATCTCACCAACCACTCGTTTACCCCAAAATTTCATATTATCACACCCATCAACCACACCAACAAACTCATGCCCAAGGATCCCCTTAAACCCCATGTAGCCCTTGATTATCTCTAAATCTGTATTGCATATTCCAGCTATACTTACCCGAATCAGTGCCTCATCAGGTTGCGATACCGGCTTTGGATAGTCATCAATAACCTCTAATTTATCCCAGAATATTATTGCTTTTATATAAACCTTCTTTTGTGTAGTGTAGCACAGGCATTCCTGCCTGTGTGTGTAGCGCACAGACAGGAATGTCTATGCTACATTATTTTACCACAAAGGTGGACAAAAAGCAAGGGATTTTGCATTGACATAGCAGGATAATGATGTTATAATGATAGAATACAGAATACAGAATACAGAATACAGAATACAGAATACAGAATACAGGAGTGAAAACATTCTGTATACAGAATGTTTTCACTCCTGACTCCTGATAAGAGGTACTCCATGGATGTAATCGTTACTCATACCAACGCTGATTTTGATGCCTTAGCCAGTCTGGTTGCTGCATCTCTTCTGTATCCTGAAGCCTGTCTGGTCATGCCTGGTTCGCATGAGCATGTAGAGGAGTTTTTAAGCACTTATCAGCACCATATTTCTTTTGCTAACATCAATAAAATACCGCTTGAAGAGGTGAATAGACTTGTTATCGTTGATACAAGACAACTGGGACGGATAGGCAAGTTTAAGGATCTGATCAAGGATAATATCCCTGATAACAAGAAAATTCCTATTCATATCTTTGACCATCATCCACCGGGGCACAATGATATTACAGGAGAAGTGATGATGGTTCGTGAGGTAGGGGCAACGACAACCATTTTATTAGAAGAGATTATCAAAAGAGGTATATCTATTTCGCCAATCCATGCTACTATCTTTAGCCTTGGCATTTATGAGGATACCGGTTCACTTACATTTCCTACCACCACACCCGCTGATATTAATGCAGTTGCCACACTTGTTTCCTGTCAGGCCAACTTGCAAATTGTGTCTGACTTTATCAACAAAGAGCCAACCCCAAAACAGGTAATGACCATGTCTGATTTGCTGAAATCTCAAAAGGCTTATCTGCTTCATGGCAGAATTGTAGTTATTGTTAAGGCAATAATTCCTGAATACATTGGAGATTTGTCCATACTTGTTCATAAAATAATGGATATGGAAAAGCCTGCTGCACTATTCTGCCTCTTTGAAATGAAGCAAAGGATATGGCTGATTGCCCGAAGCAGGAATAAAGAAATTAATGTTGCCGAAATTCTCACAGAAATTGCCGGGGGAGGGCATGCATGTGCTGCCTCTGGTGTCCTAAGTAATAAATCTATTCTTGAGGCAGAAGAGAGCCTCTTTAGAGAAATAGAAAGGGTGACTAAAACTACATTAAAGGAATTGCCAAAGGAACATTTACTGCTTTCGAGGAAATTATCACAGATTCATTCTGTCAAACCTTTAATGAAAAGGCTTCCCTCTGCTATCCAAAACCTCTTTTGCGAAATAGGTCAGATTGGAGATTTATTAGGTTATCCGGTATTCGTGGTTGGCGGATTTGTTCGCGACCTGTTGCTTGGGAAAGACAATCTTGACATTGATATTGTTGTTGAAGGGGATGGCATTCGCTTTGCAAAGGAGTTTGCTGATAAAATAGAAGGACGATGCAAGATTCATCAACGATTCAAGACAGCGGTTATTACATTCCCCCCTCTCCGGCAACAGGGCAACCATAAAGGAACGAGCCGGGACGGCTCGTCTACTCCTGCAGGAGAGGGGTTTAAGATTGATGTTGCTACTGCTCGGCGAGAACATTATGAGCATCCATCTGCCCTGCCAAGGGTAGAGGAATCTCCTATATGTGAAGATTTACTCCGCAGGGATTTTACTATTAATGCTATGGCTATCCAGCTGAATAAAAATGATTATGGCAATCTGATTGATTTCTTTGGTGGAGAAAAGGATATAAATGATAAGGTTATCCGTGTTCTGCATACCAGAAGCTTTATTGACGATCCAACACGAATATTCAGAGCAATAAGGTTTGAGACAAGACTGAACTTTCATCTGGACGATTTAACTAAAGACTTGATAATAGAGGCAACTACTAATGAACCACTCTTTAATCGTCTGGCAAACAGGAGGGTAATGGGTGAGCTTATCCAGATTCTTGACGATGAAAAGCCTCAGATAGCTATCCACAGGCTGGAAGAGCTTGGGTTATTAAAGTATATTCATCCATCCATAGCTATCACTGCCAGAGGGGCTGCCTATCGGGGCGGGTTTGGAACCCGCCCCTACAAAAGGCTTCATAATCTTTTTGAAAAGGTTATGGAAAGCCTTTTCTATTTTGAGATTATCATTAATAAACAAGAGGATGTGCCGGTGGGATGCGTTCGGGGAACGCACCCTACAGCACATGTGGAACGTTGGTTGATATATTTCCTTGCCCTGTCAGATAACCTGAAGATAAGTCAGGTACAAGAGGTTACCCTTCATCTTAAATTTACTGCTACTCAACGGGAAAAGGTTATAAACGGTAAAAGAGAGGTTGCAAGAATAATTAATTACCTGAGGCTGAAGGAAAATCCAAGTCCGAGTGCTGTCTATAGGTTATTAAACAAAATGTCCTTAGAGGCTCTTATCTTTGCGGTAGCCAAGGCTGAAGCCCTGTTTAAGCAAGGACTTTCCTGTAAAATAAAAAAGGCTGTGGCAGATTACCTTTTTTCCATGAAGGATGAAACAGTATTTATGACCGGTGATAAGCTTAAACAAATGGGCATTTCGCCGGGTCCACTTTATAAAAAGATACTACAGGATATTTTGTACGCTCGATTAGATAAGCATGTCCAGACCATGGAAGATGAGGTGAAATGGGTAAGAGAAAGATGGATTGGTAGGGGCAATCCTTGCGGTTGCCCTATTCCCCCTGTGGTTGCTCAAAAAAGGGCAGGGGCAAGCCTTGCCCCTACGGTTGCCCTGTCCCCCTGACTCATCACCGCTTATTAGCAGCTATCATCAATTCCTCTGAATGTCTTAACGATGCCTCAGAGACATTGCCGGAGGTGCTTTCGCTGCCAGAGGGGCTCCCTCCGCCAAGCATAATGGCTATTTCATGTATCCTTTCGGTTTTATCAAGGGTTTTTACATGTGTGGTTGTTCTATTCTCGAGGGACACCTTTTTTTCCACATAAAGATGGTGATCGGCAAAAGAGGCAATCACCGGCAGATGTGTAATGCAGATAACCTGATGGCTTTGACTTATGCCTTTCAGTTTTTCTGCTACCATCTGTGCTGTTTTACCGCCGACACCGGTATCTATCTCGTCAAAGACAAGGGTAGGGATCTCATCTACCTTTGCCAGAATACCCTTTATTGCCAGCATTATTCGGGAAAGTTCCCCGCCAGAGGCAATATCAGCCAGTGGCCTTGCAACCTCACCAAGGTTTGGACAGATGAGAAAACATGCCTCCTCAAAGCCGGAGGGGGATATTTTTACAGCCATTTGGGAAGTGGGCAGTGGACAGTGGGCAGTGGACAGTAAATATTCATCTGCTCCCTCCTGTTTACTGACCCCTGACCACTGACCACTGACCACTGCCTCCTCCGTCATCCTCAAATCTACAATGAATTGACAATGCTTCATAGCCAATTCCTTCAGTTCATTTTCGATTTCTTGCATAAGCTTTTTAGATGCTTCCTGCCTCCTTTGGGAAAGCACGGATGCTATCCTGCTTAAGATGCCGGATACCCTAAGCCTTTCTGCCTCTATCCTTGTTATTTCCTCTTCTTGATGTGTAATTGCATTCAGTCGTTTCTCTGCCTCATCACGGTAGATGAGTATCTTTTCAATTGTCTCACCATATTTGCGTTTGAGTTTGTTTATCGCATCCAATCTTGCCTCACATTCCTCAAGCCTTACAGAATCTGTGCAACATCTTTCTGCATATTCCTTGAATCTGAATGCCAGAGCCTCTATCTGGTAATAACACCCCTCAACCTCGGCTATATTGCCCTGCGTAGAGGCATCAATCTCAGCAATCTCCTGGATATTTTTCATTACCTGATACAGCTTAGGATATATTGCCCCATCTGATTCGTAAAGGGTTTCATATGCTCCTCGAGATAGTGCATTCAATCTTTGAGCATGATGAAGCAGGTGGATTTCTTCAGTAATGAAATTATCCTCGTTTATCTGCAGCTTAGCCCGGTTAATCTCATCTATCTCAAATGATAACAAGGACATCTGTTTGGTTTTTTCCGTTTCATTAATGGAAAGCCTGTTTAACTCTCTTGCAAGCTCCATGAATTGCCGGTAAATATCGCTTACCTGAGACCTGAGCTCAAGCAGCCCTCCATATCTATCAAGCAGATGAAGTTGAACCTGTGGTGAGAGAAGGGATTGGTGCTGGTGTTGGCCATGGATATCAATCAAGCTTTTGCCAACACAGAGGAGCATACTCAGGGTAACCGGACGGCCATTGATACGGCAAATATGCTTGCCATTCTGCTGTATCTCCCGCTGCAAAAGAAGCTCATCCCCTCCAGAAGGGATACCAGCCTCTTTCAACATCTCATGGATAGATGGGGTATCAACAGTAAACATTCCGGTAATTATTGCCTTTTCCTCGCCCGTGCGAATCAAGTCAACGGTTACCCGTTCCCCGAGGATAGCATTTAAGGCAGAGATAATAATAGTCTTGCCTGCCCCGGTTTCACCTGTAAATATATTCAAGCCTGCCTTGAAGTCAATGGTTAATTGTTCAACCAGAACAAAGTTTTCGATGTAGAGTTGGGTCAGCATGGTAATTGCTCCTGAAATTATTTCAGTATGATTTCTATCTTTTCGTCAGTAAAGCCAAATTGTCGAAATATACGCAACACATATGGTGGCGAAAGCTCCTTTGCTCCCATATCAATAGGGACTACTCGTTTAGTCCCCTGCACATAATAAACGAACAACCTATGATCACCCTTGCCTTCTCTGTAAAATTTGCAGCCTGCTGATTCTAATAATCGAATAAGTTCTTTGGGTTTCAATGAAGGGATATTTTTAGGCATACATGGCTCTCATTTCAAGTTGTTGTTCAATAATAAGCGGCATATCTTCTATGGTTAAAAACTCGTGGAGTTCTTTTATGGCTACTGGTGCAGTATAAATATTGTTTTCCATTATGCGAATGGATTCAAAGGAATCAACAGCTTCTCTCAATTTTTCCGTGGCTTCTTTTTTTGTTTCGCCCTGTCCAACCAACCCATTTTCCAAACATAGAGATACCCAATAATCGTTGCTCTTTCTCAATACAATTGTGTAAAAATCCACTTTCTTCACCTCCACTTGTCATTTCGAACTACTGTGCCTTTTTTTCTTACCAATGACAGATTACCTCATTCTCTTCTCTCCAAACCTGACCCCCATCGAAACTTCTGCTTGGAACAGTTGCGACCGTTCCATGATGGTAGAGAACGATCGCAACCGTTCCCTACCGTATCACTGCCATCTTCCCAACAGCCTTATCCTTTCCATTGGTAATAAGATAAATATATATCCCACTTGCCACCTGTTCGTTGTCATTATTTCGGACATTCCATTTCCATCTGCCGTCTGGTGCAGATACACTTTCATCTCGTACTATTTCCCCGACAATATTGTATATTTTTATATTAACCATGCCTGTAGTAGGTATGCCTTCAATGGTAATCTCATCCTTTATCCCAAGAATCAGTGGGTTTGGATAGGCTTTAACCGTCTGGATAGTGAATGTATTTGTCCCGCTCCAGACAGCATTACCTGTTGTATCTACAGCCTGGACATTCCATGTATAGGTACCGTCGCACAGATTTTGAGGCGTCCATGAATTGCCGGTAAGTGTCCCGCTGTTTGTTTTTGTGCCGGAATCCCTCGAATACCAGAGGACATATTTTACCGTATCTTTTGGGTCAGGGTCAGTGGATGCCTGCCATTTGAAGGTTGGGGCTGCTTGTGAGATTGTTTGCCCATTTATCGGGAAGAGTAATGCGAAAGAAGATGGGGGCGACGCAATGGCATCTATCCAGAAATGCCATGTATCTGAAGTATAAGTACCATTTCCTGTGACAGCTGTAACATTCCATGTATAAGAGCTGTTTTCTTCGAAAGAAAGAACAGGACGATAAAGAATTGTCCCTTTAGTAGTTGTAGCTACAGTAAAAGTGCGCGTCCCGACAAGTAGCGTATATGTCCCTACCCCTTCAATTGATGTCCAGGCAAAGGTTGGGGTGCCGGTGTAGAGGATGTCGTTGTTACCTGGAGAGGTTAGATTGATATTTAATGACACAACACTCAGGTCGCATGCCATGGTAGCAGCAGAATTACTGATGTTTTTTACAGAAATATAGGTGGAACTGCCTTGATATGTCCGGCTGTTGGGAATGCTCCAATCATCAAAATACCTGTTGACGCTGCTGCCGGGGTATGGGTCACCTGCATCACCACGGTAATTATGTTCTAAATCAAATTTCCTATCTGCCTGTTCCACAGCTACTCGATAGTGGTACTGCGGATCTTTTCCCGGATACCATGCTTGACTATTATCCTGATTAGCATTTCCTGTATCCTTATCATCATCTATATGATAGATGAGCACTCCCTTACCTGGCAAGTATGCCTCCTGCCGATTTTCTACTAAGAAGTATTCCTTTGTGTTCATGGTTGTATTTTGAAGCTTATAAATAGTGTTTATTCCTATCTCTACATGGATTAGTGAACCCTTCACCTCTACAGGCATTATCCATTCCATTTGCATTCGACACCAAGCATCAAAGTTAGCTGGAGAATCACCTCGAGGATAGCCATTCCATGCCCCTGAAGCCATCAATCCCCACTCGCCAATTCCTGCAGAATCATCGCCCACTGTATCGTAGAGATCAGGCAAACCAAGCTGATGTCCAAATTCGTGGCAGAATATGCCAAATGGTGATGCATCTATTCCCTCATGCTCTGGGACGATACATACACCACGAACACCAATACATGGATTACGCACAAATTGGGAATAAAAAAGATTCTCGTTTTTTATATCTGACTCCTGTCCCTGTCCAGCATGGATTATCATCAGAGCAGCATAGTTGCTAAAATTAACCTTTCCATTCGCAGCAGTAATTGTATCATTAACCAAGACCGAAGCGTTATCTGTTTTCCCATAATAGCTCATAGAAGTGCCTACTGAGGTTGTTGCAATTGCATATGTTATATTCAGTTTACCATACGAATTGTCACGATAGTAGGTGACAACTCTATCCATTATTCCATTAAAATATGCTATATCCTTATCCTTGCTGAATTTTACATCCTTAAAATTCACCATTAATGCAATTATGCTTACTGTACCAGTGGTGTAAACTATATTACCAATCCCATAATCACCAGGTGCTAAGAGCCTTTCCTGCTCCTCAACCTGAAGCGAGGACGCTTCAGCTGCTGTTCGATGATGGACAGGTGCTACATCATCCTTGTGACCACTTCCCACTCCGGGATACAGCGGCGGGGTAGCAAGGGCTACTTGAGAGAGTAATAACAACCAGCCGTATACCATGACAATACGCATACCACCCATCTCTATCCTTCTCTGCCTTTGTGCCTTACTTTTCCCATATCTCCATAAAATATTTAACATCAGCTATTATCCCATCCTTTCCTTTTTGCTAACGATTTATATACCCATAAGCAACAGGTTTGCAAAAATTGTACATTTTGTTTACCACAGAGATTTAATAAAAGCAGAAAATAACCATAAAAATCACTGGTGGGCTATTGCCCATCCAGTTATTTTTTCTTGTTAGGCTTTGCTTTGTTGTTTTTTCTTCCGGCTTGCCAAACTATTTCATTTCAGTAATTCAATATCTGACTGTAGCTGATTCGTGTTGGGTGGCCAACGCAAAAACTTTTTTTACAGGTTGAGGCAGCTTAATGGAAACGAAACAGTCTGCCGGATACAGATAATCTTCACCTGATTCATCAATCACTCGGATTAATCGATGTTCCGTGTCGCAAGCGTCAACTACTATCTGGTAAATTTTTCGCAACTCCAGTGATACCGGATAACCTTCGTTTTTAATACAGACAACAAATTGTGTTTCTAAATGATATTGATTCATTTGCTATTCCCCTAAAATATGCTTAATCTTGATTTCCTTTTTACCAATTCCATGAGCTTCATACCAATGGACTTCAGCCTTGCATATCGTACCATCAGAAAGGTGAATCATAGCAATTCCTTTTAGCTTTCTCCATCGACCTACACCATATATCTTCTGTAACCGTGCAATTTCACGAATAGAATTATCAACTGCGATTGTTTCGATGTTGATGATTTCTCCAAGTATTTCAAAACGCATTAATCCTCCTGAGATTACTAACAGCTATGCTTACATAATATACCCTATTCCCTTATACTTGTCAAGACATTTTTTACTTGCAATATTTTGTTTGATATGGTATCATGATGAGAAGTTAGAATGCGGAATGCGGATGATTCAAACTTCTGACTTCCGCATTCCGCATTATACAAGGAGGGAGAGTATGACTCGTCCATCATGGGATGAATACTTTATTAAAATGGCAGATCTGGTATCTGAGAGGTCTACCTGTATCCGAAAAAAGGTTGGAGCAGTGATGGTTCGCGGCAAAAGGGTAATTGCTACAGGGTATAACGGCATTTGTATTACCGGGGCAATCCATTGCATTGACAGTGGACAGTGTTACAGGGATAAGCTTAACATTGAAAGCGGCACAAGGTATGAGGCTGGAGCATGTACACATGGCGAGGCTTCAGCTATCCTCCAATGTTCAAGATTTGGGATATCTACAGAGGGGTGTACTATTTATGTCAATGGATTAGTCTGTATCCTGTGTGCCAAGATGATTGTTTCTGCAGGGATAACAAGGGTAGTATGTCTTGATGAGGATAGACCCGGGGATGGGGTGGAGTTTTTGTCTTGTGCAGGGATAAAGGTTACGAAAATGTAGGGTGCGTTCCCTGAACGCATTCCACCTTGTGGGGCACATTTGGGAAATGTGCCCTACAATACGGTTTGGATTAGCATCCCACCTTTTTATGGAGCATGTAAATGATTGAAAGAGAAAAAGATCAAGATATAAAAGAAGATGTCAGGGATTCTGTAGATCAGCTATTGGATGATCAAGCGGCAGCACCTTTGATAGAAAAAGAATTAGGGGAAGCCTCTGATTATTTTGATGAAGACTTGATAGAGGAAGCAGAACCCATAGAGGATGATGACCTTACAGCTGAAGAGGTATTATACAAAAAAGAATTTAGATACGATGAAGAATCGCTCAAAGAAAAGCCTCCGGAAAAAAAGAAACCTATCGAGCAGCCTAAACCGAAGATAAAAAAGCCACCCAACCCTATCCTGCAGATAATTAAAAGCAAGGTTTTCTGGTTAAGCATAATCATAGCCCTGGGTGCGATTGCAGCTGTTTCATTTAAGCCGTTTTACGATCATGTTTATTACCCGAGGCAATGTATAAAAAAAGGTATCGGTTTGATTAAAGAAAAGGAATTTTTTAAGGCAGAAGAGGTATTGAAAGAGGCATTAGCACACTTTCGAATAGAGAAACATGTTGTCGATGCCTACAACCAATTTGGAAAGACATATCTTGATACCGGGGCATACAAATGGGCTGAAGAAAAGTTTGAGCACTCGCTTAAGCTTGACCCGCATAATGTTATTGCTGAAAATGGGATTATTTATCTTATGATTAAAAATGGTGACCCTTATAAGGCTGAAAGAAGGCTAAAAAGGCTGATTAGAAGGCATACAGGCTACTTGCCGGCATGGATTAATCTGGCAAGGGTTCTTCTTAAGACAAATCGACCCAAGGGTGCAGAAGAGATTCTTAATTATTGTATTAAAATTGATCAGGGAAACATAGATGCACTTGGACTCTATATTCAGGCATTGGTTAAGGTTAAGGATTATCCAAAGGCATTAAACATCCATAAGGTTGTAACCCGAAATACTCGTGGCAAGGTGGTTTGTTCAAAAGCAGCCTTAACTGAGGTAGGGATATATTACATGGAGAATGGCAGATCAGATATAGCAGCCGATTTATTTAAGGAGATTATTGCCCATTACCCTGAAGCAGGCGCAGAGGCAAGATACCATCTTGCTCAAATCTTAGACAAAAAAAAGGATTGGAAAGCAGCCATTAATCATCTCAAGATAGCAACCATGAATGCCCCTGATATGGATAAGGCACATAACCTGGCAGGTGAAATATATGAAAGAGAGGGGTTCTATGATAAAGCCTTATCCAAATTCGAGCGGGCAATAACCGTTAACCCAAAGAATGCAACTGCTCACTATCATCTGGCAATCATATACTTTTATCAGTTAAAAAATTTGGAAAAGGCACTTGAGCACTATCTTGAGGCAAGAAAATATGGAATAGATACAGATGAGCAGAGATATAATATGGGGGTATGCAATTATAATCTTGGCAAATACCTTGATGCTGCCTGCGAATGGAAAAGGGTCCTGAGCAGATTGAAGGATTTTGTAGTTGAGGTTAATATTGGTCAGGCAGAGATTATGCTTCATCAGGCAGCAAGGGTTATCCCTGAATATGAGGCTGCAGCAAGAGAACACAAAGATGCTATCACAAAAGGGATAAAAGAGGATGAAAAAAAAGAAAGATACCTTGCCTTGAGCAAATACACAAATAATCTATTAGTCTTATCCGAGATAAAGGGCAATGAAATCCCAGGAGGATATTGGCAGGCACTTGAATATGCAGCACAGGGTGGTGGAGAGTGTAGGGCTGCATATCATAACATGGAAAGAAAACTAAGAAAAGCTAAATTAACATCTGTATTAGAAGGGCTCTGCGAAATAGATGAAGGGTATGGGTATTCCATCGCCAACAAGGAAAAGAAGAGATTAGAGGCTGAAGATCTAAAGAAATTTTTTGAAGAAAGGGAACAAAAAGAACAAGAGAAAGAATATAAAAAGTGGCAATATGAGGCAGGGCAACCAAAGAAAGAGGGACATGGACACGGTGGTGGTGGACATGGTGGTGGACACTAAATCATCGAATTACCCAACCGTGAACCTTGAACCGTGAAGGGCGACAGCCTGAGTAATTACACACAGACAAGAATGTCTGTGCTACTCGATGTTCAAGTTTTTCTTTATGAATAACTGTAAACTGTAAAATGGATAATGAAAAATTGAAAATTAGTGTATTTTGCATGATTTTAGCATTCTTCTTGAGTTCTTTCATTTTACATTTCTCATTTTACAGTAGCCATTTTACAGTTCTTCGCCTTTGTCTCTTGTGATAGCCTAAACGCTTACAAAAAACTTGAACATCGAGAGTGTTACAATATATACCTGCTCAAATCCTCATTCTTGATAATATCCTTTAATCTGGATTGTACATATTCAGCATCAATAACAACTACCCCTTTACAGGGCGGGGTTTCAAAGGAGATATCCTCAACCACTTTTTCAATAATAGTATGCAGCCTTCTTGCCCCAATATTTTCAGTGCTTTCATTAACTGTAGAGGCAATAGAGGCAATCTCATGGATGGCATCTTCCTGAAATCTCAGTTCAACCCCTTCTGTTCCGAGCAGGGCTACATATTGTTTAATAATAGCATTTTGCGGCTCGGTCAATATCTGGATAAAATCATCCTTGGTCAAAGAGGAAAGTTCTACCCTGATAGGAAATCTTCCCTGTAATTCAGGGATCAGGTCTGATGGTTTTGCATCATGGAATGTTCCTGCGGCAATAAAAAGGATATGGTTTGTTTTTACCGGGCCATAACGGGTAGTAACAACAGTTCCCTCAACAATAGGCAATAAATCCCGTTGAACACCCTCACGGGAAACATCTGCCCCACCCACACGAGCTCCTGTATTAACTACCTTATCCAATTCATCCAAAAAGATAATTCCCTGATTTTCTATGCGGTTAATGGCATCCTTAAGCACCTCTTCCATATCAATTAACTTCTGTGATTCCTCACTTGTCAGGATTCTTCGTGCCTCTACAATAGTTACCTTTCTTTTCTTGACCTTTTGCGGCAGCATGGTACTCAAGGCATCAGACAGCCCCATATCAAGTCCTTCCATACCGCTTCCGGCGAATATCTCAAACATAGGCACAGCAGTATCCTTAATATCTATCTCTATCATTCTATTTTCCAATTTACCCTGACGCAATTTTTCCAATAGTTTTTCACGGCTATTTCGAATCTTTTCTACTTCCTGTCCAACCCTATCCAATTCTGCTGTATCAACCTTTTTTACTTTCTTTGTCTTTGGCATCGGCAGGAGAATATCCAAAATTTTTGTCTCTACCAGCTCCATAGCCTCTTTTTCTATCTTCTTCATTGCCTCCTGTTTAACCAGATTTACGGTCATATTGGTAAGGTCACGAACCATTGATTCAACATCCCTGCCAACATATCCTACCTCTGTAAACTTTGTTGCCTCTATCTTAAGGAATGGGACATCGGCTAAGTTAGAAAGCCTTCGAGCAATCTCTGTCTTGCCTACACCTGTGGGACCAATCATGATAATATTTTTCGGAGAAACCTCTTCCCTTAATTCTTCTGCAAGCCTCTGTCTTCGTATGCGGTTTCTCAAGGCAATAGACACTGCCTTTTTGGCTTTATCCTGACCAATAATGTATTTGTCAAGCTCCTTGACAATCTCTTTAGGGCTCAAATCATGCATCTATTATTCACCTCAATTAAATCAGAATACAGAATTCAGGAGTCAGAATTCAGGAGTCAGAATTATAGGGGATTATCTCTGTATTCTGTATTCTGATATTTTACCTCAAATTCTGTTGTATGTCAAGATAATTCTTGACAGATATAAAATTTTGTGTTATTATTTAATCAAGGAGGCGATTAAAATGTATATATCTAATCCTCTTCCCGAACAAAAAGGCATGGCTTTAGCACTCACCTTGTTTTTTCTTCTTATTCTGATAATGGGTGGAACTATATTCTTCATTTCCAGTCAAACCGAAATCAAACACAGTGGTTCATACGAGCGTCGATTAGACGCATTATCCCTGGCTGAATCTGCAGCAGAAAGAGCAATCTGGAGGCTCAAAACTAAAGATTGGTCAAAATACCCGAATGAATGGAATAATAATTTTAGAGGAAATACCTCACTTACGCCTGTCAAGGTAGCTACAGGCCAATACATGCGTGTTACCCTACCTGAGAGAATATTCAGTGGCATAGATGAGGAGGGCAAAGATTATATCAACTATAAAATTATTGCCTCCGGCATAATTGGACGAGAACAAAATGGAAAGGTAATTCCTGTCTGCACAAAACAGATTGAGGTAATTGTTAAAGTAAGCAATGATATACAAAACAAGACGCCGCAGGTATTTAATTATGCATATTTTCTCAACAATTGGGGTTGGTGGTATTATGGTGGCGGTGAACAGTGTTCTGGTAGCATGAGATCAAACGGCAGGTTTGATGTTAGGGGGTCGGGCGTAATCACGATTAATGGAAGCATAGAAGCACATAATACTGTAGATTATCATAATAATCTGCCTAATGGACTGGCTGGATTAAGAAAAAAGACACCCGCACCTGACTATACGACATATCCATATAAAAGATCAAGTTTAGAAAAAGAGAATATTCCAAATCTGCAGGATATGTCCTATTATGAAAAAATCGCCGAGGGATATAATCCGGATACAAAGACATATGACCATTCCAAAGGTAAGATAAACATAGGGACTAAGGTATTTACAGATGATGGGGTATTTGGTGATGATGAACCTCATGGGAACCTGATTCTGATTGGCACAAAGGATGCACCTATTGAGATTCATGATGCTGTGGTTGTTAAGGGCAATCTGGTCATGAAAGGGTATGTTAAGACATATGGCAAATCAGCAGCAGAGCCATATGCGTCAATTTATGTTGGCAGGAATATGTATATTGCCGGAGATATTCAATATATTAATGGACCGAATTGGGCTAATTATCCCCAGTGGCAGCAGTCTTCTGGCACTGACTATAAAAAGCGGGATAATTCTCTCTGCAATATGGCAGGCAATGATGATGGCTTGCCGGATAGCAAATGGACAGATACCAGCAGCCAGAAGATGGATACCTGGGTTGGAACTAATTCAACCAAGAGTCTTTTGGGAGTAGCGGCACAGGGCGGTCTGGTTTATGGGAATTATTCATCCAATGATTGGTACTCAGAAAGGTGGCTTTTCGGCATGGGAAATGAGGATGTTGGTGCAGATGGTATACCAGACACATCAGATCCGGGAGAAGGGGATAACATCTTTCAGAAAGAGACAGAGGATCTTGATGGTGATGGGAAATTTCGCAATTATGACTATAATTGGAAGGATATAACCACTACCGGAGGCAATAGCAGGCAAAGTGCCCCGCTTCAAGACTTTGAGGGACTTAGAAAAAATGGTGATAGCGGTCAATTATGGGATCCAATAGAAAAAATTGAGATTAATCATTATAGCCAAACAGCCACAAATATGATCAGCGCTATTGATGGTGTTTATTATACCCAGCATTTTCTTGCTGGAAGGATAGCCAATTCACCCAGGATTAGAGGCTCTCTTATCAGCAAGGATGAGGCTATTGTCTACTCCGGCATACTGCAATTAATACAGGATGCTCGCTGCCACAGTAATTACAGAAGCCTGGAGCAGCAAAATTCCCTTATTTATCTTTTTCCACCCGGCTCAGTTCCGAAAGATACGGAAAATGAGGTAATAGGAACATTTCAGAAAGTGGTTAGCTGGAGGGAGAAATGAAACAGGTTTTATTTATAACTATATTTTTATTGCTTTTTCTTACTGGATTAAGGTCTGTTGATGCAAAGTGGATTCCAGAGAACGCTACACCTCAAGATGTGGAAAGATTAGTCCAGATGGAACAAGAGGAAAAGGCAAGGATAATTAGAGAACAACAGGCAGAAGAACAAAAGCAAGAAGAGGTAAATAGTGTTGCAGCCGGTGGAACAATAGAGGGGGGAAAAGAAGCAGGTCAAGCACAAGTATCATCAACCGATAAACCTGGCGTTTTCCATTCCCTGTCCACGCCGGCAGGGGACATTTCCGGTCAAGCACAAGTATCATCAACCAATAAACCTGGCGAAGGACAGCAGCAATCTGCACAAGGAGTATCAGGTGTCCTGTCAAAAGGGCAGACAACAGCGGTTGCAGATAAAGGAACCAAAGAATTGACAGAGGCTAAAAAAATCCAAAAAAGCGGATGGAAGGATTGGTTGGCTATTGGATTTTTTCTTATTATTTCAATTGGTTGTTTGATACTTTACTTTTTTTCTATGAATAAATCAGGGTGCCGGGCAAAATGTACCGACTCTGCCAAAAATACCGCCTCAAAGGGACTAACCCTGTTAGAGATAATGGTAGCTACAGCAGTGATTACCATGAGTGTTCTTTGTATTTTAAGGGTATTCAGGTACGCCTCTCTTGTCCAGCCTCAGACAGGATACTCAACCAAGGCAATGATCCTGTGTGAGGAAAAATTAGAGGAGATACGAAATAGAACATATAACAACCTTATCACAGGTCCAGCAGTATCAATGGAACGAATAAGCATGGGTCCCTACGGTTGGAACGGAACAACACCAATAAACGGTGGGGCAACCCGGACAATAATGATAAAAAAGATAAACGAGGTCTGGGATAGTAATGGTCCAACATTTAACGAGGTGACGGTTGGTACCTTTACTTATCTAAAGGCAAAGGTTAAAATGGAATGGGGCAGGATACCGATTCGGAACGGTTCGGGTACAATAACAGGAAGCATACCGCTTAAACGAGAAATGAGTATCTTTATTGCTCCAAGGAGCTAAGTTAGGCTAAGAAGACTGTAGGCTGTTAGGCTGTTAGGAAAAACAAAGGTGATGAGGAGTTTTTCTGCAATCTAATAGCCTACAGCCTTCTTTCCTAACAGTCTAACAGCTTACAGCCTATCCCTGTATTCACAGGGACAAGCCTATCTGAGTAGTTACAAACCACCATCAAAAAATGAGGTAAAGATGAATCTGCAACATCATCAAAAGGGATTTACCCTCTTAGAGATACTTATTGCCATGGGTATAACAGGAATTATAATTATGCTCATGAGTTCTATCTATATTAATGCTATAAGGTTGTGGCTTTCAACCGATGTTCAGATGAAGGCACAACAACAGGCAAGGGAGTTGCTTTCAGGAGACCCTCGACTGAAGGTAATGAAACGAGGAACTAAGTTAGCAGATATGAGCAGGCCAATGAATGTGTCCTGGCAGGGAATACTTAATGAATTTCAGGATATGTGCATCCTTCTCCCTTCCTACCCTGGCGGAACATTGACACTTGCTCCTAATAAGGCCAGATTTGCTACTGAGGCTTATATTCAAAATGGTAACGACACTATATGCAGTTCTATGCCGGCTGCCATACAATATGGAACACAAAGCATCTCAGATATTCAGATAGGGACATCAGGAGCAAACACAATATTTATTATCCATGGAATTGATGGAAAATTTCGTTCTACACCAGGGGATACGGATGGGACTAGAACTGGAGATATAGATAATCTTGTGGAAATAGCCGGTACAGATGAGCTGCTTTATGGTCGTATTATCAGGGGACCGGATGGCACAATCTCAACTATGAAAAGGGCCGGATCAGATGATGTCTTGACAGGTAATACAGCTATCGGAGCAATACTTATTAATCCGGGGACAGATAATAGGTTACAATCTATTCTTGGAGATAACAATGGTGATGGAGATATATTAGATGGTAGTGATCAGAGGAATCCAGATGAATATATTGTAGGCGATGTCATTAGCTATGAATTTAATGCGAGTAACAAAACTGTTACTCGCGTGATAAATGATAATACAGCTACTAACAAAATCATTGGAACAGATATTGCTGATTTTTCTCTTGCATATTCTGATGCTAATAATCTTCCGACAACTACTACCGGGGCTGTAAAACAAATATTCGGTACAGTAACCGTTGCCATTCCCAAGAAATATGGAGCAAAATATGCTACCTATACCGTTACCTTCAGGGCACATCCAAGAAAATTGAACTCAGCTTTTGGCGGGATGTAAGACAGTAACAAGGGATTTTTTTACCACGAAATCACGAAAGGAAGAAAACACGAAAAGTAAAAATTAACCACAAAGGACACAGAGAAAACTTTTAAGAGTTGTGTGTCTTCTTGCCCCGTTAGATAGAAATTTATCTAACATGGTGAATGTGATTATTTATATAATTGAGAGGCAACTGGTCTATTTTTCACCAAAGGCAAAGGAAGTTATTATAGATTATTTTGATGAAACTGTTGAGAACTACAGGTGCAGTAGCACCCATTGCTTACTTTTATCGTTAATCCTGTTCATCCTGTCAAAAAGTTTTTTAATCTGTGAAAATCTGTGTAATCTGTGGATTAATCTCATTGCTGGTCGAAAAATCTTTAAGGATACCTGATGGAAAAAACACTACTCAAATACCTGATTTGCCCGTTTTGTGCCGGCGGATTGCAGGTAGATAAGGTAATTAATGTTAAGGATAATAAGATTATTGATGGGATATTAAGATGTTCCTGCCGCAGATACCCTATTATTTCAAGCATATTGTGTCTGCAGGGGGATGAAAAGAGTGAGATGGCATTGAGGCTTCTGGATAAAAAGAAAACACATGCTGCCCTTTACCTGATGCTTGAAGGCAGGATGATGAAAAAGATTATCAGCCTTGCCAAAAGGCTTCATTTAGCTCCGAGCTTCTATTCGATAATCAGTTTTTGGAATTGGAAATATTGGACAGCTTATTTGCGATACCGATTCTCTGCCCCAAACTTTATTTGCTCACTGGCACTCATGCCGGCGATAAAAGAGGCTGGGGGGTATATGTTAGATGTATGTGCCGGGGTTGGACATTTTGCCTTTATTGCCGCAAAGCATGTCCCTGCTACCAGAATAGTTTGTGTAGAAAGACGATTCACAAGCCTTTACCTTGCCCGGGAATTTTTTGCTCCCTCTGCAGCAGGATATATTGACTGGGATGCAAGTCAAATGCTCCCATTCGTTGATGGTTTTTTCAATAGCGTTGTCTGTGTGGATAGTTTTCATTATATAGATACAAAGTATCTGTTCAGCAGGGAGATGATGCGAGTTCTGGATAAGGACGGAATCTTGCTCATCCCTCATATTCATAATTCAAATTTGCAGAGTGTCCTGCCTGGTACACCGTTAAGCCCATCCCATTACCAGAGTCTATTTAGTGATTTTGAGATACGAATGATCCCGGAAGAGGACATATTAAAAGATTTGTTGTCCGAGCATGTTGTGGATCTTGGCTCTACAGAGAATGAGCCGGCACCTCCGGCAGTGAATAATACAGAAGCCTTTACCCTTGCAGCCAGTAAAAGTGACAGGTATTTCAAAAGGTATTCTACTGAGATGCTGTTTGAATCTTCACCTGTAAATCTAATAGTTAATCCCATATACCAGGTTAAGAAATGCAGGGACGGCATTTGCCTTAAACTCAAATTCCCATGCCGACTTTATAAGGCAGAGTTCCCGCTTATTGAAAGGTACTTTGAAAAAAAGCTGTTTATCAGCACGGAGGATCTCAAGGATACAGAGAAAAGAATGGTGTGGCAGAAAAGGTTTGTTCTGGTTGATGTGCCGCTAAGGTTTATGAATCGTAAATCAGTGTAAAATTCAGACAGGATGAACAAGATAAACTCAATGAAAATCAGTTTGCAAAAATACGACAAGCAACTTTTTTAACGCAGAGAACACAAAGATTACGCAGAGTTCGCAGAGGTTAAATAATCTTTATTCTCTCTGTGTCCTTTGCGTCTCCTCTGCGAACTCTGCGTTAAAGAATCATCTCTTCATCTGTTCATCCTGTCAAAAAAGAAAGCGGGCAATGATCACACCTCGGATTTGTTTTGCTGCACAGCTCCTTACCCAACTGGACAATCAGGGCGTGGTATTCATTGTAGACAGTTACATCAGTCGGCAGATTGTTCATAAATAGCTTTTGAATATGAGTATAGCTTGTCTCATTCTCTTTAATAAGCTTATGACGGCTAAGAAATCGAATAGTATAGGCATCCACAACAAAGATGGGTTTGTAGCAAGCATAAAGGAGAATGGAATCAGCGGTTTCCATGCCGATACCATTTATCTGCAAGAGTTCATGTCTCAATGTCCACATCTCTGTCTCAGCCATCTTCTCCATGCTGCCCTCATATTTTGAGAACAGAAAATTGATAAATGCCTTCAGTTTTTTTGCCTTTTGATTGTAATACCCAGAGGAACG
Source organism: Candidatus Desantisiibacteriota bacterium (assembly GCA_016208205.1). The sequence goes on along the minus strand of JACQYP010000097.1, from coordinate 7,076 downwards.
GATCATTTCACCAAGCAGGTTAATATCAATATCCCTGATACATTCAGGAGAAAGCAGATTATGTTCCTTTAACCTATTGATTGCCTTCTCCACATTTGTCCATGCCGTGTTCTGGGTAAGAATTGCCCCAATAGACACCTCAAACGGCGTTTCACCCGGCCACCAATGTCGTGAGCCAAATTCCTTGTATAGGCTATCGTAGATTTCCAGTAAAATTTTTTCCATTTGTAAGCAATACCCTCCTCTGTTCTTTGGGCAACAGCATATGGGGCAATGTCGTAGGGGCAGGCCCCTGTGCCTGCCCTGATATGCAGCCTCCTATATTCTTCAGGCAACAGCATATGGGGCAGCCACACATGGGCAACCACGGGGGGTTGCCCCTACCTTTTCGGTTGTTTCTCCTCTTTTTTCGGTTGTATTATTTTCCATGGATGCTGCCTCAGGTCTTCACTCAACAGCTTAAGATTATTGGTTGTTTCCGACAGGTCATCAGCTATTTTCCTATCCTTTATTATTCTTCCGAGGCTGCCGTTTCCTTCATCAATCTTTTTACAGATATTAGAGAAGTTTGAGGCAGCGGTGGAAAATTCTGTAAGGCTTTTACTTAGTCCCTTGTCTGTATTGAGAATAGCAGTATTCAGATTCTTTTCTGTATTGAGAACAGCAGCATTCAGATTCTTTGTTGCCTTTTTGAGCTCTCCGGTCACATTTCGCAATTCATCTTTATTTTCATCTACTGTTTTTTCCAGTGTAGTAGAAAGTTTGTTAAAGTTCTGAATACTTGAGGTAACATCATCCTTATTAGTTTTTATTAAGTTGTTTGTATCTTTTGTAATCTCTGACACATTGCGAACAATATCCGCTATTGCATCCCATGGAATCTGGCTATTAAACATTAGCCTTTCTAAAAATTTCACCTGATAATCCAGCATTTTTACTATCCTTTCACCACGCATCAAAACTTCTTCCACATTGACGGGGTTCTCTCCAATTAAAGAATCACCATTCTTTAATAATCTTCCCTTTTTCCCCAGGGTAATCTCTATGTATTTTTCACCTATAATTCCGAGAGAGTTTATGGTTACCCTTGCATCAGAATGAATTTTGGCACTTGATTCTACCCAGATAGTAGCCTCAATTTTATTGTCGATCAATTGTAAATCCCGTACCTCTCCAATCTCCATACCTGCTAATCTTACCGGTGCCCCGGTATCTAATCCGCTAATATAATCAAAATGCACCCGTATCTGATACCCCTGACGGTAAAAACTCCTTCCTCCGGCAAGGGTAATCATTATCCCGGCAATAACAATAGCTGCGGCAACTAATATTCCTATCTTTAATTCCTGGTGCATATTTTTTGTCTCCTTTATTTAGGCTATTAGACTGTAGGCTGTTAGGCTGTAGTGTTGTGTCAACTCTCAAGTGTCGGGTAAAGCCCTCATCTGTCCGTTTGGGAAACGGACACTACTACTCTCTCCTTTATTTTCCTAACAGCCTACAGTCTAAATACCTACAGCCTATAACAACTAATCACTAACAATTGGTCCCTCAGCACTTCCAGTAATAAACTGCTGAACAACAGGGTTATGGGTATTTCTTATCTCCTCAGGTGTCCCAATCTCAATAATCTTTCCATCATAGATCATAGCAATACGGTCGGCAATGGCGTAGGCTGAAGTCATATCATGGGTTACGACTATAGATGTTAAAGAAAGTTTAGTTTGTAATTCCTTGATCAACTTATTAATATTAGCAGCAAGGATTGGGTCAAGCCCTGTGGTTGGCTCATCATAGAGAATAATTTCAGGTGCAGCAGCTATTGCCCTTGCCAGTCCTACTCGTTTTCTCATTCCGCCGCTTAAGTCTGAAGGCATCAGATGCTCAACGCCTGACAACCCAACTAATTTCAACTTTTCTGAAATTATCCTCATTATTTCGTTTTTTTTCATATTCGTATGCTCAAATAAAAAAAAGCCTACATTCTCTGCCACATTCAAGGAATCAAAAAGGGCTGCCCCTTGAAACAGCATTCCAAACCTTTTTCTGATTGTCTGCATACCCTGTTCATTCATTCGGGTAATATCATTGTTAAATATCTCTATCTTCCCCCGTTCAGGCTTCATCAAGCCAATGATATGCTTTAAGAGGACGCTCTTCCCGCACCCACTTCTTCCAATAATAACCATTGTCTCGCTTTTTTCTATTTTCAGGGTTACACCCTTTAACACCTTGTTAGGACCAAAACCCTTCCATACATCAGTAATGGTAATCATATGCTGTCACTTCCTTGAATAGCAAGATAGAAGCCAGAATACAGAATACAGAATACAGAGATAATCCCCTATAATTCTGACTCCTGACTTCTATTCATCTAATACAATATCATTGTTAGTAAATAATCCGAAACAAGCACGGTCATGATCGAAAGCACAACCGCAGAGGTAGTGGCTTGTCCTACGCCCTCTGCCCCGCCGCTGGCAGTAAATCCCTTGTAACAGCTGATGGTAATCATCAATCCGCCAAAGATAATAGTTTTTACCAACCCATTTATAATATCAATAGGGTCCAAAAAATCTATGCTTTTCTGGATATATATCTGATGCTGTATCCCAAACTTCCAGACCCCAATCATGTATCCGCCAAACATACCGATAATATCGGCAAATACGGTCAGTATCGGAAGCATAATCAATGCTGCATAGAATCTGGGAACAGCCAGGTATTTAATTGGGTCTGTAGCCATGGTTCGCAAGGCATCTATTTGTTCCGTAACCTTCATAGTTCCTATCTCTGCAGCCGTAGATGAACCAATCCTTCCTGAAACAATGATAGCAGTCAGAACCGGTCCCAGTTCCATGGTCAGGGTTGCTGCTACAAGGCTGCCGGTATACATTTCCATCTCTACTATCTTAAACTGAAGGTATGCCAGATACCCAAGAACCATACCCACAAATATAGACATCAGACTCACTATGGGCAGGGTATCTACTCCAATCTTAACAAGTTGTTGGACAAAATGCCTGGTATTAAATGGTCTTTTTGCTCCCTGAACAATGATTTGTTGAAGGAGGGAAGCCATTCGTCCCAATTCATCTAATCCGGCAATTATTTTTTTTAGGGTTCGTTCAACCAAATATCCCATAAATACCTCACTCTTATTTCAGGGTGTTGTAAGTTGTGAGTTGTAGGTTGTAGGTTGTAAGTTTAGGATGTTATGCATAATATCTCTTCAACCTACAACTTCCTGAACTTACAACCTACTATCTACTCTTCCACCCTTTCTAAGTTTTCAAATCTGGTAAAGCGATTTATGAATGCCAATTTTACTGTGCCTGTAGGTCCATTCCTTTGCTTTCCAATGATGATTTCAGCAATACCCTGATTCTCTTCTGTTGGCTTGTAATACTCTTCCCGATAAACAAACATCACCAAATCAGCATCTTGTTCAATAGCTCCAGACTCCCTGAGGTCTGAGAGCATGGGTCTTTTGTCTGTTCTTGCCTCTGGTGCCCGTGAGAGTTGGGATAGGGCAATAACCGGCACGCTTACCTCTCGGGCCAATGCCTTTAATGATCTGGAGATTTCAGAGACCTCTTGTTGTCTGTTATCACCACGGGTTGTTGTTCCTCTGGCTAACTGAAGATAATCTATGATAATCAATCCAATATCATGCCTTGCCTTAAGTCGGCGAGCCTTTGCCCGTATCTCAAGAACGGAAAGAGAAGGGGTATCATCAATATAGATAGGTGCCTCGGCTAATACCCCGGCTGCGGTTGTTAGTTTTGGCCAATCAGACTCACTCAGGTACCCTGTGCGAAGCTTATTGGCATCAACCTTTGCCTCAGCACACAATACCCTTTGCACCAATTGCTCTTTGCTCATCTCTAAGCTGAATATCCCTGCCGGTACCTTTGCCTTTATGGCAGCATTCATGGCTACATTAAGGGCAAAGCTTGTTTTTCCCATAGATGTTCTGCCTGCAATAATTATGAGGTCAGATGGTTGAAATCCTGAGGTGTATTTATCCAGATCAACAAAACCACTCGGCACACCGGTAACATGCTCCTTTCGCTTATAAAGTTTTTCAATCATCTCAAAGCTGTCATGAAGTATGGCTTCAAGCGGAACAAACTCGCGGGTTATTTTCTTCTGAACAACATCAAATATCATCCGTTCAGCCTGATCAAGTATCAAAGAAACATCATCCCCAGCCTCATACCCCAGAGAGACAATGCCTGTAGCAACATTTATCAGCTTTCGCAATAATGCCTTGTCCTGAACAATCTTAGCGTAATACTCTATGTTTGCTGCGGTTGGAACGCTATTTAAGAGTGTGGTCAGATAAACCGCACCACCCACAGATGCCAGATCATTATTGCGTTGCAATTGCTCTGAAATGGTAACAATATCCACAGGTTCATTTTTCTCATAAAGTGAGATAATGGCTTGATATATCTTCCGATGCGTGTCCCGATAAAAATAGTCATCCTCAAGTGCTTCCACAGCACTGCCAATGGCATCCTTATCCATAAGCATAGCACCAAGCACAGACATCTCTGCATCTATTGATTGAGGCGGTATTTTTTCTATTGGCATATGGTTACTCCTTACGAATCGCGAATCGCGAATCGCGAATTGCGAATTTGAAAAAATAGAACAGATTTGCAATTATTTACAAAGATTACTCCCTTTCCACCATAATCTTAACCGTTGCTGATATTCCCTGATAAAGCTTAATGTTTACAGTATGCTCTCCCAGCGATTTTATAGGGTCATGGCTGATCATCTTTTTTTCTACCTTCAGTTTATGCCGCATCAAGGCATTGACAATATCATCAGTAGTTACTGACCCAAAAAGCTTTTCTCCTTCACCAGCCTTCTTTTTCACAGTAAGGGTAATCTCTTTTAAGCTTTTCGCAAAATCCATGGCTGTTGTCTTTTCCTGGGCTGCAAGAGAGGCAACATGTTTCTTTTTATCCTCAAGAGATTTGATATTACCTGCTGTAGCCGGCATGACCAGATCCTTTGGAAATAGAAAATTTTTAGCATAACCCTCAGCTACTGTTTTTACATCCCCAGCCTTTCCAAGACCAGGGACATCCTTTTTTAAGATTACTTGTTGTACGGACATTTTCTGGCAACCTCCTTGAAGATTTTTTGTAACCGTTCACGGTTGTCGGTTCTGAACTGACACCGTATATTGCTGTCATTCCTGTGCGTCATTGTCATTCCTGCCCCGTATCAAGTACGGGGTAAACTCCTGCAGGAATCTGTCCTAACCCTTCCTTTTGGTCTCCACGGGCATAAGAGAGATTCCTGCATACGCAGGAATGACAATGTGTTCTGTTCTTTTGTATCTATCCACTGTGAACGGTTACGATTTTTTTACCACAAAGGACACAAAGAAGGCACAAAGTTCTCAGAGGCTTTCTTTGTGTCCTTTGTGAATTCTTGGTGATCTTTGTGGTAAAATCTTTATTTTTTTATTTCTCCGTGTCTCTGTGGTGAATTTCTATTTGTATAGCTCGAAATAATCTGCTAAAATCCTTCGATGATCAAAGGCAATATCACAGGGAAGATTATCTTCCCCAAATATTCCAACATCTGCTGCATCATCGTCTGCCATAGGCTCTCCGTCTGCCTGAGCCACAAACACCGTTGTAATGGTATGATGTCTCGGGTCACGGTCAGGGGCAGAGTATGTATGAAGCTGGTAGATAAGGTTCACATCAAGCCCTGTTTCCTCCTTTGCCTCTCTTACAGCCGTCTGCTCCATACTTTCCCCATACTCTACAAATCCACCAGGGATTGCCCAGCCATAGGGTGGGTTTTTTCTCTTGATCAAGACAATGCCCCTATCCTGTATTTCAATAATTATATCTGCAGTTGGGAGAGGATTTTTATATTCTTTCATAATAACTTAGATTTTACACTGAAAGTTACGATAAGTCAAGAAAATTCTTATTGACAATTTTCTAATAAGATGATAGTATATAATCAGAATACAGAATACAGAATACAGAATACAGAATACAGAATACAGGAGTGAAAACATTCTGTATTCTGACTCCTGCATTCTGTATAAGGAGAAAATAATGCTTTTCAGAAAACCGAAATATGCCACTATTCCTTTGCCCAAGAAAAGAATAGAAACGCCGGAAGGGTTATGGATAAAGTGTGATGAATGCGGCGAGCTTATCTATAAAAAAGACTGGCATGCAAGCCAGATGGTCTGTCCGGAATGTAACTATCATTCCAGACTCGGGGTCAAAGAACGATTACAACTTATTATGGATGAAGGAGTTGAAGAATTTAATCAGGGAATTAAATCTGTGGATTTCCTTAAGTTTGTAGACAGCAAGGCTTATTCCGAGCGGTTAGAAGATGCTCAAAAAAAGACAGGATTTTCAGATGCCATTATTACGGTTAAGGGAAGTATTCAAGGGTACAGGGTTATTGTTGGAATGCTTTGTTTTGATTTTATGGGTGGAAGTATGGGATCTGTGATGGGCGAAAAAATAGCCTTAGCAGTGAACGAGTGCATTAAAGAAAATATCCCCTTAGTGATATTTTGTGCCTCTGGCGGGGCAAGGATGCAGGAAGGGACAATGTCTTTGATGCAAATGGCAAAAACCTCAGCCTCTATTGCCAGACTATCTGAGGCAGGGATACCATATATCTCGGTTTTGACACATCCTACAACCGGTGGAGTAACAGCCAGTTTTGCTACCTTAGCCGATATTATCATTGCTGAACCAAAGGCTTTGATCTGTTTTGCAGGTCCAAGGGTAATTGAGCAAACCATTGGACAAAAGCTGCCTGAAGGCTTCCAACGGTCTGAGTTTTTACTTGAACATGGATTACTTGATATGATTGTCCCACGAAAGGAAATGAAGGCTACGCTGGCTAATACATTAAAAATGCTGAGATAATACTCGATGTTCAAGTTTTTCATTATGAATAACTGTAAACTGTAAAATGGATAATGAAAAATTGAAAATTAGTGTATTTTGCATGGTTTGAGCATTCTTCTTAAGTTCTTTCATTTCACATTTCTCATTTTACAGTAGCCA
>JACQYP010000096.1 GCA_016208205.1 Candidatus Desantisiibacteriota bacterium | reverse complement strand
GATTCACCAAAGGCAGTAGGCATTGTGGTTACAGTCAGCCCTACATTTCTGTCCCCAATCTTGGTCACTAATTCGTTTTCCTGAGCAATCCCTTCTTTTAAGATATCAAGCCCGCCAATCATCTTTGCCTTAAATACTATCTCCGGATGAAGGCTCAAAGAGATTCGTCCCTTTTCCTCTAATATCCCCAGCTGTCTATACCGTATCCATAATCCGCTCTCTGTAGGTTCAAGGTGTATTTCCTCAGCACCAATCTCTAATGCTTGTTCTAAATGCCTTGCAAGAAAGGTTTCGCCAGAGACAGAACAAAGAAAACCCTTACTGTCTACATCCAATTCCTTTGCCTCTGTTCCCCTTACACCCAGAATATCACGAATAATACTCAGGATGTTTTCTTTAGAACCAAGAGAAGGATTTATATTACAATTAGTAACCCTTCTCACATTTTCAATCATCTCTGTATCAAGCGGATCATTCATTACCAGGGTAAGATCAGTACCTATTTTCATGATAGGGATGATGACATATCTTTCAAGCATATCCCTTGGAAATATTTTAACCGCTTCTATATCCACCATTTCAGATTTCAGCCAGACATAGGGGATACCCAATTGAGTGCTAAGGGCACAATTAACAGCATCCTCTGTTACTAAGCCTAATCTTACTAATATCTCTCCAATCTTTCCTCCATTTATTGACTGAAAGTTTAGTGCCTCCTGTATTTGCTGGTCACTAATCAGGTTATAGCTCATCAACACCTCTCCGAGTCGTGGTTTTTCATGCAGAGAGATTGTCGGTTTTTGAACAGGTTCTTCCAACATATAAGGCATAGCCTGTTCTATGGCTGAGACAACCTGATTGGCAAATAGGCAAAAGAATTCCTTATCCTTGTGGGTAAATCCGGTATTGTCTGTTTTGTTGATAACCTCCAGTACACCGATAATCTTATACCTTGTCTTTAAGGGGACAACAAGAAGAGATCTTGCCGGATACTGGGTGATATTATCAATCTCAGGTGAAAATTGCAAATCAAATTCTGTGTCCTCAATTAAGACAGGTTCTCCATTTCTGGCTACTGTCCCGGCAATCCCTTCGCCAACCCGTATCCTTGTCCTGGGCAGTTCATCCCCGGATGCTTTAATAATTAATTCATCAGTTTTGTCGTCCAAAAGCATCAGAGCAGAGGTTTCAGCAGACATGAATCGGGTTGCAAGTTTTATGGTCAAATCCAGCAGGGTCTGGATGTCTTTAGCAGAGTTTAATACCTCATTTACCTCAAATAATGTTCTAAGAGCCTTTGCCTCTTTTTGAGCCAGATTAAAGAGGTTGCTGTTTTCAATAAGCATAGTTATCTGAGCTGCAACCGCACCTAAGATATCTACATCCTCAAGACTGAACGGCTGTTTAGCTCGTTTATTGATAACCTCAATAACCCCTATTGTCCGGTTATTAAACTTCATGGGGACACAAAGGATATTATACAGCCTTATGTCTACCTCTCCACCATTTTCAGGGATAGCAATCAGCTGACCGGCACTATCAGGGATAGCAATGCTTTCACCTGTTTCAGCTACACTGCCGGCTATACCTTCACCTATTCGGAGTGGCGAACCATTGATAGCCTCAGCCTCTCTGCCCTTGATTATCCTTGTTTCAAGATAATTGCCGGTTTTATCAGACAACATCAATGCCCCGGCATCGGTCTGCATAATCTTGAGAACCATATCCATGATTGAATCCAATATCTCATCAAGGCTTGAGGATATAGTAGCCAGACGGCTTATTTCCGTAAGCCCCCTGAGCCTGAGCTCCATACTGCCAATTTTTGTAACCACTGCCTCTGCCTGGGTCATAATTGTCTCCTCTGTTAGGCTGTAGACTATCTATCCTATAATAATATCACTTATCTGGTTTAATGTCAACTAAATTACGGATGTTTTTATATTGCGCAAGAGAGCTATGCAACGCTCTCGTAAATAGCATAAAGCTTGTCCATCCAGCAATTCTCATTTTAGCATTTTAGGCATTTTTTCACCGCAGAGACGCAGAGTTCGCAAGAGAAATCGCAGAGAAAAAAGAGAGGCTGATGATACCAATAAGAGATTTACCGCTAAGTTCCTGGTCTATACAGAATCATGCAACATGCTTCTCTGCGTTTTTCTCTGCGTCCTCTGCGGTGAATCTAAAAGTCAAAATGAAAATTACTACTACAGTCTCATTCCATTTGTATTTGTAGTTAACCGTACAATTATTTTTTGTTCATGTCAAACTTTTTTTTATAGAAACTCTATTTTATGTAGCAAGCACCTTTAGGTGCGTAGTCTTAGTTGTATCGGGTCTAAAGACCCTCACTACATCCTACAAAATCAAATGGAATGAAGCACTACAGTCTCCTCTATCCTTCCTCAAACAATGCCTCAACAAATTCCTCCGGATTAAACTCACCAATATCCTCTAATCCCTCACCAATCCCGATAAGTTTTACCGGTAGCTTCAGCTTGTCAGCAATAGAGATAATAATGCCACCCTTAGCCGTACCATCTAATTTAGTTAAGACAATCCCGGTTATCCCTACAGACTCTAAAAAGTTTTGAGCTTGAATAAGCCCATTTTGTCCAGAAACTGCATCAAGAACCAATAATACTTCATGGGGTGCACCAGGCAGTTTCTTTTCACATATTCCCCGTATCTTTTTCATCTCATGAACAAGATGCTGCTTGGTATGAAGACGGCCGGCTGTATCAATCAAGACCACATCTATGCCCCTGGCAATGGCTGCATCCATAGCATCATATACCACTGCACCCGGGTCTGCCCCTTCTTGTTGCTTTAATATCTCTACCCCGCACCTTCTTGCCCATTCTTCAAGCTGTGGAATAGCTGCCGCACGATATGTATCAGCCGCAGCAATCAGCACACTCCTGCCTTCCTGTTTGAGCTTAAAGGCTAACTTGCCAATAGTGGTTGTTTTGCCAGAGCCATTTACACCAATAAATAAAAAAATTGCAGGCATATTTGAGGGAAAATTCAGACAAGATACATGGCTACCCATGATACTGCTTATCTTTTCCTTCAATGCTATCCTTAATCCATACGGTTTAACAGAACTATTCCGCAATTCTTCTATTATCTTAAGGGCTGTTTCTATACCAACATCTGTATTGATAAAAGCCTCTTCAACCTCATCCCAAACATTTTCATCCTTAGCAAAAAACTTAAAAAACCCAATCCTTGTAGAGTTAAGGGCTACCTTTAGCTTGTTAAACCACTTACCGATCATTACATCCTCCAAACTTTTGAAACGCAGAGGACGCAAAGAATGAACGCGGAGAACGCAGAGAACGATATTGTCTTTCCATCTTTTTTGTAATTTCTATGATTTCTCTGCGTCCTCTGCGTTTTCTCTGCGTCCTCTGCGGTAATTTTTTTCCTACTCCCCAAAATGAACTATTTTCTGAAATTCTTGATACCTATCCCTTATTTCCTGTGGATTCAAGGCTGCCGTTCTTTGTACACTAAAATCTTCAACTACAAAAGAGGCAAGGGTTGTCCCATATATAACCGCTTTTCTCATATCAATATCATTGATTTGTCCACGAGAGGCAAGATATCCAACAAACCCACCGGCAAAGGTATCACCTGCACCTGTTGGATCAAATATCTCTTCGAGTGGATAAGCAGGTGCAGAAAAAAATGACCCATTGGCAAACATCAATGCCCCATGCTCTCCTTTTTTGATAATAACCCACTTTGGACCCCAGGAACGAATCATTCTTCCTGCCTTGACAAGATTTGACTCTTTGCATAACTCCCGTGCCTCAGCATCATTCAGAATAACAATATCCACCCGTTTTAATACCTCAATAAGGCTATCCCTTTTCCCGTGAATCCAAAAATTCATAGTATCACAAACAACAAGCTCTGGTTTTTTTATCTGATCCAGCACTGCAAGCTGCAAATCAGGATCAATGTTCGCTAAAAATACATATTTTATATCTCTATAAATATCAGGAAGTTGCGGGGCAAAGTTTGCCAGAACATTAAGTTCTGTGTCAAGGGTAATAGCCTCATTAAGGTCATATCCATAATTACCCTTCCAGCGAAATGT
>JACQYP010000084.1 GCA_016208205.1 Candidatus Desantisiibacteriota bacterium | reverse complement strand
GCGTCATTGCGAGGAGCTACTGCGACGAAGCAATCTCGCTGCGATGAGATTGCTTCGTCGCAGTAGCTCCTCGCAATGACGGGTTGGTAGTTTTCCTCATTGCTTGCTAACCCATTACAGAATATATTCAATTTCGTTACAAAATGTCCAAAAATTTTATGTCACATCGTAGAAGTCTGTAAAATCTCTTTTGTGTTTTCGTGGTAAATATTTCCTTTCAAATTGTCTGTCCTTCCAGCACCTTTCTTATATCCATGCCAACAGGGCAATATTTAATGCATCTTCCGCAGCCTGTGCAGAGATACTCATTAAAGTTATCCATATGGTATCTGAACTTGTGCATAACCCTCTGGCGAAATCGTCGTTTACTATCAGTTCTCGGATTTACCCCGCCAGCCATTTTGGTAAATGTTTCAGACATGCAGCTATCCCATGTTCTGTTTCTCTCACCATCGCTATACTCTGAAGGACATTCACTTATATCAAAGCAATAGCATGTGGGGCAAACAAAGGTACATACATTGCACTTTAAGCAGGGCAGATGGACTGTATCCCAGTATGGGGATTCAAAGGCAGTATCAAGAGTTTTCTTGATCTCGTCTAATTTAAGCTTGTTAGGCATCAATTCAGCTACAGATTGCTCAAGGTCTTGTTTTATGGCAGTATCCCGCTCTGTTGCAGGCTCAAAATATCTACCACCTTCAATAATCTTTTTCCCTTTTTCAGTTACAACCTCTACAAGATATTTATCACTTATTGGTGTATTTAGAACGAGTCGGGACGACTCGTCTACTATTGGTGTCAAAAGCAAATCGCTGCCGATCTTACTTGTCGCACCCCCATCCTTAAACGAGTTACAAAAGCATGTTGATTGAGGCGTGGTACAGGAGATACTGATTATCGTTGTTTTATCTCTCCTGGCAAAATAAGACTCATCCCTGTATCCTTTCCAGTCAAACAGGTTATCCAGCAGGGAAAACCCTTTTGCATCGCATGGTCTGCATCCAAAGATTATAGATTCTCGAGCCCCTTTGTTTTCTTTTAATGCTATACCATCAGCTGCCAGAGCAAATTCAAATAATTTATCGCACTGTGGATATATCTTTGCCTTTGCCGAGGTATTAGTCATGAGTGCAGTGCTGTCATATTCATCAAAGGAAGCTACCTGCTCATACAAGATGGTATCAGCGGAAACCTGTTTTGGGGCATAGACAATATGCTCTTTGCTCAAGTCATTGATTAATGATTTTAGGTTATCTGTAGTAATTGTATATTCCATTATATTATCCCTTCCAATAACTCATCCTTCTTAAAGGTAGAGAAAGGATGCTCTTGGCCCTGACCGCTTGTATACTCAAATAATTCCAAAGCATCCATGGCTATCTTTTTCGTCAATAGGTGTAATGGTATTCCTACCGGACAAGCATTATCGCATGCCCTGCAATCAGTACACCTTCCAAAGACATGCATCATCCTCACAAGAGAAAAAAGTTTATTTTTATCTCTATCTACCGCTTCGTTCAAATATTTTGGCATAGTTCTGTTGACAAAGCAATCAGGACAATAACAAACAGGGCATACCTGTCTACAGGCATAACACCTGATGCACCTATCAAACTCCTTATTCCAGAAAGCCTCTCTTTCCTTAGCCGATAACTTTTCAAACTCCTCTACAGCCTTATCATCCTCTGTGCCTTTAGGGCGGGTTTGGAACCCGCCCCTACATGCTTCTGTGCCTTCCTTTGCGTCAATAATCACCACATTTTCTTCCGGTATCTGATGTTCTTTAATTAACTCATGGATAGACGCAAGATCTCGTTCCTTAGTCGCCACAATTCCTACTTTAAGTTTTCTATGTATTGGCAAATAAACAGCCAGATTATTCGTGCAATATTCATTGAGAATTAATTTATCAACATCAGCAGTATTGCTTATGAACACAGGTCTTGCCTGGAAATCATCATAACCTTTTTCATATCCAATGATTATATCAACCTGCTTTGATGCTAATAAATCTTTTGCTTGTTCCTGTAATTTGCTACTATCCATATTTTCTTCCAATCCTTTACATAGTAAATACGAAGCGAGACGCTTTGTCTACAATTTATTCATTTTCCTTCCACTCCCTCACATCATCAACTACTTTCTTTACAACCTCAGCAAACCTTTTCCCTTCTGAGGCAGAAACCCATGTTGCCCGAAACCTTCTCTCATCTATTCCAAAAAATTCCAGAAGCCTCTTTAATGCAGCATGCCTTCTACGCCAATAATAATTTCCTTCGGTATAATGACAATCCCCTGGATGACACCCTGAAACCAGAACCCCATCTGCACCATTATGGAATGCCTCCATGATCAGTACAGGATCCATTCTGCCTGTGCATGGGATTCGTATAATCTTGATGTTTGTCGGATAGATTATTCGACTCAAGCCCGTTAAGTCAGCACCGGCATAGCTGCACCAGTTGCATAAAAAACCTATAATATTGACATCTTTTTCCATTTTATCACCTTTGAGAAGGTTCACGGTTTACGGTTAGGGAGGTCCACGGTTAAACCCTGAACCCTGAATCTTGAACCTTGAACCCAACTACCTTTATCTCTTCCATCAACTGTCTATCTGTAAATCCCTTTAAGTCTATTGCCTTACAGTAGCACCCGGCAACACAGACACCGCATCCCTTGCAGACACTTGTAAGCACCTTTGCTACACATTTTATCTCGCCCCGTCTAATTTCTTTATCCTCCATCTCAATGGCTTTATATGGGCAGGCGTTATAGCACATCCTGCATCCACTGCAAAGCGGAGGATTAACCTCAGAGATTATTGGCTCAATCTCAAGTGATTCCTGAGAAAGGTTTCAACCGGTGCAAGCTTTGGGTGAAGCTCTGTATAAAAGCCGTTCTGGTCATAGCCGATATGAAGCAGTTGTGCCAGATTTTGAGCCTCTTTCTTCGGCTCAAGTCCGGTTGCCAGAACCACCATATCTGCCTTTACCTCTACCTGCTTGCAGGATAAAGTATCCACGCCCTTGACAAGGAGATGATCCTTTTTTTCAGATATCCTTGAAACCCTTCCCCTCAAATAAATAGCCTCATACTCGGTTTGAACCTTCTGAACAAACTCTTCATATCCCTTACCGGCTGCCCTTATATCTATATAAAACACAATCGCCTTGCTATGCGGATAGTGTTCCTTAAGCAGCAATACCTGTTTTGCCGTATACATGCAACAGACCCTTGAGCAATATGGCTTTCCTTTAGAATCATCCCGTGAACCAACACATTGTATAAATACAACGGTTTCAGGCTCTTTTCCATCAGATGGCCTTTTTATGTGACCATTGGTTGGTCCACCTGAACTTATCATCCTTTCAAACTGCAGACCGGTAATTACATCCTTAATCTCACCATAACCATACTCCCCATAACTGCTATGATTATAAGTATCAAATCCTGTGGCGACAACTATTGCCCCAAATTTTTCAGTAATAATCTCGTCTCCCTGGGTATAATCAATTGCCCCGGCAGAGCATACCTTCTCGCATATCCTGCAGTTGCCTGTAGCAAAATACAGGCATGAATCCTTATCTATAACCGGAATATTTGGAACAGCCTGAGGAAACGGTGTGTATATCGCCTTTCTCACGGCTATGTTAGCATTAAACTCAGACAATGCTTTTTTGGACGGGCATTTTTCCGTACATACTGAGCAGCCTATACATTTTCCCATACTTACAAAACGAGCCTTTTTCTTGATCTTAACCTCAAAATTCCCCACATATCCATTTACTTCATCAACCTCAGCATAGGTTAAGAGGGTAATATTTTTATTTTGTGCCACAGAGACCATCTTTGGTGTTAATATACACGCAGAGCAATCCATGGTAGGGAATGTCTTGTCCAATTGAGACATTCTACCGCCAATAGACGGCTCTTTTTCCACCATGACAACCTTGTATCCGTTTGCAGCAATATCTAATGCAGCCTGAATCCCGGCAATGCCGCCACCAATAACCAATGCCTTTTTTTCTATCTCAGCATACATCTTTTGTAACGGCTCATTCCTTCGCACCTTTGCCACAGCCAGCTCAACAAGCTTTATGGCTTTATCTGTAGCTGCATCCTTATTATCGCTATGAACCCATGAAACATGCTCACGGATATTGGCAATCTCAAGCATATATGGATTTAATCCAGCCCGCTGGACAGCCATCCTGAATGTATTCTCATGCATTCGCGGCGAGCATGAGCCAACAACAACCCTGTCCAATGCCGTATCTTTTATGGTGTTTATAATAAGATTCTGCCCAGGATCTGAACACATATACTTATAATCCATGGAAACCTTTACACCCGGCAGGGTCTTAGCAGCCTCAACCACCCGTTCAATGGCAACCACACCTGCAATATTAGAGCCGCAATGGCATATGAAAACACCTGTTCTTGACATAATTATAATCCTCTTGAAATTAACAACCCTTTTGCCTGAATAAAATGCCGATTCAACCCTAACTCTGCATACCCATAACCCAATCCCAATCCAATCAATTGCGTAAAATAAAGAATAGGGATGCTGAAATCCAGCTTCATCTCCGCCTGCCGAGCATCTAAATTAGAGTGGCAGAGTGGGCAGGCAACCATAATGCAATCTGCACCGGATTCCCTGGCATCCTTTAGTATCTCTCCTGAAAGCCTGTGAACAATATCTGTTTTTGTTAATGAAAACGCTGCCCCGCAACACTGGGTCTTATAATTCCACCGGACAGATTCCCCGCCCAGAGAATTGATCATATTATCTAAGAATTGAGGATCTTCTATCCGCTCATCCTTACAAACCTCTGGTGGACGGGTGAGCAAACAACCATAATATGAAGCCACCCTCAATCCCTTTAACTCTTTTTTCGGCTTCAGATTGCCGTATTTTTGTATTACCTGCCAGAGATGTAAGATTTCTATCGTGCCCTTATATTCCTCTCCAATAACGCCTGCTACGGCCATCCTTAGCTTCGCATCTTTTTTCAGATCAATGTCTGCTAATTTAAGTCGGGAGAAGCAGGCAGAACATGGTGAGCAAATAGGCAGATTTTGCTTTTCTGCCTGGAGCAAGCTCTTTACAGGAAGGGCAGTTGCCAGTAATTCAGAGGTGATATGAGCTGTAGTAGCACCACAACAGCTCCAATTAGAGATTTCAAGTAATTCAATCCCTAAATCCTTGCAGATAAGCTTGGTTGACACACCGTATTCTTTTGCTGTTGAATCTAATGAACAACCAGGGAAGTAGGCAACCTTATACATATTTCTCCTTTTCGCGTATCCTCTTAAATAATCCACTAAGATTCCCTGCTGAATGCGGCATCAAGTTCAGCTTTCCCTTCAAAAACATCTTTATCCCAAGCGGAATATCCTTAAACGGATTCAGGCTAAAGAAGTTATATGCCCCGATAACGCCCACCTCATAAACCCTGCCGGTAAGCTCAAGTGATTTTAAGAATATTTGATTAAATATTGGTATTTCTCTGATAGCAGCCTTGTTTTCAGCCTGGGCAATAATCCTTATTGCATCCATAACCCTTGCCACATCAATCTCTCTTGGACATCTTGCGGTACATGTCTGGCATGAGGCACAAAGCCACGGGGTTTTAGCATTCATAACCTCAGAGTCCATCCCAAGTTGAATCATGCGGATAATCTTGTTTGGGAGATGATCCATCTCATAGCCAATGGGACAGCCGGCAGAGCATTTGCCGCATTGATAGCAAGATAGCATCTTTTGTTTGCTTAATATCTCAACCTTTTCTCTGAATTCAGATTCAAGTTGTTCCTTTCCCAGGACAATTCTCATTATTGCCTCACAGTTTTAAGTATTTTAATCGTAGCACAACCTTTTATGCTGATTGTCTAATAAGTATATACTATAATCTACTATCTTGTCAAACATTTTTTTTTGCGATTTTTCAATAAGCCTTTCTTAAAAATTATATACGGTTAACAAAGCAGCATATTGTCCATTTATTATTGGAAGGATGATTTTATCACTA
The DNA here is from genome assembly GCA_016208205.1 of Candidatus Desantisiibacteriota bacterium. The sequence goes on along the minus strand of JACQYP010000084.1, from coordinate 4,751 downwards.
TGCAAACGGACAATGGTTTTCCCTGCAAAGTACCCGATACTCGCACCGAAAAAGACATCAGATGCCCAATGGCAATTGTCATTCATCCTTGATAATCCGGTCAGTGCAGCTATTCCATAAGAAGCTAAAGGGATAAGAGGTTTATCTTTATATTCTGAGGCTATTACTGTGGCTATGGCGAATGCAGAAGATGTATGATTTGAAGGAAATGATAAATTAGATGTAGAAAAACCTGCCCATCTATTGCATGGATCTCCAGTATTAGGACTGTGTCTATGTCCAGCAAATTTTATTGTCTGAGTAAAGATGTTAGAAATTACAAAGCTTTCTAAACCCAACAAGGCAGTCTTTTGAGCCTTCTCATCTTCAGAGAAGTAACCATAGAGATAGAGCGTACCTATTGCCGGCAGTGTATACCTGCCGTCACCAAAGGGCTTGACAAATCTTGAGATTTTGTCAGAGGTATTGCTGCGATTTTCCTGTATCCACTTTTGGATATCTTCATCAAATACATATAATCCTGCTGTTATACCTGTAACAAGGGAGGCTTTCATCCAATCTGAACTATCCCAGTGTGAGGGTGAAAGGAGACATGCTTTTGTATCAGAGGCATATTCTTTCCAGTAATCTATGTTTAGATTATCACATTGTGCATAACCTGGTGCTAATAGTGCTAATAATAAGAAAACAATCCTTGGCATTTTCTATCTTCTCATATAATTTATGGTAGCCGCTTGCGACTACCGATAGTTTATCATAGAAAAGCCCATTGTCAAGAACTTTTTTATTGGGTATCACTCGATGTTGGGAAATAATAACAGGTGATATGGAGTGCGAAAGCTTACTTGCTTTCGCTTTTTCGTTCGATTAGATAGCGTATGGACGCAGGCTAAAGCCTGCGACTACCAAGAGATGATTTGTATGTATATTGTTGAGACGCTATACAAAAGCGGTAGCAAGTAAGCTACCGCACTCCAAATAAATTTTGTAACCGTAAACCAATAACTGTAAACCGTGAACGGTTACCGAGACGCTTCGTCTACTGTGCCTTAGTTAAAAGCGGCAGCAAGTAAGCTGCCGCATTCCAAAAACACCTTCCCCCTTTCTCCTTCTTTACTCAATTCCTGCCATAATGAGAATTGCTGAAAATTTGTGCTGAAAATAAAGATTGTAGTTGACACAAGGCTGGATAATATGGTATCATAATGCTAATATAGAATAATTAATTACAGGAGGTTTCTCTTGAAATATACAGGTGCACAAATATTAATTGAGGCTTTAATAAAGGAAGGGGCAGATACTATCTTTGGGTATCCTGGAGGGGTATTATTACCTATCTTCGATGTCCTGTATGATGCCAAGATAAATTTTATATTGGTTAGGCATGAACAGGGGGCGGCTCATGCTGCTGATGGGTACAGTCGTTCTACAAATAAGGTTGGGGTATGTATGGCTACCTCTGGCCCTGGGGCAACGAATCTGATTACAGGCATTGCTACAGCTTATATGGATTCTATACCCATGGTTGTTATTACCGGACAGGTGCCGACAACAATGATTGGAAATGATGCCTTTCAAGAGGCAGATATTATTGGTATTACCCGACCAATTGTCAAGCATAGTTATTTGCTTAAGAATGTTGCTGATATCGCAAGGGTGGTTAAAGAGGCTTTCTGGATTGCTAATACAGGTAGACCAGGTCCTGTACTTATAGATATACCCAAGGATATAAGTACCGCAACCATGACTAACCCTAAATATTCTCAAAAAGTGGATATTCGAAGCTATAATCCAACCTGTCTGGGACATCCGATGCAGATAAAAAAGGCAGTTAGTGCTATTGCTTCCAGCAAAAAGCCTGTTATCTATTCCGGAGGCGGGATAATGTCATCCGGGGCTGCTGAAGAGCTTCAAAAGTTTGTAGATATTACCGGTATCCCTGTAACATCTACCCTGCTGGGACTTGGCGGTTTTCCTGGGACACATCCATTGTTTCTTGGGATGCTGGGTATGCATGGAACAAAGTATGCAAATTATGCCATTAGCAATGCTGACCTGGTTATTGCTATTGGTGCCAGGTTCGATGACAGGGTGACTGGAAAGATAGATGAGTTTGCTCCGGCAGCCACGGTTATTCATATTGATATTGACCCGTCATCTATCAGTAAAAATGTTCCTGTTCACATCCCTATTGTTGGGGATGCCAGACATATCCTGCAGCAGATAAATAAAGAGGTGGTTGCTCCAAAGATTGATGATTGGATAAAGCAGATCCAGCAATGGAAATGCGATTATCCCCTTGGATATAAAAAAGGCGGAAGGTTAAAACCACAGTTTGTAATAGAAAAGATATATGAGGTTACATCTGGAAATGCGATTATCACTACAGAGGTTGGACAAAATCAGATGTGGGCAGCTCAGTATTATAAGTTTGATTACCCGAAAAGTTTTCTATCCTCCGGGGGGTTAGGAACCATGGGGTATGGATTTCCGGCAGCGATTGGTGCTCAGGTGGCTAATCCGGATATGGTTGTTTTTGATATTGCCGGGGATGGCAGCTTTCAGATGAATATTCAGGAGCTGGCAACTGCGATTCAGTATAATTTACCGGTCAATGTAGCGATATTGAATAACCATAATCTGGGTATGGTCAGACAATGGCAGGAGCTTTTCTTTAATAAAAGATATTCCCATACATCCATGGCTGTTCAACCTGATTTTGTTAAGGTTGCGGAGGCTTATGGTGCAGAAGGGATTCGGGTTGAAACAGAGGAAGAGGTTGTTCCAGCATTGAAAAGGGCGATAAGCTCTAAAAAGCCGGTGGTGCTTGATTTCTGGGTGGAAGAGGAAGAAAATGTGTTTCCAATGGTGCCGGCAGGGGCATCATTAACACAGATGCTTGAGGGAATGGCGTAAGAATGGTAATCGGTCATCAGTTATCAGGTAATCGGTAAAAAAGGGAGTTTGTTTTGAGCGTTAAGACTGATAACCGATTTAGGAGGCATAATGAGACACACAATATCTGTATTGGTTGAAAATAGGTTTGGGGTACTGGCACGGGTAGCAGGTTTATTCTCCGGCAGAGGATATAACATTGATAGCTTGTGCGTCGGTGAGACAGATGACCCGACAATATCCAGGATGACTATTGTTACCAATGGCGATAACAGAATTATTGAACAAATAGAAAAGCAACTCAATAAACTTATTGATGTAATTAAGGTTATGGATGTAACCAAAGAGGAGCATGTCGAAAGAGAGCTGGTTTTGATTAAGATTGCCTCTGATGAGGGACAAAGGGCAAGGGTGCTGGAGATAGTAGAGATATTCCGTGGCAAGATTATTGATGTTTCCCCAAAAACAATGACTGTGGAGATAACCGGCGATGAAGGCAAGATAAATGGGATTACTGAGATGCTTAAGCCATTTGGTATAAAGGAATTGGTACGGACAGGCAAGGTGGCTGTGGTAAGGGGGGAGAAGTAGGAAGGAAGGCTGAAGGTAGATAGGCGGTAGGCTGTTAGTAGGCTGATAGTCTACAGCCTATCCACCTGAGTAGTTACGAATAGTTATGCTATAATACCAATAAGCCTTATAAAACCTATCAGGCTTATAAAATAATTTCAAGGAGGTTCGAGAGATGGCAACGATTTATTATGAAGGGGATGCGGATCTTACCCTGTTGAAGGGTAAGAAAATAGCCATTATTGGCTATGGTGCTCAGGGGCATGCTCAGGCACAAAATTTAAGGGATAGCGGGTGTGATGTTATTATTGCAGAGTTAGAGGGCACACCAAATTATGCAATGGCAAAACAGGATGGTTTTAACCCTGTTTCTGCACAAGAGGCAGCTGCACAGGCTGATTATATCCAGATGCTGGTACCGGATCAGACACAGCAAAAGGTTTATGAGGCAGCTATAAAACCAAACCTGAAGGCAGGCAAGGTGCTTGGTTTTTCACATGGATTCAATATCCATTTTGGACAGATTGTTCCCCCGCCTGATGTTGATGTGGTCATGATTGCTCCCAAGGGGCCTGGTAAGCTTGTCAGACGGGTTTATACTGAGGGTGGCGGTGTTCCATGTGTTGTGGCTGTGCATCAGGATGCATCTGGTAATGCAATGGATCTTGCCCTGGCATATGGCAAAGGGGTTGGCGGTACCAGAGCCGGTATCATTGAAACAACCTTTGAAGAGGAAACAGAAACCGATCTCTTTGGTGAGCAGGTTGTCTTGTGTGGTGGCGTTACAGAGTTGATCAGGGCAGGTTTTGACACCCTGGTAGATGCAGGGTATCAGCCGGAGATAGCTTATTTTGAGTGCTGCCATGAGTTAAAATTGATAGTAGACCTTGTCTATGAGAAAGGTATCACTGGCATGAGACAGGCAATAAGCGATACGGCTAAGTATGGTGATGTTACCCGCGGAAGATGGATCATCAATGATGGAACAAGGGAAACAATGCAGGAAATCCTGTCAGACATCCAGACCGGTGAGTTTGCTAAGGAATGGATACTTGAAAATCAGGCAAATCGACCGGTCCTTAATGCTCTCATGAGAAATGATTCTGAACATTTGATTGAGGATGTTGGAAAAGACTTGAGGGATATGATGGGTTGGTTGAAAGAAGGGAAATAGGTAAGGTAATCGAGTTACATGGGGGGCGGATACTGAATCTGCCCCTTTTTATAGCTTCAGGGAACACGAATTATATGGATTTCAGAAAGTATCTTTGAATGCTGATAACTCA
>JACQYP010000083.1 GCA_016208205.1 Candidatus Desantisiibacteriota bacterium | reverse complement strand
TGCCCCCTTTCTTTCTACCTATCTGATCATGGTCTTTTTCTTTGCCTTAGCCATGTATTTTAAGAAAGACGAATTGATTACTGCCACAAAACCACACCTATCAATCAAAAGTGCCAGAAGCACTACTTCCACCAGAGGCACTATTCCACGAAAACAGAGAAAAAAACAGGGAAAAAATGAACAAGTGCAGGATGTGGTATCTCAATGGAAAGATATGGTCATTCGTCTTTTTCCTCTTGTATTACGAGTATTACGACCATGGTACTATGGGGCAGCGATTATTCTTATTCTGATAGGCTTTTTCTACACCAGCACCAGAGCAACAACGCTTGGGGTCAGCTTTGGGTTAATATTGTTTGGGATTATAGCTGACAAACAAAGGATATTTGAAGAAAAGAGCAGGCTTTATATCCTTCTGGCCTGCTTGATACCCTTTATTGCCTATTTCATGCTGAATCCAAATACCTCTGTGCTCAAGAGATTTATAAACGAGATCCCACAGGCACAGGTAGAGACCTCATTACAAGAGATTACCCAAAAAAAGGTTGATATTAATGCAGCTGGAAGCGGACGAATTGGGTTGTGGAAATCAACCATTGGGGTAATTAAAAAACATCCTGTCCTGGGCATAGGGCTTGATAATCTGCAATTAGCAAATATAGGTACGGATAAGGCACACAATGATTTTCTGGATGTAGCTGTAACTCGGGGGTTAATCGGGCTTTTAATATACCTTTGGCTATTAATCACTATTGCCTGGGTCTTTCTAAAGACATGTCGCAAGCTTACCGGTGATGTCCGAATTTTGTTTGTCTGCCTTGGAGCATGTGAATTAGGGTATCTTATTCAGAATCAATTTAACTTTGGACTGATATGTATTATGTCGTTATTCTGGTCATCCATGGGTATGATGATGGTTACAGGAGGACTTGCCATTCGTCCTGAAGTATCGGGAGAGGATAAGCCGAGAATTTCTTTTACTCCCATAAGATGGCTGCTTTATTCTATCATATTTGTTGG
>JACQYP010000082.1 GCA_016208205.1 Candidatus Desantisiibacteriota bacterium | reverse complement strand
ATTTTCTCGTGTTTTATGCACTACTGCATACTTAAGTCTTGCAATATAATGTTCGTATTCCACCTTCACCTTTCTTCTTACTGCTCCAACCATGCTGTCGTAAATTTCTTGCTCCTCGTTTACCATAATCTACACACCCTGAATTCAGACAACAAAACTCTTCAATTCGTTTCATCTCCCTCTCCCTTATCAAAACCCCTGTATATTCAATCAGCTCTATCTATTTAATCATATCGACAATTTTAAGAAAAACTTAAGGAATTAAGGGACACAAGGCCATTTTCCGAAAAGTTGTTTTTCAACAAAATCAGGCAATAAGTAAAGTATACTAAAAATTTTAGGATTAGTCAAGAAAAACTTTTGATAGAGAATTTTTATTGAATCTTTCCTAACTTATTAAGTCATAAAGGGTTATTTTTAATATACTCTAAACAAAAATTTTGTCAACAACAATTTTTACATAAATTTTTTCGACCTGTGAAATAGGTTCACATGGAAAACGATAAAATGAACCGTACCCAATTAGGGCATGGTTCAAATCAGGGTAACATTGGACATTCAGTATTTACACTTAGTACTTGCCAAAAACATCAAGTGTAATCGAACCCAAGCGGATTGAGCAGCATAGGGTGTGTCATACGCACCCTATGCATATTTGGTGCATAAAATGCACCCTACCGAGAAATCTTTGTTAGTTTGTGGCTTTATGTGAGAAAAAAGATTATATTTTCCTTTTGCAGAACTCTACGGTAAATTAGTAACTTTTTAATTTTCTTTACATTAGAGGTAAGAAAGTCAACTCTTTGGAAGTCATCCAATATATCGTCTTCTTCCACATTACCTTCAATCACCAACTTATCCATTTCTTCCAGAGAGGAAACACCAAACTTATTACACAGTGCTAATCTTTCAGTATTACAGATGCATAATTGCTCTTTAAGAAGAGAAATAATGCCTTGTCTAATAAGTTCATTACGATTAATAAAGAGTTCTTCTGCAATTTTTTTTAAGCTTATTGCCATAATTTTCATCTCCATTTTTGTAAGGTTTCAGTAATCAAGTGTCAGGTATCAACATCCTAACCCTCAGATTCAAGAGGGTTAGGAGTTCTGAGGCAGGAGGGCAAATAAAAGTATACTGCTTTGTTTAATACCCCAACTGTGTTGATTTCACTGGTCTTACCTGATTGCTGATACCTGAATGCTTACAAGTTTTGTGTCTCCCCTATACATTAAACCTGAAACAGAACATATCCCCATCCTGCACCTCATACTCCTTGCCTTCAACCCGAAACAAGCCTTTTTCTTTAACCGCTGCCTCTGAGCCGAGGGCAATTAGGTCTTTATAATTCATTACCTCTGCCCGGATAAATCCCCTTTCTATATCTGAATGTACCTTACCGGCAGCATGGGGGGCTTTGGTATGTCTCGGCACTGGATATGCCTTGACCTCTTTTGGTCCGCAGGTAAAGAATGTGACCAGATCGAGCATCTTATAGCAGGTATTAATCAGTTTATCTATCCCTGAGCTTTCCATGCCAAGCTCTTTCATGTATTCTCTTCTTTCATCCTCTTCAAGCTGACCAAGCTCTGCCTCTATTTTGGCACAAACAGCAATAATTGAGGTATTTTCTCCAAGGATATCAGAGATTATTTTGACAGCCGCATCCCCAGGGACATCATTCTCATCAATATTTGCTACATATAAAATTTGTCGCGAGGTTAATAATTGAAGCTCATCAACGATAACTTGTTCCTCCAGGGTAATCTTTCTGCTTCTAAGCGGAAGGTTGTTATCAAGGGTTGCCTTTAAGCCTTCAAGTATCTTTATCTGTTCCTTTATCTTGGCATCTCCTGACCGTGCCTGCTTTTCTAACCGTTCTTTTTTTCGCTGGATAGAATCCATATCAGCCAGGATCAATTCCAGCCCTATAGACTCTATCTCTTCTGCCGGATTGATATTAGAGATACCCGCAGCAGAATCTTTGAAACAGCGGATAACATGGACAAAGGCATCAACCTCTCGAAGTTGTCCTAATCTTTGTGATCCAATCTCCTCTGAATCAGCCGGATTGGCAGGGTCAATAAACTCAATTGAGGCATAGGTTATCTTTTTTGGCTGATACATTGCAATCAACCTTTGCATTCGCTCATCCGGAACCTTAATCACGCTGATATTTACTTTACTCTTTTGATACCCGGCAATATCTGCATTTGAACAGGTCAGTCCATTAAACAGGCTGGTTTTGCCGGAATATCTACTGCCAATTATACCAAGCTTCATTTCTTCACCTCTAACAGGGATAATAGGGTGCATTCTCTGAACGCACCCTCAGCTTTCACAGGCAATGATGCCTGTGCCACCAAACATGGTGCGTTCCTTGGACGCACCATGAAATTACTGCACGCTTACCTTTACCCCAAGCTTCTTTTTTGCTTCCTCTATCCATTTATCATAGGCTATCCTCAGACTATCGCCAATAAACCGTTCCTCTAAAGGCTTTAATATTTGTATCTGGAGTCCCTCTCCAGCCACAATAAAGCCTTGTCCCATTAACTGACCAAACAAGTCTTTTTTTACTGCATCTATCTCTATTGATTCCTCTCTTGTTTCTATCTTTTTGTCCACAAATTGAAGGATATGGTATCCGAACTGGGTTTTTACTATACCTGATAATGGGTTTTCCTTTGTCAGGCTAAAGGCTGCATCCTCAAATTCCTTAACCATCTGTCCACGGCCAAAGAATCCAAGGTCACCACCCTTTGAACGACTCGGGCATGTGGAATGCTTGCCGGCCAGCTCGGCAAAGTTTGCCCCTTCCTTTATCTGTTTGAGCAAGCTCGCTGCCTCTTCCTCTGTTTTTACCAGAATATGCCGGACATCCATATTTTCTATCTCTACCTTTTTCTTTTCTGCCGGGGCACGATCAATAAACTGTATCAGATGATACCCAAACTGGGTTTTTACCACCCCTGACAATGGATTTTCCTTTGTCAGGCTAAAGGCTGTATCCTCAAATTCCTTAACCATCTGTCCACAGCCAAAGAATCCAAGGTCACCACCATTTACATGACTGGGGCATGTAGAATGCTCTTTTGCAACAGTAGCAAAGTCTGCCCCTTCCTTTATCTGTTTAAGCAAGCTTGCTGCCTCTTCCTCTGTGGCTACTAATATATGCCGGGCATGAACCTTGACAGCATAATCCTCACAAAACCTTTCAAACATCTGTTGAGTAATTCCTACCCTTGGTATAACACATCTGGCTGTCAACTGTACCTTCTGGAAGACAATTTGTCCCCTCATCTTTAGATCATCAAGTGTTATCCCTTCCTTTGACAGGGCATCTTCAAAACCTGCCTCATCAGGAAACCTTTGTTTAACAATATTAACCACTTGGTCTATTTGCTTTGGATCAACAACAATCCCCTGCAGCTTTGCCTCTTGTCGGATAATCTCATCCTCAATCAATCCCTTTAATGCTGTTTTTGTCTCTGTTGCCTGAAGATCTATACTTGATGTTCCCATTGTTTTCTCCAATTGAGCTGTGGTAATCGTGTTGCTTCCAACCACTGCTACGGTTGTAGATTGAGCCTGAGCAAGGGTTGCAAATATTAACCCTGCCCCTATTCCATACAATAACTTACGCATTCTATCCTCCTTAACTAATCAATAATTCACAGATTTTTTATCCGCAGATTTCGCAGATTTTCGCAGATTTAATAAATGTAACCGTAAACGGTTATCCTCCTGTCAAAAAACTTTTTTAATCTGCGTAATCTGCGGATTAAATCCCTTTGACACTACTTGTTATATCCACCCCCTTTAATCATGCGAGAACATCCATTTCAATCTCTTGATTGCATTAGAGGAGGTAATGACTATTCCCATTTCTCTATTATCCTCCAGCGATTGAGTATCTAAGCCTTGTGACCCGACAAAGGCTATCCTTTCATCAATAAGCATCATAGTACCGTGGGGATAGGGTGTTCGTTGAAATTCAATGCGAATCCCTTGTTTAGAAAGGTATCTTTGTGTTTTAAGATTAATATCATTTGCCGAAGGTGTTGCCTCAGCCAGTATAATCTTTATATTCACCCCTCGTCTTTTTGCCTCAATAATGGAATCCATTATTTCCTCATTCTGCAGAAGATGTGCCTGTATCCATATCTTTTTCTTTGCGCAAGAGATAATCTCAAGCAGTTTTTGTTTTGAGTTATCAGGACTGATAAGCATACATGGACAGACAGGAATATATTCCTTTTTTTGCCAGTCTGCAATAAAGACAGCCTCTGCTTCACCGGCAACCTTTGGATCACTGATAAATATACCGTATCCACGATACTGAGCAAGGCTTGATTCAGTCAGGTCAAGGGTTATCAATGCTACCTTGCGATGGTCAATAATAATATAGTTAGCATGGGTAAGGATAAATTGGAAATTACTCCAGCTGAAGGCTATCCCTGCCCCAATCAGTTTTTTAGCTGTTTCAGTATTAACCGTACTGCTTCCGTATGGTTTCCCTTCCAACATAACACGGACATCCACTCCACATTGCTTTGCCGCAGCCAAACTGCTGATAATCTTTTTATCTGATAATTCATAGGTGCATACCCAGATAGATTCTGTAGCATTTTGAATCAACTCTAAGATTGGTTTTTGCCCATCACCCGGCAAGACAATTACATCTGCAGGGTATGGGGATGGAACAACCCCTGCAAGACAACTATATGGTAATAGTAATATTAGCGATAAGGTTAATAGCTTAGTAATCATTTTCTGTATCTCCCGGATATGGATAATCTGCCTATTTAACATACTGAAACAACTTGCCGGTAGAGAACACAGAGCTCACAGAGGAAAATCAGAATACAGACAAAATCTATACTCTGTTATACTCATCGAGGTCACAGATAACGATTTTGCTCACATAGTAATACGGTGCGTGCAACGCACCCTGCATTAAATACCCACGAAAGACACGAAACACTCGAAAATTAATAATCGGACAGAACTTTTCGTGTTCTTTTCGTGCCTTTCGTGGGTATATCTTAAAAATCGCAGATTGTGCCCTTATTAAGCATATCTGTGCTCTGTGCTCTCTGTGACCTCTGTGGCTAAACGCCTACATCTCCAAAAGGTGTCCTAATTTCTTTTGTTTGGTTTGAAGATAGAACAGATTATTCTTTGTTGGCGGTATATCAATATGTACTCGTTCTACGACAGAAAGACCATACCCTTCCAATCCAACAATCTTTCGAGGGTTATTGGTTATGAGCCGTATTGTTGAAAGACCAAGATCAGATAGTATCTGTGCCCCAATCCCATAATCCCTGAGGTCAGGCTTGAATCCAAGCCTTTGATTGGCTTCAACCGTATCAAAGCCTTCATCCTGAATAGAGTATGCCTTGAGTTTATTGATTAAACCAATACCCCTGCCTTCCTGAAGCAGATAGAGCAGGACACCGCAACCCTCTTTTTCTATCATATTCATTGCCTGCTCAAATTGTTGTCCGCAATCACATCTCTGAGACTTGAAGAGATCGCCGGTAAGGCACTGGGAATGTACCCGCACAAGGACATTTTGTTTATTTTCAACACATCCCTTTACCAGAGCAATGTGATGCGAGTTATCAACCGATGATTCATAGCCTATGATAGTAAACTCACCAAAATCTGTAGGCAATATTGTTTCAGTTTCCCTTCTTACTAATTTTTCTGTTTTTCGGCGATAGGCAATAAGGTCGGCAATGGTTATTATCTTCAGGTTATGTTCCTTAGCTACCTCAAGTAGTTTTGGAAGGCGAGCCATATTGCCGTCTTCATCCATAATCTCACATATTACCCCGGATGGATAAAGTCCGGCAAGCTTTGCCAGATCCACGGATGCCTCTGTATGACCTGTCCGTTTTAATACACCGCCATCCTGTGCCCTTAATGGGAAAATATGCCCTGGTCTGGCAAGATCGCTGCGTTGTGTCTTTGGGTCAAGAACAGTTTTAATGGTTGCTGCCCGGTCATAGGCAGATATTCCTGTAGTTGTAACAAACTTAGCATCTATAGAAACCGTAAAAGCTGTTTCTAATATGTCAGAGGAGTCATTAACCATAGGGCTTAATCCTAATTCGTCTAATCGTGCCCCAATAATGGGTAAACAGATAAGACCCCTGCCATACCTTGCCATAAAGTTGATTGCCTCTGGTGTGACCATTTCAGACGCCATGACCAGATCGCCCTCATTTTCCCGATCCTCGTCATCAACAACAATCAGCATTCTGCCTGATTTTATCTCCTCAATCGCCTCTGGAATAGATGCAAACAGCATAAATATCACCTCATTTTTTAGGTATTCAGGAGTCAATACATCTCTACTTACTACCTAAGCCCATGTTCAGCCAGAAAATTATTGGTTAATCCCTGCTTTGCAGGCTGGATAAGTTTTTCTATATATTTCCCAATAATATCTACCTCTAAATTTGACAGATACCCTATCTGTCTCAAAAACAATGTAGTCTGATGAGCAGTATGTGGAATAACACACACAGAAAAGATATTTCCAGTAATATCAACCACAGTCAAGCTGACCCCATCGACACAAACCGACCCTTTTTTGATAATGTATCGACTCAAATCATCAGTGGTTGAAAATCTTAAAACCAATGATTCAGCATCCTTTTTCTTTTCAATCAATTTTATTATTCCATCGATATGACCTGTCACCAAATGCCCGCCCATACGGCTTTCTAATTTAAGAGCCCTTTCCATATTGACCTTATCACCAGGTGTTAGGTTTTGAAGATTGGTTAACCGCAGGGTTTCAGGGGATATATCTGCAGCAAAGGAATCTTTATTTATCTTAGTTGCGGTAAGACATGTTCCGTTAACAGCAACGCTATCCCCGCATCTCAGGTCAGAAACAATTATTTCCGCACCAATCACTATGGAGTATGCTGATTTTTGTTTTATTGTTCCAATCTCTTCAATAATTCCAGTAAACATATTAAAATCTATTATACATCATCCAATAGAGAAAGTCAAGGCAAAATTTGTGTAAAGGTGATGTCGTAAATAGAAAATATTTATGGGAACCTGAAAATAATAGTGGACAATCCCTTGCTTCTGGTGTATATTTGTAACTACTCAGGTAGGCTTGTCCCTGTGAATATAGGGATAGACTGAAGGCTGAAGGAAGGAATCATGTGTGATTATAGGAAGCTCAGGGCATTTGAACTGGCCAACAAAGTTGCGATGTCGATCTATCGACGAGTAAGTTTTGAGCGCCTTGATTTGGCCAATACATGAAAACTAACAGCCTTCAGCCTGAACACCTGAGTAGTTACAAAAGGAGAAAAAAGTGCCTACACCAATTGGTCATACATTAACAGCAGCGATTATTCATACTATCATCCGCAAAAGAAAACAACAGGGATGGATATGCCTTTTATTTTGCATCATTTTTTCCAGCCTGCCGGATATTGATTTTATTTCCATAACAAACTCCTCTCTCTCCCAAGAATGGGTAAGTGGTGGTTTATCGTTGCCATGGGTTAGATTAAGCTGGGAAAACCATCATGGTCCAACACATTCCCTGGGATTTGTGATTTTAATCATGCTTGTTGTCGGGATTGTGGCAAGGATGTTTCAGAGGGATTGGAGAAAGTGGGGTATTATCAGTGGAATATGTGTAACTTCTCATGTCTTAATGGATATTTTTATCGTTAAAAAGGGCTTGATGCTGTTCTATCCCTTGAGTACGCATCGAATTATCATGGCTACCGGCTTTCCCTTTGGTTATTCTCCGGAGATGGGGTTTGTCAGTTTTGTGGTAATGAGTGCAGTTGAGGAAATGGTTATTCTGGGTAGTATCCTAATTATCGTATGGAAGAGGATAAAGTGAACCATCTCAAGAAGTTAGATTAAGTGTCAAATTTGGATTGACAGAAACTAATTCTGTCTGTATAATACCTTTGTATGCAAAGAAAACTTTGGAGTACCCAACAAATGCCTAAAATCTACGATAACATTGAAAACCATTTGATTCAGGGATTAAATGATACCCTTGAGGTATCACATCGGGCAGACTTTTGTGTCGGCTATTTTAATCTGCGAGGATGGAAACAGGTTGTAGATAAAATAGACAGATTAAAGGGTGGGGATGAAAATTCTTGCAGGCTTTTGATAGGAATGCAAAAACCACCTCTGGAGATAATCAGGGATTATTTCTCTAAAACTGAGCAAGGTATTATGGATAATAAAACAGCATCGGCCATCAGAAAAAAGCTGGCTCAGGAATTCAGGGAACAGTTAACCATAGGCATACCCACAAAAGAAGATGAGATGGGCTTAAGAAGATTATCCCGTCAGATAAAAGACAAGAAGGTAACAGTAAAACTCTTTCTCCGTTATCAATTACATGCCAAGCTTTATCTCCTGTTCAGGGATGATAAGATAAGTCCGATTATCGGTTATCTCGGCAGCAGTAATCTGACCCTTGCCGGGCTTCTCAAGCAGGGTGAGTTAAATATTGATGTCCTGGAGCAGGATGCGGCTCTGAAACTTGCCGGATGGTTTGAAGATAGATGGGCTGACCAATGGTGCATTGATATATCAAAAGAATTGATAGAGATAATTGACAGTAGCTGGGCTGCTGATAAGCTACGATTGCCATACCATATTTATCTGAAAATTGCTTATCACCTCTCTCGTGAGGCACGCGCCGGGTTGACGGAATTTAAGATACCAAAAATATTGCAGGAAAAACTACTCAACTTCCAGCAAAAGGCTGTTTTTATTGCAGCACATTATCTGAATAAAAGAGATGGGGTTTTAATTGGTGATGTTGTTGGTCTGGGCAAGACACTTACGGCTACAGCCATAGCAAAGATATTTGAAGAGGATTTTTTTCTTGAAACCCTGATTATATGCCCTAAAAATCTTACAAATATGTGGGAGGATTATGCACACAAATATCAATTAAGGGCAAAGGTTCTTCCTGTTACTCAGGTTCAAGCAGAGATGCCAAAATTAAGACGATACCGCATAGTTATCATTGATGAAAGCCACAATCTCAGAAACAGGGAAGGAAAACGCTACAGAGCCATACAGGAATATATTCAGCTCAATGACAGTAAAGTTATCTTGCTCACTGCTACGCCGTATAACAAGACCTATCTTGATTTGTCCAATCAACTCCGTCTTTTTATCTCCGAAGATAAAGATCTGGGTATAAGCCCTGAGCGATTCATTGAAAGCATAGGCGGCAGGGTGCAATTTATGTCAAAATATCCATATTCGGCAACTACACTTCCGGCATTTGAAAAAAGTGATTTTGCAGATGACTGGAGAGAACTTATGCGATTGTATATGGTTAGAAGACCAAGGAGTTTTATAAAACAGCATTATGCTGAAATTGACCAGGAGACAAAAAAGAAATATTTATTGTTTAATGATGGAAGGCGTTCATATTTTCCGGACAGAATGCCAAAAAAGGTTGAATATGAATTTAATCCCAATGACCCGGATGATCAATATGCAAGGTTATACTCTGACAATATAGTTGATATTATCAACGGGTTGAACCTGCCCAGATACGGATGGGCAAACTATCTGGATAAAAAGACAACCCTGATACCTACCAAAGATGAGGAAATAATAAAGGAAAATTTATCGCGTGCAGGAAAGCGAATGATGGGTTTTTGCAGAACCAATCTATTCAAAAGGCTTGAAAGCAGTGGTTATTCCTTCCTGCTATCATTGAGTCGTCATATCCTGCGTAATTTCGTTCATGTCTATGCCATAGAAAATAACCTTCCGCTTCCTATCGGTACACAGGAGGCAAATATATTTGATGATTTTCCGGAAGATACAGACACGGATAACTCAGGCGATGATTCCACCTTAGCGTTATCCACCCCCTACCCCAGCCAGCGGGGGACAAGGGTTAAGGGGTTGCATTCCTTATTATTTAATGAAGAGGATTACTACATTCAGTCAGTCGTCCGTGTTTATAAATCATATGAGACACAACCTAAAAGCCGTTTCGACTGGATAAGGAGCGGATTATTTCAAAAAGATTTGAAGGACAATCTTATTCATGACAGCAAAGAAATTATGAAGATACTAACGATTGCTCAGAATTGGAACCCTGACAACGACAGGCAGCTAAATGCCCTTTTTGAGCTTTGCACCAAAAAACATTACAAGGAAAAGGTACTGATATTTACACAATTTGCCGACACTGCAAACTATCTGTGCAATGAATTGAAGAAAAGAGAGGTCAAGCAGATTGAGGTTGTTACCGGAGAATGCGATGACCCGACGGCATTTGCATATAGATTTAGTCCATTTAGTAATGAAAAAAGCGGTATTGCAGGATCTGATGAAGAAATTCGCATCCTGATTACTACGGATGTATTGAGTGAAGGGCAGAACCTTCAGGACTGCCATATAATTGTCAATTATGACCTGCCATGGGCACTTATCCGTTTGATACAAAGGGCAGGCAGGGTGGACAGGATTGGACAAAAGGCTGAGAAAATTCTCTGCTATTCGTTTCTGCCTGAAGATGGCATAGAAAGGATTATCAATCTAAGGGAACGGTTAAAGGGTCGTATCCGCCAGAATGCAGAGGTAGTAGGTTCTGATGAAACCTTTTTTGACGGAGATCCGGTAAAAATACATGATTTTTACAATGAGAAATCAGGCATGTTGGATGAAAACGACAGTGATGAGATTGATTTGTCTTCTTATGCCTATCAAATATGGAAGAACGCAACAGATGCAGATCCTTCCCTGAAAAAAACAATTCCTGAACTGCCAGATGTCATTTACTCAACAAAGGCATTCAAAGAGGATAAATTACGCAAAGAGGGTGTTATAACCTACGCAAGAACAGCAGAAGACAATGATGTTATGGTCTGGGTGGACAGGAAAGGTGAAATTATTACGCAATCACAGTGGACTATCCTTAAATCCGCTGAGTGCAGTGCAGATACACCGCCCATGATGAGATTGGATAATCATCATTATCTTGTTGGAAAAGCCATTGAACACATAAGGCAGTATGAACGATTAATCGGCGGTCAGCTTGGGAAAACGACAGGTGCCCGTTACAAAACCTATATGAGATTGAACCGATATTATGAGGAAAATAAAGGCACTCTGTTTGTAAATGATGCCTTAAAATGGGTAATTGACGATATTTACAAATATCCGTTAAAAGAATTTTCCAGAGATACACTTAATAGACAACTTAAATCCGGTATATCGGATGAAGATATTGCTAATCTTGTCATCTCATTAAGGGATGATGATAGATTGTGCCTGATAAACGAGGAAGAATCAGCACATAAAGAACCGCAGATAATATGCTCGCTGGGAATGGTGAGAGAATAAAAAGGTGGAGAAAACTAACCTATGCAGACCATAAACAAAACACGATTCAATCAACTCATCAAAGGCTTTCAGTTTACAGAGCTTTTTAATGAATTAGGCTGGGATTATGTCAAAAAGGCTGAGAAGGTTGTCCTGAATGAGACAGAATATCTGCTTAATGCTGTGGCTGATAAAAAGGGATTTGTTATATTTGTCTGCACTGCCAGCAATAACGAAAATATACCCGACTATTCTATTAGAAAGAAGATAGATAATATCATTACAAAACTTTACTTTGAGCATTTGATTATCTTCTGTGATGCCGCCGGAAGGCATCAGATATGGCAATTGGTTATCAGGGAGCAGGGTAAGCCTGTTGTTACAAGAGAAACACATTATTACTCTCATCAGGAGCCGGAACTTCTGTTTCAAAAACTCAAAGGGCTTTTCTTTTCCATTGACGATGAAGACAGGATAAGCATTGTTGATGTCAAATCAGTTGTAACCGAACAATTCAATACCAATGCAGAAAAGGTTACTAAGAAATTTTATGAGGGGTTCAAGAAGGAGCATACTGCATTTCTGGAATTTATTAAGGGGATAGACGACCAGCTTAATATGGACTGGTATGCCTCGCTAATGCTGAACCGTTTGATGTTCTGCTATTTCATTCAGAAAAAAGGATTTCTGGACAATAACAAAAACTATTTGCAGGACAAGCTCAAAGTCTGCAAAGAGAAAAAAGGCACGAATCAATTTTATTCATTCTATCGTGATTTTCTACTTGCCCTGTTTCGTGAAGGGCTTGGCTTGCCGGAACAGAGCAGGAATCTGGAAGTGGAAATCGGCAAAATCCCTTACTTGAACGGCGGTCTTTTTGACGAGCACGAAATTGAAAAGACTTACAAGGAAATATCTATTGATGACAAGGCATTTGAACGGCTTTTTACATTTTTCGACCAGTGGGAATGGCATCTTGACACCCGCGAAACCGCCAGCGGAAAAGATATCAATCCTGATGTAATCGGCTATATCTTTGAGAAATACATCAACGACCGCGCTCAAATGGGAGCGTATTACACCAAACCGGATATTACCGACTACATAGCCAAGAATTGTATCATCCCCTGGCTCTTTGACGAGGTGAAACGGCAGTATGGTAGGGGCGGGTTCCAAACCCGCCCATTCCAAACCCGCCCATTTGCCGATGATGGCTGGCTCTGGCAGATGGTGAAAACCAGCGGTGATGAGTATATTTATGATGCGGTGAAATATGGCATATCCGTAGGGGCGGGTTTAGAACCCGCCCGTACGGAACCCGCCCGTACGGAACCCGCCCGTATATTGTTGTTCAATGATTTACCGGAGGAAATACAGAAAGGATTTAACATGGAACTGGAAAATAAACTGGTTGACGGCAATGATCCCTGGCTCTGGGAACTCCGCAAAAGTTGGAACAAACCCGCACCATCTGATATTGCCCTGCCGACCGAGATTTATCGCGAAGTGATTGAACGGCGTAAACGCTATGCGGACATCAAGGGAAAAATTGCAAATGGCGAAATCAGAGAAATCAATGATTTTATCACCTATAACCTCAATATCCGTCAGTTTGCACAGGATGTGCTCGAAACCACTGAAGACGCTGAGTTTATCCGCTATTTTTATAAAGCACTCTCCAGCATAACGATACTTGACCCTACTTGCGGGTCAGGGGCGTTTCTCTTTGCGGCAATGAATATCCTTGAACTGCTCTATGAAGCATGTATTCAACGAATGCGTGGTTTTGTAGATGAAAGCAGCAAGGGTAAGCATAAGTTTTTTGAAGAAACACTTGCACAGGTCAATGCTCCAGAGCACCCTAATCTGCAATATTTCATTTACAAGTCCATTATTTTGAACAATCTTTATGGTGTGGATATTATGAACGAGGCGGTGGAAATCGCTAAACTAAGGCTGTTTTTGAAATTAGTGGCAACGGTTGATGCCGATTACTGCAAACCGAACATGGGGCTGGAGCCGTTGCCGGATGTTGACTTTAATATTCGTGCCGGGAATACATTGGTGGGGTATGCAACGAAAAAGCAAATAGATAGCATTAGCGGTTTCTTTGTACCCGAAGCCCATAAGAAAAAGATTCTGGAGCAATGCGACATTGTGGCTCGTGCTTTTGCAAGATATAAAGAGATACAGCTTTCAAGTGGCGATGATTATGATGGTTTTAAGAAAGCAAAGGATGACCTGAATGGGGATATTCTTGAAAAAGAAGAATACAAGAAATGGCTTGCTACACATCAACCGTTTCATTGGTTTGCAGAGTTTTATGAGATTATCGCGAGTAAGAGCGGGTTTGATGTGGTGATTGGGAATCCGCCGTATGTGGAGTATAGCAAAGTTCGTAAAAGTTACACTATACAAAACTACACGACTGAATCGAGTGGAAATCTTTATGCCTTTGCAATTGAGCGATCAAATGCTTTGCTGACAACTATCGGACATTTCGGGTTCATAATTCCGATTAGTTTCGTTTGTACTCAAAGAATGGAGCCCGCTCAAGATATTATTCTGAAAAATAGCAGCAATGTTTTTTTGAGCGACTATGCCGAAAGACCAAGCAAATTGTTCACCGGCGCCGAAGTCTTGCTAACGATAGTATTATCTCAAAAGAGAAATAGTTCGCATTCAAAAGTCTATAGTACAGGTTTTACTAAATGGAGCGTTGAAGAGCGGTCATATCTATTTGAAAGAACCAATTACACACCTGTAAGTAAACTAAAATCATATGTCCTCCCCAAGGTGTCATCTTTAGTCGAAGAAGGGTTGTTACAAAAAATTAAATCTAAATCGGCAATACTTGGAGTACATTTCAGGAAAAGTTCAAAACATGCAATTTATTACCGCATTGGTGGCGGACGATATTGGAAAATATTTACGAATTTCCAACCAAAGTTTATTCTCAATGGTAAAAATGGTATATCAAGCCGTGAAAACTATTTGTATTTTAGCGATCAAGAGACTTGTGACTGCTCTATTGCAATTCTAAGCAGTTCTCATTTTTATTGGTATTTTATTCTTACAACAAACTGTAGAGACCTAAATCCTAGTGATCTACAAGAATTTCCAATAACTTTAGATTCTATGTCTCGCAAACAGTCTACTATCTTATCAAAACTTTGCGACCAACTAATGCAAGAATATAACCAAAAGAGCTGCATGAAAGAAAAGACATCATCGCTTACAGGAAATATAGTTTATCAAGAGTTTTATCCACGCCTATCCAAACCCATCCTCGACGAAATTGATCGCGTGCTGGCCCAGCACTATGGCCT
>JACQYP010000081.1 GCA_016208205.1 Candidatus Desantisiibacteriota bacterium | reverse complement strand
TGCTTAAACTCAAGTACTACCCCAAAACATGTCTATTCCAAAATAGTATTGCACCTCTTTCTTGCCCTCGTTTGTTTTTAGATTTTACCAACATCTTATTTTGCAACTCGTTTTGTTGTTTCTACTTTCTAAAGAAAACCATCTCTTATTGCCCTCAAAAATAGGGCATCCCTATCATCATGGAATAAACATGGATGCTCTCTTGCCCTTTCTATGCCCTCTTAGAGGCAGATTTATGGGGTAGTGTGAATTCAGGATTCGCTTTATCGAATATTCAGTGCAAGTTACAAATTACTTGCTTTTTTTCTTTATTTGTGGTATTATTGTAACTACTCAGGTTCTCTGGTTTTCCAACCCATGAACCCTTGAACCCTGAACCAGACAACCTGAGTAGTTTGCATAAGTAAATTTTCTGTGAAAGGAGGGCGTAAATTATGGATAATGATGAGAAGGCAATAGATATTCTTTTGGTTGATGATGGTGATGATGATGTTGTCATTACACAACGGGCGTTTAAGAAGGGAAAGCTGCTTAACAATCTTTATATTGCTCGAAGTGGACAGGAGGCTTTAGATTTTATATATCATGAAGGGAAATATCAGGATAATCCTGTTCCTACCCCTGGTCTAATCCTTCTTGATATCAATATGCCCAATATGAATGGATTTCAGGTATTAGAAAAACTTAAAAGCAACCCAAAATATTGCATGATTCCTATCATCATGCTGACCATATCAGACAGGGATGAAGATATTGTCAGAAGTTATAGGAATGGTGCTGTATCCTATATCACCAAGCCAATAAACTTTGATGGATTTGTTAAGATTATTGAGCAATTTGAGATTTACTGGTCCATGGTGTCAAGAATACCTCATGTGGTGTAAGTGATATTACCCGTCAATACTGTTCGGGTAATAGGTCAGTGAACGGTTAGAAGGGAAGATGTGTACAGAGAAGAAGACAGGGAGAGAAGGTGATGTCTTCATTTTTGCCATAAAAAGGGGTGCAAAACAATGCAGTACAGAATTCTAATTGAACAAGATGAGGATGGTATTTTTGTTGCTGAATGTCCAGCTTTACATGGATGTATCTCTCAAGGCAGAACCAGAAAAGAATCTTTAGAAAATATTAAAGACGCTATTCAAGGCTATTTAGAAAGTCTAAAAAAGCATAATGAACCTATTCCCTTATCAATTGAAGAAGAGATTATCAGAATAGAGGTAGCAGCGTGAGTAAATTACCGATAGTCTCGGGAAGACAACTTTGCAAAATATTAGAAAAGATGGGTTATCTTGAGGATTATCAGACAGGGAGTCATATTATTTTAAGAAATGAGGATTCCCCTTATCGGAGACTAACTGTTCCAAATCATAAGGAGATTGCCAAAGGTACCTTGAGAGCTATTATACGCCAAGCAGGATTAACCATAGAAGAATTTGGAGAATTGAGACAATAAAAGAAACAAGAATACTGTCTTATTATATCGGGTCTAAAGACCCTCTCTACTTAATCTGAAGGATTAAACTGGTAACCGTTCACGGTTGTCGGTTCTAAACTGACACCGTATATTGCTGTCATTCTTGTGCATCACTGTCATTCCTGCGTATGCAGGAATCTCCCCCTCAGGTGTCCTAACCCTTCCTTTTGGTCTCTACGGGCACAAGAGAGATTCCTGCATACGCAGGAATGACAGTGTGTTCTGTTCTTTTGTCTCTACCCACTGTGAACGGTTACAAGCTTTTTTTAAGGGGGTGTGAACAGTTACTTAAAATGAATATCCAGATAAGGCTTGACAAAATGGTTTATGGTGGTGAGGCAATTGGAAGATATGAGGGGAAGGTAGTCTTTGTTAATGGTGGAATGGAAGGAGAATTAGTAGATATTCAAGTTACTGAGCAAAAAAAGGATTATTTGAGAGGAGATATTATCAGAATAATCCAGGCATCTCCACAAAGGGTAACCCCTTTATGTAAATATTCCGGTGTATGCGGCGGCTGTCAGTGGCAATACATAGATTATCAAGAGCAATTAAGGCTTAAGGAAAGGATTATTTATGAGCAGTTAGTGAGAATTGGTGGATTTGACCAACCAAGGGTAATGCCGGTTATAGGTATGGAATTCCCCTGGCAATATCGAAATAAGGCAAGATTTATTATAAAAACTACTAACAAGGGATTTGCTATAGGTTTTTGTCAAACAGGAACAAGAGATGTTGTTGATATAGATTATTGTCACCTTATTTCAAAACAAGCAAACAAAGGGTATGCTGCCTTAAGGAAGGTAATAAAGGAAAGATTCAAGCCGTTTCATGCTCATTGCGGGATAGAAATAAAGGCATTAAACAAAGGGATAATGGTATTCTTCATTACCTCATCGAAGTTTCACCAATGCTTGCAAAAAATAATGGAGGAAATTCAAGATATTCCTGTCATTAAAGGGGTGCATCATCTTATTGTAGACAAGGATGAATCGTCTGCACGAACAACTTACTCTTCTGGCATATCAACGATTACTTATTCTTTTGAAGATATTACGGTTCAAGCTCAAGCAACCTCGTTTTTTCAAATAAACCCGATACAGGCTCAAAAATTATTCAAAGAGGCTATTTCGTTGTTAAATCCTCAGGAAACTCATCGGATATTGGATGGACATTGCGGGGTAGGGGCATTGACACTTCTTATTGCTCAAAAGGCAAAGGAGGTAATTGGTGTTGACATTGCCTCATCATCCATTAATGATGCCAAAATAAATGCCTTGTTAAACCGGATAGAAAATGTCCATTTTCTGCAAAATAGCCTGAATCAGGCAATAGCCCGTGTAGACAATCTGGAACAATCATCAATCAATCGATGTCTGTTTGATTCTGTTATCTTGAATCCCCCCCGGGATGGAATAGTCGAAAAGCAGGTAATTGAGTGGCTCTTGCAAACAAAACCGGCATCGATTGTTTATATTTCTTGTAATCCAGCTACCCTTGCCAGGGATCTCAAGCTTCTCTGCTCGGGGGGATATTCCCTTGATATTGTTCAGCCGATAGATATGTTTCCTCAAACCTATCATGTTGAATCCATAGCGAGTATGCAGAGGTGACAGATTAGGCACAAAGGTACAGAGGAAGAAAAAATTAGTTGCATATCATTTATTCATATGCTATAATTAGTAGCTGTGAACAGCTACATATTTTCAAAAATAAGGGGGAAAGAAAAAAATGTTAAAAAAAGTACTGCTTGTTCAATTCATAGGGTTTGCTTTTATTCTGTCCTTAGCCGTATCTTCAATGGCTCAGGAAAAGACTAATGGATACGGGTTTGATGAGGCTTTTCCTGAGTTGCATGTGTTTTTGACAAATCAATTCTATGACTATCAGGAAAAGGCATTTGGAGATTATGCAGATAGGGGTGACAGCAAGATTGCCGGGCATAGTGTCTTTATCCCTATGAGTGGATACATTGACATTAGTTCTCAGATAGGACCGGGGTTAAAGGCTGAGGCAGAGTTTGAGCTTTACCGTGCTGAGGCTCTCAAGTATTGTAAGCTGCGAGGGGTATGGTCACCAAGGCAATGGTTTTCTCTGTCAATGGGAAGGGACTTTGTGCCGCTTGGTACTCAGGATAAAAGCTATTACCCTACCTCAGGCTACCGAATGTTCACGGTTGCCCCATTTCTTTATCGAAATGTTATGCGAGCCTGCGGCTGGTGGGATGCAGGGGTGCATGTTTCTGGAGAGATACCAGTAAAAAACACGCAAAAATTGCTTTATAATCTTTCGATAATCAATGGACCCGGACGAGAGGATATTATGGGTAGTACCACTGTCGGTGCTACTACAAGCAGTACCGATACAACAGGCTACATGTATGAACAATTTCATAACCATGCCAGACAGGCAATGGATAATAATAACGATAAGCCCTTAGTCCTGAGATTGTCCTATTCCCCATTTAAGGGATTGGAGTTTGGCGGCTCTCATTTTAAGGCAAAATATGATAAGAATGAAAAATATGGCTGTGATTTTACCTTTCATCACCTCTTGTATGACTCAGATAAATGGAATGTTGCCTGTGAACATGGAAGGGCAGGGATAGACACTAAAGAGAGAGGAAAAATCCATCAATCATCTGCCTATCTTGCTGCAAGTTATAAGCTGTTAAAAGACGAGAAACATGTCCATTTTCTTGCCCCGGCAATCAGATATGAAACCTTTGACTCGTGGGAAGAAGATCCGTCTGATAAGTGTGACCGAAAATCTATTACCGTGGGTATCAACCTTTCCCCTTATGAACATTTTGTCATTAGAACAGCGTATCAGCATACCACAGAAAAAGGGTCTGAGCTTAAAAATGATGGGGTAAGCGTGGAGTCTGTGTTTGAATTTTAAGGAAGGCTGTCAGGCTGTAGACTATTAAACTGTTAGGAAAAACAAAGGCGATGAGGAGTTTTCTGCAATCTAACAGCCCACAGCCTTCTCTCCTAACAGTCTAACAGCCTAACAGCCTACTTTTGAACCCGGATGGTGTAGCATATGTCAATAACTTGTAAACTAACAATCCTAACTTTGTGCCTTTGTGCCTCTGTGCCTTTGTGCCTTTCTTCAGCCATCTCTGCTGTCTATCCTTCCGAATTAAAAATTGCTCCTGTTAAGGTCTACGAATCAATCCTGACAAATTTCAAGGAAAAAAAAATAAAAAATGTTAAAACAGCCCTCACCTTTATAGACCCCATAATAGTTGCTATCAACATACAGTTTGGTGTTGACCTTAATCCAGAGATTCAGGCAGGGCTAAAGACAAGGGATGATGGATTTAATATTGCTGTCAAACGATTGCTGTTCTATGATATCAGGCTTATATTTGCCGATATATCTAAGGGGGAAGAAAAAAACAATCTAAGGGTTTTGTTCAAGATGTCTTATGCAGACTATTGTCTGCTTTCCTCTGAGTTTTTGAGTGATAAGACATACTTTGATATTGACAGAAGGATTAGAAAAATGTTCACAAAAGCCTACCTTGACCTTGGCAAAGAATCCCCATATGGGGAGAAGGTACAACCGGATATAAACATGTTCAAGAGGCATGCAGATGAGATTATAGATGAGTTAAGCCAGGTGGTTCAGTGATCGGTGATCAGTGATCGGTATACGGATCACCTGATTACCGATAACCCTACCCATACCATGAGGACAAAAAATGAAGATACCGGGAAGCTTAGGTACCAAATTAGGTTTATTGATCAGCCTACTCATGATTGGCATGGCTATTGTCTTGAGCTGGTATTTCCTGACAAGCTCTTCAAAGTTGCTGCATGAGGAATTGATAAAAAGAGGGCTGGAGATTGTCTGCAATCTTAGCTCTACCGGTAAAGACGGTATTCAAACTGAAAACCTTTTTCATGAGCTTGATCCCTTGATTGAGGCAGCCAGGCTTAACCCTGATATTGCCTTTATAGCCATACTGAATAAATATGGACGAATCCTCGCTCATACCGATCCAAAACAGGTAGGCAAGGTTTATGATGATAAATTAATCAAAAAAGCACTCCTGTCAAAGAAGGCTGTTTGCATAGGTGAAGCAAAAGAAATTATCCAATTTGCCGGGGTTGTTGAGATTAATAAGAATGTTGAGAAGATCGAGGAGGAAGGTATAGAAGAATCAGGGGTAATTGGCACGGTTCTTCTGGGAATTTCCTTAAAGAATCTTCATGCTAAGACAAATAATATTCTTAGGGTCAGCATAGGGATGATATTCCTGTTAGTGATAATTGGGGTTGTCTTATCCTTTTTCTTTTCTGCAAGGATAACGGCTCCGATTCGGGCATTAACCCATACCATGGAAGATATTTGTTGCGGCAAGCTTGATGTTGCCATTAATCCTGAATTGTTGAGGTCAAGGGATGAAATCAGCAGTATGGCCAATAGCTTTAATCGCATGAAGGATAATATCCTTCAACTGATCAATGCCTTAAAGGAATCAAATCAGGAATTAGAGAAACGGGTTGATGAAAGGACAATTGAGGTTAAACAAAAGGCTGCCCTGCTTGAAAAGACGGTTGAGGAATTGACAATAGTAAACAGTGAGCTGGATTCCTTTGTTTATACCGCTTCCCATGACCTTAAGGAGCCGCTGAGAGCCATAGAAACCTTTTCCAATTTCATCTTAGAAGATTATTGGGAAAAGTTAGATGATGAAGGCAAGGATTATCTGAAAAGAATCTCTGCAGGTGCCCATAGATTAAAAAACCTGATAGATGCCTTGCTTGCTTATTCAAGGCTTACAAGGGGAAAAGCTAATCTTGAGGCAATAGATTTATCTCGTGTGATACAGGAGGCTTTGAAAAGGCTTGAGCATGTTATTAAAGATCGCAGCGTGGATATAAGAATAAGAGAGGATCTTCCGATTATTTATGGGGATAGCATCAAGCTTTGCGAGGTTTTTTATAACCTTATATCAAATGCTATCAAGTACAATGATAAGGAAAAGCCAATTATAGAAATAGATTGTCCCATACCCCAACCCAAAGAGGATGAGCTAATGGTTTTTGTAAAGGATAATGGTATTGGTATAGACAAGGATTCCAGGGATGAGGTGTTTAAGATATTCAGAAGACTGCATATACGGGAGGAATATGGAGGCGGAGCAGGTGCAGGATTAGCTATTGTTAAAAAAATCATGGATGACCATATGGCAAAAATATGGGTTGAGGGTAAGGTTGGAGAAGGGGCGAGGTTTTGCTTAAGCTTTCCTAAACAGTAACTACTCAGCGAGGGGAATTTACCACGAAGAAACAGAGAAGAATTTATCCGCAGATTACGCAGATTGTTAGAGAAAGAGCGGATAATCTCATGTCTGATTCTGTGGTGAATTCCTTTACCTGAGTAGTTACCCTAAACAAACTGTCAGTTGACAGCTACTGGAGGATACATGCATCATATCTTAATTATCGAGGATAATCCGGACGATATCATCATTGCCAAAAGGATTCTATCTAAGGCTGATGAGGCGTTTGTTGTTGAAACAGCAATGACCGGGAAAGAGGCTATAGAAAAGCTTGACAAACAAAGGTTTGATTGCCTTCTTATTGATCACATGCTGCCTGATACAAATGCATTGGAATTATTAAAACATGTACGAAAAGTACATAGAGGCATTCCGGCTATTGTTCTTACCGGATTAAAGGATGGACGGCTGTTAGACGGTGCATTAAAGCTTGGTGCTGTAGATTTTCTAACCAAGGATAATATTCATGGCGATATATTGCCTAATCGGATTCTTGATGCCATTAACTCCGGACAAAGGAGTCAATTTTTAGAACAGACCCATAAGCATATTTATGAGGGGTTAATCGACTCAATGGGTGAGGGATTATTTGCTATTGACCTGACAGAGACCATCGTTCTTGTTAATCGTGAATTGACTAAGATATTAATGGAACAGGAATCTAACCTGCTGGGTAAACCCTGCTCGAGTTTTATGCTAAAGGATGAGGCAGCATTAAAAACCTTTCATCAGGAATACTCCCTTGTTAAGGCAGGACAAAATCGCAAGTTTGAGATTGAACTTTTATCTAAGATACGGGGCAATATACCGGTTTTGATCACCCTGACACCATTATTTGATGAAAATAATATATTTAATGGTGCCCTTGGATTGGTGACAGATTTAACAGAAATAAAAGAGATGCAAAGGAAGTTGATTGAGGCAGAAAGATTCGCCATGGTGGCAAAAACAGCCTCTGAGGTGGCACATGAGGTCAGAAATCCATTATCTGTAATCAATAACACCGTCTATCTTCTCAAGGAGGTCCTGCCTCATGATGAGACTATCGAAAAACACCTGCATCGCATGGAACATCAAGTACATAGAATAGATTCCTATTTTAATGACCTTCTAAATCTTTCAAAGCCATTGACAATTAATCTGATTCCGGCAGATATAAATATCTTGATTGAAGAAGCCCTAAACGAGCTTCCTCAACCCATTTTTTCAGGTATAGAGCTGATAAGAGAATTTGACAAAAGCCTTCCTAAGATTAATATTGACCATGACAAGATGAGAGCAGTCTTCATTAACCTGATTAAAAATGCCTGTGAGATCATGAACGCTAATGGAAGGCTAAGGATTAAGAGTGAAAAGATTGAGGAATTTATTCAGATAAGCTTTGAGGATACCGGTCCAGGGATTCTGACAGAGAATATTAAGGGAATATTTGAGCCATTCTTTACTACCCGCGGCAAGGGGACTGGATTGGGATTGTCTATATGTAAGCGTTTTGTTTCTGCACACCATGGAAATATTGCGGTGAAAACCGAATTGGGAAAGGGGTGTGTTTTTGTTGTCAGGCTACCGATTCAGTAACCGTTCACAGTGGATAGATACAAAAGAACAGCTCTTATGCCCGTGGAGACCAAAAGGAAGGGTTAGGACACCTGAGGGGGAGATTCCTGCATACGAAGGAATGACAGTGATGCACAGGAATGACAGTAATATACGGTGTCAGTTCAGAACCGACAACCGTGAACAGTTACAAATATTCCTAATGTAAATCCTATTATCTGCCGATAATAGAACTAAGAAGAGAGAAAAATGGTTGAAATTTATTGGTTTTTGCAACAAATGTAAAAAAGTTGTTTTTTATTAAAAATTTTTCTTGACAAATTCAAATAAATAAGATATATTGATACATGATTTATGAGCCGTTAATACCTGAATCACTTCTCTATATATCTGCCTGAAGAACTGGGGGAAAAGCTGGGGGATAATAGACATCTTATTCAAGAGATGTTTACAAGGGAATAGTGTGTAATAATTATATCAATATATCAAATTGTGTACATTGAGTAAGGTTTGGATTGTGTCAAAATTCAGGCTTAATTCGTGATGTGATATTTGTGATATGATAACCTTATACACTTAAGTAAGAGGGACGGTGTCCAATGGCTAATGTAAGTGCACTTGCAGGAGCAACAACACAAGCGACAACAGCAGCAGCATCTAATACTGCAAGCCTGCTGGGCAAGGATGATTTTCTCAAGCTCCTTACGACACAGCTCAGGTATCAAGATCCATTGAAGCCGATGGAAAATACAGAGTTTATTTCGCAAATGGCACAGTTTACCTCGCTGGAGCAAATGGCAAACCTGAATAAGAGCTTTGAGACATTTTCGAATACGATGAATCTGGCTATGAATTTGGAAACTACGATGGCTTTTCTGAACAAGAATGTAGTTGCTAATGATACATTGAATGCAGGCAAAACAGTTGCGGGTAAGGTAACTGGTATAGATTATACGGGAAGTGTTCCTGAACTGATATTAGATGTGGCTACTGTGGGAACAAGAAAGATTGGGTTAGCAGATGTTCTCCAGATTGTCTCGTAGGAGACAACCGTGAGATGTTTATTAAGTAGACGAAGCGTCTCGCTTCGTAATCTTAAGATGCGAAAGCAAGTTTCGCTTTAATCCCAAAATAAGAATTGCCGATATACTGAAAAATACCGTTCAGTAAAGGGGAGGTTTCAAAATGATAGGGTCCTTTTATTCAGGTGTGAGCGGACTACAGGTTAATCAACTATGGTTAGACATTGTTGGAAATAATTTAGCTAATGTCAATACTACCGGCTTCAAGAAGTCACGCCCTATATTTGAGGACATTCTGAACAAGAACCTTAGCCCGGCAGAGGAGCCACGGGATACAGTCGGGGGTGTTAATCCAAAGCAGGTTGGAACCGGGGTAACGGTAGGTGCGATTGAGACGCTTTTTACTCAAGGGACAGATATTGAAACCAAGAATGCTACTGATCTGGCTATTATTGGCGAGAACAGTTTTTTTGTTCTTAGTGATGGTTTCAGCCCAAGTGCTCTTTATACCCGCAATGGTACATTTAAGTTTGATGCTGCCGGCAATCTGGTAAATCAAGAGGGCTTAAATGTTCAGGGGTGGAATGCCTTAAGAGAAGATGTTACTAATTATTTGATTAGAAATGATAATGATAAAACACTAATTGATACCAATAGATCCCTTGAAGGCGTTAAGATGGTTCTTGACGACATCGTGCCTGGTGAAGCAACTACCAAGCTTACCCTTAAAAATGTGCTTAATGCCGAGCAAAAGGTTGCCATTGATCCAGCTGAGCTTGGCTTTACAAAGAATATTGAAAGTATGGTACCTATCTCTGCCGGGTTAAAGGGCGTTAATATTAATGCTGCCTGGGCCGCCGCCGGATTTAATAAAACACCTGATGGATTGATCTCGATTAATGGTGCTGAGTTTAAGATTGGTGACGGTGGCTATAGCACCCCTATAGAATTAATAAATGCTATCAATAATTCTTCTTTAGCCAATGTAACGATAACAACTGATTCTCCAACAACACCGACTAATGTTAATAAATTCATAATCACACCTAAAGAAGGGAAAGATGTTGAGTTGACTGAAACCCCTGCTACCTTTGGTCATGGATTTTTTACCCAATCAATGATTAAGGCAGGGACTAAGGATGATCCATATACATACAATACCAGCTTCAATACTGAAATACAATTTGAGCACCTGCTTGATCCCGGTAACCCTGATAAGAATTATTATCGATGGCGGGCAATAGACCCTAAGACCACAGATTTACTGACTACAAATGCCTATCATTATGAGCAAGGGGATGTATTGCAGGGGAAGATGGCTATTGACCCTGGCTCAGTAATCGGAGAAAGGTTGAAATTAGAGTCGTTTACCTTTGTTGATGCTGTTGGGATGTCACAACTCATATGGTATGCGAATATTTCAAATCCTGATATAGACTCTACTACCTTGCGGGTTTATATTAATGATCCTCTAACCAATAGTACTATCCTTGCTAATCAGGGTAAGTGGAGAAACCCTGATCCCATGGGTGCAAATACAACTGTTTATTATTTTGATAATAATGGTGATGATGCGAGGTTTGGCAAGGCTAAGAATGGTCTTGACCGAATTGTTTTTTCTACCGCACTTCTTACCCCTACCCTTTCTGCCCCTCAGGCAGTCATTACCGTGGATTACAAAAGAAATGGGTTTAATATGCATAATTCAACAATAGACCCTGCCAGTTTGAAAATAAAACAAAATGGGGCAGAGGTACCTGCCTCTTTATGGAAGTTTAATGATAACCAGGGAATTGGAGGGAATGATCAGGTAACATTCTATTCTGCTGCAAGCAAGAATGAGGTTGTAACTAATAATCTGAGTATGACCGCACCATTCACCAAGGCTGGGTTTAACTGGAATGCACCTATAGGCACATCTGAGGTCTGGTCAACAAGTTCCTTGAGTAGTAGGGTTCATCTGAAGTGGACTGATGGAAGCTGGACATCAGGCACCCTTAGCTCATATGGTACTGTTGCAGAGTTCATGACCTCTGTAAAGGATCAAACAAATGGTAAGGTAACCCTTGAATATGATGTACAGGTAGATAGGTTTACCATGAAAAATACTGTGGCTGTTTCTGCGTATCAGACTACTGCAAACGGGTTCTTCAGTCTTGCTAAATTAAAGGGTGAGGGGACATCAAATACCTCTGCTTTGCCAGGTTATTCATGGGTTATGTTTGAGGCTGGAGAAAATCCCACAAGCAGGGATGAGGTTGTGTCTAATTACTTAGATACCAGACAATCGTTCAGAAGGGCAGGGTTTAATAACGGTGGACCTGTAGGAAGCAGTATTATTACCTTTAGCTGGGTAGCCATCAATCCAGATACAGGATTATTACAATCCTGTATCTGGCCAAGCCCAACCCTGAGTAGTTTTACTACGGTTGATAGCTTTATTAACCAGGTAAATGATGCTGTAGAGACAGAAAGCGGGACAAATCGTCCATTGCCTGTTATCCTGAGATATGATCCTGTGCTTGACAAATTTACCCTTGTTAATACCAATCATCCGGCATACTATGTCCGTGTGCAGCAAAGCAATACGAATGGATTTCTGACCAATGCAAAGCTTTTAACCGATACGCTGGGTGCAAACGAGATTCCGCATACAATCGTTGATAGTGATGATAATGTTACAGCTGATTATTATAGCAATAAGAGCACGAATGCAACAGGGATATTAGAATTAGACGCAAATGGAAAGGTAATAAATAATTTTATTGATACAGAGGCTGCCCCTGTGGTGATGAGCACTGCCAAGATAATGGGTTCAGGTGGTGGTGTTAACATGGCTGGCGGATGGGGACAGTTTCCAAAGGGAATGGTAGATGGGACTATTACCATTACCACTAAAGCAGGAACATATACCTCCAGATTTATAAATTCAGATAGTTATGCTACGGTTCTTGATCTGTTCCAGGAGATAAATAATAGCAATGCTAAGGTGAATATAACCTATCATCCTGATACAGACAGGGTAAGCATTACTACTACCGGAGAGGGTGATGAGATTGTATTAGAAGAATCAGGTCTGGTTCCACTGTTTTCTGCCTTTAATATTACCACCGGCAAGGTAGTGGGCGGAAACAATAATGGGGTAATGGATCTGGATACAGAGCGGCCTACACCAATTGATGGATGGCTTGAAACTACAGGGCTATATGGTACGGGTAAAGATTATTTCAGGGTAAATATTATACCCAATGAGATAAAAAACGATATTATTGGTACCGGTGGACAGGGGATGCGAGGCAGTCAGGTTCTTGATGAGATCCATCGCAGTGCCCAGACCACTATTAACCTTTTAAGTGCAGATGTTGATGATTCTACAATTACAGTTTATGATGTTACTACAGGGGTGATTATTCCAAAGGGAAAATCGATTGATATAGGCGGGGTTTATTGGGAATTTTCTAATAATACCGGTCAGGGAAGCAGGGATGAGATTAAGATGATCAATAATACCGGTATGTTTGATTATTATGTGAGCTATACCAGATTGAATGCCTTTGACCTGTCTCATGCGGATGTTGACGAGACAAGCCTTGTGGTAAAGGTAGCTGGAAGGATATTATCCAAAAATGAATATACCTTCTTAAACAGTCAGGGAACAAATGGGTTAGATAGGATACTTATCCAACCTGATATAACTGAGAAATTACCGGGAACCATTGGGACAGGTGAGATTACTGTAAATTATCGACTGACTATGCCGCAGGCTGTTGATTTCTTCATTCCAAATGGAAATGATGGTCCTGAAAATATTCGCTTTACACCTAATAGCAGTCTATCAAAATATGACAGAGGTGGAAATGCGTATCAGTCTGATTCGAGTCAAATGGCTAAGGCTGTGTTAAAAAATGAGGATGTGGAGGCAGAGAAATATAGGTATACGACAAGCACGGATCTTTTTGATGCCTTTGGTGTCTCTCATCGAACAGATATAATTTTTGAGAGATTAAGGGAAAATAAATGGTTATGGACAGCAATGAATCCTGTGGAAAAAGGAAAGATAGCCGGTTATGGATTGTTGATGTTTGACGGGGCAGGAAACTTTGATATGGAGAATTCGCAAATCTTTGGTTCACCGTCTGATCCGGGAATGGTTGGCGGTAAATTTAAGGGTATTTATTTTGACCCGCCAGTAATGCCTACACCCCCGGAGTCTGGTGGTGCACCGCCGCCGGAAAATGGTGCGAATACGATTAAGGTTAATGTTGATTTTGATCTGCTCCAGCAGACAGAGACTAAGATTAATATAACAGAAAAAGACGGCGTAAAAATGGGTAAGTTGATAGCAGATAAGGTAAAGATTCGTGATGACGGCAGTATTATTGCTGCTTATGATAATGGACAGAACTTTACTGTTGGTCAGATAGCTACGGCTTACTTCTTTAATCCTTCCGGTCTTGAGCGAAATAGCGGTACTACATTCAGGGAAACTGTAAATTCCGGTGATCCCCGAATCGATACACCAGGCTCTGCTGGTCATGGGATGCTTAAGGTAGGACACCTTGAGGGTTCAAATGTTGATCTGATAAAAGAGTTTGCAGATATGATCGTTGCTCAGCGGGCATTTCAGGCTAATGGGAAAACAGTAACAACCGCAGATCAGATATTTCAGGATATAACCGGGCTGAAGAGATAGAAAGTTAAATAGAACACGGATGACACGGATACTCCGGATTTACACGGATAAAATCAGTATAAATTCGTTAAATTCGTGTCATCCGTGTTCTATCTTCTCTATTGCCTCAATCAGTAATTCCCCTTTTGATAGCAGATAGGTTTTGCACCCGGCTTTTTGCCCTGCCTCGATATCCTTTTGTTCATCCCCGATCATCCATGAATTTTTCATATCTATATTAAAATCCATTAATGCCTGCTTAAATAGCCCATCCTCAGGCTTTCGGCAATCACATCCATTGTCCGGGGAATGAGGGCAATAATAGATGGCATCTATGGTTGCACCCTCCTTTTTCATTTCAACAAGCATCTGCCGGTGTACCTTAGCCAGATCATCCTCTGACATTATCCCCCTGCCAATTCCGGATTGGTTGGTAATAATAATAACCATTAATCCCTTTTGCTTGATTCTTTTTATTGCCTCTATTGCCCCGGGGAGAAAGATAAACTC
>JACQYP010000046.1 GCA_016208205.1 Candidatus Desantisiibacteriota bacterium | reverse complement strand
TCTGCCGTTCGTCCAGATTACCCCGATAGCAGGAAGCGTGGGAAAAAGTGTAAATATTTCCGGTAATGGTTATGGAAATCAAGAGGCGGTTCATGTCAGGTTTGGAACAATCCTCACAATTACGGCCATAACCTCAGAGGCGACCGGTTCATTTGCCGGCATATTTGTTGTTGGTCTGCATACATACGGAACAACAACAATAACAGCTATCGGACTTTTAACAAGTGCTGCTGAAAAGACAACCTTTGATGTGGTTTCTGCCATTACCATGGTAACACCAACAGAGGGTACGGTTGGGATAATAGTAACCGTATCCGGTAATGGCTTTGGGGCAAGTGAACAAATAACCATTGGCTTTGGGAACAGGGCAAGTATAACCCTGTGCTCATCCGATGATTTTGGCTCATGGACAACTACCTTTACAAATGACACTCAAAGCTATGGGACAAAATCTGTATTTGCTACAGGTACTGTCTCCGGCGAGGTAGCCACAAACACATTTAAGATACTGGGCAGGTTTTATGGTGTTTCTCCGAATAAAGGAAGCGTTGGGACGGTTGTTACTATCAGGGGTGATGGATATGGTAGTGGGACAGGCGAACGATTGCATGTTGATTTTGGACAGACAACAAATATTATTTCAACAACTATCTTTGCTGCTACAGAGGGATCATGGACACAGACCTTTACTATAAATACGCAATCGAATGGAACAACAAGTATTACTGTGCGTGGAGATGGCAGTGGTCAGAGTATTACCAATGTCTTTTGTATCGAGCCACATATAACTTCTGTCAATCCAGGCTTTGGCTTTGTTGGTGAATGGGTGACAATTACTGGTGATGGCTTTGGGGTATCAGAGACAATAAAGGTTGATTTCGGGATAACATCATCCATTGTCCTGGTCAGCACGAGCGATAAGGGGACATTTACGGCTGCATTTACCGTGGATACTCAAGGTTATGGGACAACAAGCGTGGTTGCTGTTGGCGGGACAAGTGGTGTGAGCGAATGGGATGAGTTTGTAATTAAGGCAAGGATTGCTAATGTTTCACCAGGTCAGGGAACGGTAGGAACGACTGTTACTGTTGAGGGTAATGGGTATAAGGCAACAGAGAGTGTAGAAATAAGCTTTGGCAATCATTCAACTATTACTACAGCTGCTGTGAATGGTTCAGGTGCCTTTACTGCCGTCTTTACCGTTGATACGCAATCCTATGATAATACTACTATTACTGCAATAGGTACCGGCTCTGGGGCAAGCTCGTCTGGCAACTTTAAGATACTTCCTGAGGTTCCATGGATTAGCCCGACAATTGGGACAGTTGGAACAATAGTTACTGTACTCGGGACCGGTTATGCGGCTTCAGAATGGATAACTATTGATTTTGGGACAAGCATTCCATTGGTAACATCTAATGCCGGGATAACCTCTGCCAACGGCAGTTTTTCGATTAACTTTACAGTTAATACCCAACCCTATGGTACAACTACGGTTAAGGCTAAATCCAGGGATTATTCAAATCTAAGGTCTTTTGAGAGGGGTTTTGTTATTACCTCAAGGATTATCAGCACTTCCCCGGCTGAGGGTACGGTTGGTACTA
Organism: Candidatus Desantisiibacteriota bacterium; assembly: GCA_016208205.1. The sequence continues at coordinate 3,152 of JACQYP010000046.1, read as the reverse complement.
AGATATCTATCTCGGGTAATGGCTTTGCGGCAGGTGAAGGGGTAAAGATTAAGTTTGGCAGTGAGATTACTATTGCTATAATAACATCCTCTAACGCAGGATATTTTACCGGATCATTTACGGTAAATACACAGGATTTTGGAACCAGGACTATTTGGGCAAATGGTTTGCTGGATACTATCAATCATATTGGTCAGGCTGAATTTAAGATCAGGGGCAGGATGACTGAGGTAACGCCGCTCTCAGGAACTGTTGGGTCAAGGGTTACGGTTAATGGTGATGGGTATGGGAGTTATGAGGATATAGTCATTAATTTTGGTAACACAACAAGCATTACGACTGAAAAGACGAATTATGGGACAGGTATATTTAGTATTGGCTTTACGGTTGACACCCAGTGTCTGGGGACAAAGACCATTACTATTCGTGGGCTTAGCTCTGGGGAAACAAATACAGCAGCCAGCTTTACTATCAAGCCTGAAATCTGGAGCGTTACCCCAACTAAGGGATCAATTGGTACAACCATTACCCTGCAAATGACCGGTTATGGTCAAGGGGAATATGTGGCTATCAACTTTGGGAATCTCCCGAGTATTTATAGTGGTAGTAGTACCTCAGGTAACGGTACGATCTCAGCAACAATGACAATTGATGCTCAACCCTACGGTACAACCACGATTACAGTCATTGGTGCTGATACCGGTGCCTCTGCTGCCAACAAATTTGTGGTTATTCCAAATATTACTCTGATTACACCCAAGCTTGGCAGTGTTGGGACAATGGTAAGTGTTACAGGTAATGGCTATAGTATAAGTGAAACGGTTACGGTTCAGTTTGGAGCAAATCTTACAAAAACAACAACAGCAAGTCAGTTAGGTACCTTTAGTCTGACATTTACGGTCAATACCCAAGTCTATGGGACAAAGACAATAATTGCCACAGGGAATACTCCTGATACCCATAAGGCAGAGAACTATGAGTTTAAGATTATACCCAGCATTATTGAGGTTACACCGGGTCAGGGAACGGTAGGGCAGTTAATTACGGTTAAGGGAAATGGCTATGCCTATGAAATAATAAGAATTGGATTTGGGACAAATGCTACTATTCTTGATAACAAATGGGCTAATGCAAATGGTACCTTCAGCTATAGCTTTACTGTGGATACGCAATCCTATGGCACAACAAGTGTGAGGGCTACCGGTGTATCATCCGGCTGGGCAGCAACATCTACCTTCTTTATCAAGACAAGTATTTATTCTATCTCTCCGTCAGAGGGAACGGTTGGAACTCCACTTACTATCAAGGGCAATGGGTTTGAGGCAGGAAATACATTATCTATTCGCTTTGGTGTGCCATATTTGACAGATCCTGGAACAGCAACAACTGAGGGCAGCTTTGTACGAATATTTACCCTGGATGAACAGCCTGGCGGAACGGTTACAGTAACAGCAAATACATCTCCACAAGCACAGGCAGATAGAGCATTCTATATCAAGGCAAATATCCATACAGTCAGCCCACAGATGGGCTCTGTAGGAACGAGCGTAACAATTATTGGTAATGGGTATAAGGCATCGGATACCATATCGGTTAGTTTTGGGACAACACCACCCTGCATAGGCACTGCCTCTGCTTCAGGTGCCGATGTAAACGATGGTCATGGTCTTGGCGGTACATTTACTTATGTCTTTACGATTAATTCTCAGCCGTGTGGCTCGACTACTATTACAGCTAATGGACAAACATTTAATAGTGCTTCTAATATATTCTATATCAAGGCAACCATTTATAGTTTGACACCAAGGGCAGGTACGGTAGGGACAGTGGTTAATATTGCTGGAAGTGGGTATAAAGCAATAGAGCCTATTAATATCAACTTTGGCACGCATGATAACATTATTCCTGCAGTAGTTGACAGATGGTTCGGGTTATTTCTCGGCAATATTTACCATTGATAATCAATCAATAGGAACGAACACTATCACCGCCTATGGGACAACTACCGGTACATCAGCGGTTTCTTACTTTAAGGTTAATCCGCGACTGACATTGGTTACACCGGATACCGGAACAGTTGGAACGGTCGTAGCTTTGAGTGGTGATGGGTATCAGGCAGGTGAATTGGTAAGGATTGATTTTGGTAATAGTGTTACTATCACCACTACGACAGCCTTAGGTGATGGTCGCATCCTTACCGGATTTACCATTGACACTCAGGTTTATGGGACAACGGCAGTAAAAGCCATTGGTGTTGCGTCTAATGGTATGGCAGAAATCAGTTTCCATATCATACCCAATATCCATACCGTTAGCCCGAATACTGGCACGGTTGGGATGACTGTAACCGTGAAGGGTGATGGGTTTGACTCCAAGTATGGTAATCGTGTTGCTATTGATTTTGGCACTACGACTATACGGGCTATTATTGCGGCATCAGCTAACGGTTCATTCAGCACTACCTTTACAGTAGATACCCAATTTTTTGGGACAAAGACGGTTCATGCCTACTATGAAGGTGATATAAATATATTTGCTGATAATAGCTTTAAGATTATTCCAGCCATATATACGGTAACACCTGGTATTGGTACAATCGGTCTGATAATTACTGTTGCCGGTAATGGTTACGGCTCGCTTGAGTATGTTGAGATTGGGCTTGGAACAACACCAAGCATTGCTAAGCCACAGTGTAATGGAATTGGACAATTCTCGGTTAACTTTACGGTTGATACACAGGTGTATGGAACGGCTGCTGTGGTTGGGACAGGGAGTGGTGTGGCTACGAATACATTCTTCTGCCTGCCGCATATTGTTCTGGTTACGCCGAGTTCAGCTACTGTGGGCAGATTAATAACTATTACCGGTGATGGATATATCGGCAATACAAACGGCAGCCTTACCTTTGGAACATATCAGGGTGAGATTGGTACAGCATCATCATCCGGTACATTCAGCACTATATTTACCTTAAATGAGCAGGTCGGCGGTTCGTTGACCATTACTGCCCGCTCGATTGGTGCGGGTCATGAGTCAAGTGCACCGTTCTATATCAAGGCAAACATTCATACCTTAACACCATTAACCGGTACGGTCGGGACAGGGGTACAATTAATTGGTAATGGGTATAAGGCATCGGATACGATTAGAGT